>NZ_JBYSWT010000027.1:0-110705 GCF_058781435.1 Pseudomonas sp. FW507-12TSA
CTCCGGCCTACGATATCCAGCAGGCCTGTGGTACCGGGCTTGAGGCAGCGCTGCTGGTGGCCAACAAGATTGCCCTGGGGCAGATCGAGGTGGGCATCGCCGGGGGGGCCGATACTACCTCCGATGCGCCCATCGGCATCAACGAGGGCTTGCGTCGCACCCTGCTCGCGGCCAATCGCGCCAAGGGTACCGGCAACAAGCTGCGCAGCCTGCTCAAGGTGCGCCCGGGGATGTTCTTCAAGCCGTTGCTACCGCGTAATGGCGAGCCGCGCACCGGCCTGTCCATGGGCGAGCACTGCGAAGAAATGGCCAAGCGCTGGCAGATCAAGCGCCTGGCCCAGGACGAACTGACCCTGGCCAGCCACCAGCGGTTGAGTGCGGCCTACCAGCGGGGTTTTTTCGACGACCTGCTGACGCCGTATCGCGGGTTGGCGCGGGACAACAACCTGCGCGCCGATGCCAGCCTGGAGAAGCTCGCCGGCCTGGGCCCGGCCTACGATCGCAACAACGGCACCCTGACCGCGGGCAACTCGACGCCCCTGACCGATGGCGCCTCGGTGGTGCTGCTGGCCAGCGAAGAATGGGCCGCAGCCAATAATCTGCCGGTGCTGGCCTACCTGCGTACCGGGGAGACCGCGGCGGTGAACTTCGTCGATGGCACCGAGGGCCTGCTGATGGCTCCGGCGTACGCGGTGCCGCGCATGCTGGCCCGGGAGGGGCTGGGGCTTGGCGACTTCGACTTCTATGAGATCCACGAAGCCTTCGCTGCCCAGGTGCTGTGTACCCTCAAGGCCTGGGAAGATGCCGACTATTGTCGGGACAAGCTCGGGCTCGAAGGACCACTGGGCAGCATCGAGCGGGCCAAACTCAACGTCAACGGCGGTTCCCTGGGGTGCGGGCATCCTTTTGCCGCCACCGGCGGGCGTCTGCTGGCATCCCTGGCCAAGGCCATCCACGAGCGCGGTGGAGGCCGCGGACTGATTTCCGTCTGTGCGGCAGGCGGGTTGGGTGTCACCGCCATCGTCGAAAAATAAAATAACAAGGAGACTGCCAATGAGCGTCGTAAGCCTGCAGCCCGTGGAGCGTATCTGGCTCAACGCCTATATGCCGGGTGTACCCAGCGATATCGAAGCCGACATCGACCGCTACCAGTCGCTGCGCGAGGTGTTTCTCGAACACGTGGACAAGTATCGACAACGGGTGGCCTATGTCAGCATTGGCACCGAGATGGGCTATGACCTGTGGGAGAAGCGGGTGTTCGCCTTCGCCGCCTGGCTGCAGTCCAAGGGCGTGAAGAAGGGCGACCGGGTAGCGTTGATGATGCCCAACAGCCTGCAGTACCCGATCTGCCTGTTCGGCACCCTGCTGGTGGGAGCGGTGGTGGTCAACGTCAACCCGCTGTACACCGCCCACGAACTGCGCCACCTGCTCAAGGACAGCGGCGCCGAGACGGTGGTGATCTTCGAGAACTTCGCCCACACCCTGGAGCAGGCCATGCCCGGGAGCAAGCTGAAGAACATCGTGGTGGCCTCCATCGGCGACCTGGTAGGCACCTTCAAGGGCGCGGCACTGAACTTCGTCCTGCGCCACGTGCAGAAGCAGGTTCCCAAGTTCAACCTGCCAGGCTCGATTCGCTTCCCGGCGATGATGAAGCTGGCGGCGGTGCTGGAGCATCGGCCGGTGGACCTTGCGCAGGACGATATCGCCTTCTTGCAGTACACCGGCGGTACCACGGGCGATGCCAAGGGTGCCATGCTCACCCACCGCAACATCCTGGCCAACCTGATGCAGGCCAAGGCCTGGGTCGGCGACCAACTGGACGAAAACCAGCAGGAAACCAACGTCACCTTGCTGCCGCTGTACCACGTGCTGTCGCTGACGGTGAACTGCCTGATGTTCATGTGCCTGGGCGGGCGCAACATCCTGATCGCCAACCCGCGGGATGTGAAGCGGGTGCAGATGATCCTGCGCAAGGAGAAATTCAGCGGCATCGTCGGGGTCAACACCCTGTTCAATGGCCTGCTGGAGAACGAGGAGTTCCGTGGGCGCGACTTCTCCGACCTGAAGCTGACGATCGCCGGAGGCATGGCCACCCATACCGCCGTGGCCCAACGCTGGAAGGAAGTCACCGGGGTGCCGATCGTCGAAGGTTATGGCCTGACCGAATGCTCGCCGGTGGTGAGCATCAGTCCGATCGACATTTCCCGCATGCGTGAAAGCGACTTCAGCGGCACCATCGGGGTGCCGTTGCCCTCCACCTGGGTGCGCTTCATACGCGAGGACGGCCAGTTGGCGGACATCGGCGAAGAGGGCGAGCTGCAGGTACGTGGCCCGCAGGTGATGAAGGGCTACTGGCAGCGGCCCGAGGAAACCGCCAAGGTCCTGGATCGCCATGGCTGGCTCTCCACCGGTGATATCGGGGTGATGAACGAACGCGGCTTCATCCGCCTGGTGGACCGCAAGAAGGACATGATCCTGGTGTCCGGCTTCAACGTGTACCCCAACGAGATCGAGGATGTGGTGGCCTTGCATCCGGGGGTGGCGGAGGTGGCGGCCATTGGCGTCGAGGATGGAGTGACAGGGGAGAAGGTTAAGATCTTCGTGGTGCGCAAGGACCCGAACCTGACCCAGGAGCAATTGCTCGCCCACTGTCGCGAGTACCTCACTGGCTACAAGGTGCCGCGCTACGTCGAGTTCCGTACCGAAGAGCTACCCAAGACCACCGTCGGCAAGGTCCTGCGCCGGGCCCTGCGCTGAACCTGAGCAAACCGGGCGCTCCTGCCGGGGGCATAGGATCCCCTGCAGGAGCCAAGCTCGCTCGCGATGGTCGTTAGCGGTAGCGCGTATTGGCTGGATAAACGCAGCGCACTGAACGCCATTGCGGGCAAGCCTCGCGCCTGATTTCCTTGACCGATCGGCATTGCCCTGCGGGGCGTTTTTTTACCTTCGCTGTTTCCACAAGGCTGGCAAGCCATGTCATCCCTGGGTGTTCACTGGCCCTCGGGCAGGCGTACCTGGCCCGCTTGCAGGCCGAACACTTCCACGCCCTCGGCTGTGGATTGACCTGTGGTCACCGGTACTCGCCGTGCCGGCTGGTCGGCTGCGGGGCGGTACTCCACGCTCATGCCTTCGGCGCTGCGCTGGATCGCCGCGGGGGGCACCACGATCGCCTGGTCGTTGCTGTAGGTGATGATGGTCAGCCGGGCACTCATGCCCAGGCGCACCCGTTGCAGTTGCTCCGGGGCCAGCTGGGGAATCGACAGGGTCACCGGGAACTGGGCGCTGGACCCGGGCGAATCGTTGGGGATGGCCAGGCTGCTGACGATATCCACCACGCCTTCCAGGCGTTCACCATCGAAGCCATCGCCGAGGATCTCCACGCGCTGGCCCTGGTGCAGCTGGTTGATATCCAGTTCCGAAACCTTGCTGACGATCTTCAGCTGTTCGATGTTGGCCAGGCCGAACAATACCTGGCCCTGGCCCAGGTGCGCGCCAGCCTGTACCGGTCCTGTGCTGGTGGTTGCCGGATTGCTGCCTGAGCTGCCGCCGGGAGGTGGAACGACTATTCCGGCGAAGGGCGCGACCACTTCCTTGGCCTCCAGGAGCTTGCGCAGGCTTTCATACTTGACCGTGGCATTGGTCAACTCCATCTCGGCAATCTGCCGGTATTCACCCGATCCCTGGTTGAGCGCCTGCTGCAACTCACCCTGGGCGGCCGTCAGGTCCATGCGCTGGATCTGTGCCTGCTGTTCCTGGTCGTTCAGTTCATTGCGCGGGATGATGCCGCGCTTGAACAGGTCCTGGCTTTCACGCAGCTTGCGCTCGCTGTTGGCCAGGGACATCTGCGAATTACGCAGGGTTCGTCGTGCCCGGGCGACCGTGCTGCCGTTGTTCCAGTCCCGCAGTTCCTGGACCGTACGACGAGCCTTGAGCTGTACGGCAAGCGCGTCGCGCAGTTGGATTTCCACCAGCGCCGGGTCCATCTGCAACAGCACCTGCCCAGCCTCGACGCGCTGGCCCTGTTCTACCAGGTTGGCTTGGACATTCCCTTCGAAAGGCGCCGTCAGGACGATGGTCTTCTGCGGCTCGATCTTGCCCACCAGGCCGATCTGGTGGGTGAGCTGGGCACCTTGGATCGCGATCCAGCGGCCAGTGCCAGTTTGGTCGGCTGCCGGTGATCGGTAATCGATCAGGATCGCTGCGCCGATGGCGATGCCCACGGCCAGCGCGAGCGCCTGTAGGGCGTGGCGACGACGCTTGCCAGCCTGTGGCTTGTCAGAAGTCATTGAGCGCAATCTCCCAGCTTTCCAATGTCATGCCCAGGGTCAGGTCCAGTTGCGTTTGCGCGTTGAGGTAGGCGATCAGTGCGTTTAGCCGGGCATTCTCGGCATTGCGCAGGTCGCTCTCGAAGCTCAGTACCTGGAAGTTGCTGGAACGACCGGCGCTGAGCTTTTCCCGTTCGATTTCCAGCTTGCGTTTCGACAGCTCGCTGGCTCGCTGGGCAATCTCGTATTGGCGCCAGCGGGTGCCCAGGTCGCGCACCACGTTGTCGACGTCGCGCTCGAGTACCTGGCGCGCATCGGCCAGGAGGATCTCCTGGTTCTCCACATTGACCTGTGCCCGGACTTCGGCCTGGCGCGTACTCAGGTCGCCGATGGGAATACTGATCTCGACACCGGTGTAGCCATTCCAATTGCGTTCCGAGCCATTGCGAGTGTCGGTGTCGAACCGGTTGCGAGTCTGGTTGGCTCCCGCAACCAGGTTGACGTCCCAGCGTGCCTGGTCCTTGGCCATCACCAGACCCAATTCGGCCTGCTGGCTGCCCAACAGGGTGGCAAGGTATTCGGGTTGCTGGGCCTGGGCCAGGCGCAAGGCTTCACGTTGGTCGATGCTGATCTTCGATGCCTGCAAGGCTTCGCTGGCGCGAATCCGCGATGACAGGTCCAGAGCCAGCAGGCGCAGCAAGGACAGACGGTTGAGATCCACCTGGTTGCGTGCTTCCTCGACTCCCAGCTCCTGGCTGGCGATATCGGCTTCGGTCTGCACGATCTCGAATTCGGCCATGCGCCCGGCCGTGATCAATGCCCGGTTGACTTCCAGCAGGGTGGTTGCACGTTTCAGGGCATCCTGGGCAATAGCCAGTTGTTCCTGGGAACGCAGCAGCTCCCGGTAGGTGGTGATGATCGTGCTGATGGTCTGGGCGACCGTCGCCTTGAGGTTCAGGCGGTTGCCTTGCTCGGTGAGCCGTGCCAGTCGCAACGGGGCAGTGGTCACGTCCCACCCGGCGCCCCGCAGCAGCGGCTGGACTATCGACAGGTCCAGGCCGTCACTGCGATAGCGCCCCGCATTGTCGGCCCTGCTCAGGTCCTGGGTCCAGGCCATGCTCAGCCTGGTGCCATATTCGCTGAGCAGGCTGGTGGTGGGGGTCACCCTGGCCCTTTGTTCCGCGTCGCTGGAGCTTCTGGAACTACGGTAGGAACCGGTGATCAGCAGCTTGGGGTTGAAGGTGTCCTCGGCTACCCGCAAGTCGAACTTCTGTGCCACACGTTGCAGATAGGTGCTGCGGATGCTGCGGTTGTTACGCAATCCCAGGTAGACGGCATCTCCCAGGGTCAGGTCGGTCAGTTGCTGGCTGAGCAGTGCACTGCGTTCGTAACTGCTGCGCATGGTGGGCACCGAAGGTGGCGCGACCAGCTCCCTGGCTTGGCCCCAGGGACTCGTCAGGCACAGGCACAGGTAGGCCAGGGTCCAGAGACGCCAATCATTCATCGCGCAGCGCCTCCACCGGTTGCAGCTTGGAGGCCGAGACCGCCGGATACAAGCCGAAGAACAGGCCCACCAGAAGAGTGCTGCCAATACCCAGCGGTAGCGAGGCGGCAGCCAGGGAAAAATGCCAGCCGGACATCTTGGCGTAGATGAAGGCCGATGTGACCCCGAGCACCGCCCCGGACAGCGCACCGACTGCGGTCAGGGTCACGGCTTCCAACAGGAACAGGTTACGGATGTCTCGCTGGCGTGCGCCCAGTGCCATGCGGATACCGATCTCCCGGCGCCGCTCGGAGACATTCATCAGCATCACGTTCATCACCCCGACGCCGCCTCCCACCAGGGAAATGCCACCCAGGGCCATCAGCAGGTAACCGAAGGTCCGGCTTTGTCGGGTCATGCCATCGATGATCTGTTGCGGCACCTGCACCTCCACGTCTCTACCGCGCAATATGGTCTTCAACGCCTGGGTCATGGCCGCCGCCACTTGCTCCATGTCCTGGCCTGGTGCGGCGCGGGTCACCACGTTGCTGATCTGCGGCGAAGTGAAGATGCGTCGCATGCCGGACAGGGGAAGGAACACCGAGTCGTTGGCCTGGACCGGCACCAGTACCGCGTTGGGCTGGCTCTGGAGAATGCCGATGACCAGGAACAAGTAGTCGTTGATTCGTATCCGCTCACCCGGCCTCAGCGGCTGTCCCGGGGTGCCCAGGATCTGGGCGATCTGGTGGCCTACCACCGCATAGGTCTCGCCCTGATCGAAATCGGACAGGAAGCGCCCTTCGCGCAGGTGCAAGCGCATGGCTGCAGCCAGCCCGGTGGTGGCTCCGACCAGGCTTGCATTGGCGGTGCGGCCATTGAACACCACCGGTCCGCTGAGCAGGGCGATGGGGGCGACTTCGAGCAGGCTGGGAACTGCTTGCTTCAGCGCTTGGGCATCGAGAGCCTCCGGCATCGGCGTGCGTGTGTCGCCATTGCCGGGAAAGCGTGCCACCAGGGTGTCGGTGCCCATGTCCTGGAAAATCGCCGCGGCGTCCTCTGCCGCGTTATGGCCGATGTTGATCAGGGCCACCACCGAAGAGCTGCCGATGACGATGCCCAGCAAGGCCAGGACCGAGCGCTTGCCCAGGGTCCGCAGGCTGACGAAGGCTTCGTGCAGCAGTTGGCTGGCGCTTTGCTCGAGCATCAGGCTCATGCCGGGCAGACCTCTTGCACCACGCCGTTGTTGACCCGGATCTGCCGCTCCAGCCGCTGGGCGATGCCAGGGTCGTGGGTGACGATGATCAGGGTCACCTGGCGCTCGCGGTTCAGCGACAGCAGCAGGTCCATGATGTCCCGGGCCGTGTGGCTGTCGAGGTTGCCGGTGGGCTCGTCGGCCAGGATCACCGAGGGTTCGCCCACCAGCGCCCGGGCGATGGCCACCCGTTGCCGCTGGCCGCCGGACAGGTCCGCCGGGCGGTGATCGGCACGCTGGCCGAGCCCGACCTGGTCGAGTACGTGCATGGCCCGCTCCAGGGATTCGCGCCGGGCCACGCCCCGGTAGCTCAGGGGCAGGGCGACGTTGTCCAGGGCGCTGAGGCGCGGCAGCAGGTTGAAGCTCTGGAACACGAAGCCGATCTGGCGGTTGCGGATCGCCGCCAGCTGGTCGGGGCTGGCGCGAAAGATATCGTGGCCGGCGAAGCGGTAGTCACCGCTGTCGGGCAGATCCAGCAGGCCGAGGATATTCAGCAGGGTGCTCTTGCCGGAGCCCGAGGCGCCGAGGATGGCGCAGCTTTCGCCGGCATTGATGGACAGGGAAACATTCTTGAGGATATGCAGAGGTTGTTCTGCCAGCCGATAGCTCTTGCCTATGCCTTGCAGGGAGATCAAACCTTGTTCGATTATCGTCTCTGTCATTGCTTACTGCGCCGGCTGGCTCGGCGGCCTGTTCGAAAAAAACCACGCCTTGAAGGGCATGGAGGTTTTTTTCGAGACAGCGCCAAGCTCTGGTTTTATTTATTATTTTAAAAAACTTGTTTGAATAGTAACTGCGTTCATTCCCATGCGCCAGCCGTCTAGGGCGGGTAATCGAGAGCTTTTTTTGACAGGTTCGGGGTAGGAACCCACTGGTCACAAAACGGCCTATGGGCGCTTTGAGAGTCCCTAAGGCCCTTGCTTTTAGGGAATCTCGCGGGTATAAAAAATCAAATTTTTTTTTAAAACACTGTTCGAACGGTCAGTTTTTCATCCAGTAAAGGTTAGCCCTCCATGGTCGCCAAGAAACTCAGTGCCCCCAATGTCACCAAGACCCGACTGCTGGAAGCGACCGAGGCATTATTCATCAAGTACGGCTACGACGCCGTGCTGCTGCGCCAGATTACCGAACGGGCCAAGGTCAACCTGGCGGCGGTGAACTATCACTTCGGCGACAAGGACTCGCTGATGAAAGCCCTGCTCATGCAGCGCCTGGGCCCACTCAACGACCAACGCCTGGAACTCTTGGCCAAGTGCGAGGAGCAGGCCGATGGCCCCCTGGACTGCGAAACCCTGCTGGGGGTGTTGTTCGCCCCGGCCATGGGCATGGAGCGCAGTGATGAAAGCGGCGGGGTGGAAGGACGTTCGTTCATCCGCTTCCTTGGCCGGGTGTACAGCGATACCTCGCCCTTCATCCAGGAATACCTCAAGGAACACTACCAGCCGGTGTTCGAGCGCTTTTTCAAGGCGTTCGCCCTGGCTCTGCCGGATCTGCCGCGCAACGAGCTGGGGGTGCGCTTGCAGTTCGCCCTCAAGGCAATTTCCGGGGTAATGGCCGGTACCGAGCTGCGCTTGCTGATGCAGGCCATGAGCCTGGGGCGTCCGGCTACCGACGCCGAGGTCATGGCCAAGCTGATCAGCCTGGTGTCGGCGGCCATTCGGGCGCCGATGCAGGACCCGGATTCCGAGCAGGCGCTGGGCAAGGTCCTGGCTACCCAGCGCTCGATCCGCCAGCAAAGCCAGTCCATGGCCGGGCTGGCCACCAGCTGATTTTCCCCAGCCCAACGAGCCTGCTTTGCGACTCGTAGCTGCTAGCTGGCGAGGCTGCGACCGACTGCTCAGCAGTCGCAGTTCGCGGATCAACCTGAGCCGATGCCCGCTGCGCAGCCTGCGGCTGCGACTACACGAAACGCCAGCCCCCACTCATTCACCTCGCTGGGCAGGTGCGCTACCTGCATCATTCGGCCGGTGGATGATGCTCAGTACCTGGCGGGACATCTGCTAGGTTTTCCTGGCACTCGCCAGGAGCCCTCGCCATGACTTCATTCCAGCAGCACATTCTGGCCGTCAACGGCATCGAACTCAGCGTCCGCGTGGCCGGCCCGCAGCAGGGCCGACCGGTCTGGTTGCTGCATGGGTTTCCCGAATGCTGGCATTCCTGGCGCCACCAGGTGGCGGCATTGGTGGCGGCAGGGTTCCAGGTCTTCGTCCCGGAAATGCGTGGCTACGGCCGCAGCTCGGCTCCCCAGGCGCTAGAAGACTATGACCTGCTGACCCTGTGCGCCGACATCCAGCAGGCCATGGACGCCTTCGATCATGGCCGGGTGTGCATGGTCGGCCACGATTGGGGCGCTCCGGTGGCTTGGCACCTGGCGCTGCTGGAACCGCAGCGGGTGGCGGCGCTGGTGACGATGTCGGTGCCTTTTGCCGGAAGGCCCAAGCGTCCGGCTACGGACATCATGCGCCAGGTGCACGGCGCGCATTTCAACTACATCCTGTATTTCCAGGAACCGGGGCTGGCCGAAGCTGAGCTGGATGCCGACATCGATGCCAGCCTGCGCTTGTTCATGGGCAACATCGACGCGTTGCTGCAACCCAAGCCGGCCGAGGCCCGCTTGTTCGACGGCGTGACTATCCCCGAGGGCTTGCCCGCCTGGTGTTCCGAAGAGGATTTCCAGGCTTATCGGCAAACCTTCGCCGGCCGCGGTTTCCGTGGGGCGTTGAACTGGTACCGCAACTTCGAGCGCAACTGGCAGCGCAGCGAGTTCCTCGCTCAAGCCCGAATCGTCCAGCCTACCTTGTTCCTGCTGGGCGACAGCGACCCGGTCGGGGTCCTGGAAGCCCATACCCTCAAGCGCATGCCCGACCGGGTCGTCGACCTCGAGCAACATCTGCTGCAAGACTGCGGGCACTGGCTGCAAAGCGAATGTCCCGAACAGGTCAACCGCTTGTTGCTGGACTTCCTGCAGCGACGCTTTGCCTGAGGCGTCCGGATATCAGCCCAGCACCTCGCGCAGCCGATGCCAGAACATGCCCAGTGCCAGCAGCGGCGCGCGCAGGGCCCGGCCGCCAGGGAAGGTCATGTGCGGCACTGCGCTGAACACATCCAGGCCTTGGCTGTGTCCGGCATGGATCGCCTCGGCCAGCAGGCGCGCCGTCCAGTGGGTGACGTTCAGCCCATGGCCCGAGTAACCCTGCGCGTAGTACACATTCGGATACTGGCGCAGGCGCCCGACCTGGGGAAAGCGGTTGGCGGTGATACCGATCTTGCCGCCCCATTGGAAGTCGATACCGATGTCCCGCAGTTGCGGGAACACCTTGAGCATCTTCGGCCGCATGTAGCCGGCGATATCCACCGGGTCGCGGCCTGAGTAATGGCAAGCGCCGCCGAACAGCAGGCGGCGATCGGCAGTGAGGCGGTAGTAGTCCAGGCCTACTTTCTGGTCGCACAGCGCCAGGTTGTCCGGGATCAGTTGCCTGGCCAGGGCCTCGGGCAGCGGTTCGGTGGCGATGATGTAGCTGCCAGCGGGCAGGACCTTGCCGCTCAGGCGTGGCTCCAGGTCTTCCAGGTGAGCGTTGCAGGCCAGCACCAGGCGTCCGGCGCGCACCGTGCCCGCAGCGCAGCGCAGCGTCACGCTATCCCTGTGGCGCAGCTCCAGCACCGGGCTCTGCTCGAAGATCCGCACCCCCAGGCTGTTGGCCAATCGGGCTTCGCCGATTACCAGCTTGAGTGGGTGCAAGTGTCCGGAGCCCATGTCCACCAGCCCGCCGGCATAGACTCGGGACGCCACCACCTGTTGCATGTCTTGCGCGGCCACCAGGCGAGTCGGGTGACGGTAGCCCAGGCCCACCAAGTGCTCTTGTTCAGCCTGGAACGCGGCGTACTGGGCCTTGGTGTTGGCCAGCTCGCAGAAGCCCCAGCGCAGGTCGCAGTCGATGCCGTGTTCGGCGATGCGCCGGCCCACCAGTTCCACCGAGTCGATGCCGGCACGCTCCAGGTATTTGAGTCCTTCCTGGCCGACGTAACGGGCAAAGCCGCCGATTTCATGGCCGATGCCACGGATCAGTTGCCCGCCGTTGCGCCCGCTGGCGCCCCAGCCGATGCGCCGGGCCTCCAGCAGGATCACCGAGAGCCCGCGTTGGGCCAGCTCGATGGCGGTGTTGACGCCGGTGAAACCGCCGCCGATCACGCAGACATCGGCGTGCAGGTCGCCTTCCAGGGATGGGTAGCCGGGGAGGGCGCCGACCGAGGCGGCGTAGTAGGAGGGGGCGTGCCCGTTGGCGCCGCCCAGGGAGAATGGCTGGTTCATTTGTTGGACTTCACTTTGCTCCACGAACGAGTCATGACGCGCATGATCGCCGGGGAAGGGGTACTGGCGATGTACAGCTTGTCCAGTACCTCCTTGGGTGGATAGACCTCGGGATCGTTCACCAGCTGGGCGTCCATGTACTGCTGGGAGGCCGGCGTGGGGTTGGCGTAGCCGACCTGGGCACTGACCTTGGCGATCACCTGCGGGTCCAGCAGGTAGTTGATGAAGGCATGGGCCTGCTTGGTATTGGTGGCGTCCGCGGGGATGGCCATCAGGTCGAACCACAGGTTGCTGCCTTCCTTGGGAATGGCATAGGCGATGTTCACTCCATTCTTGGCTTCCCTGGCCCGGTTGGCGGCCTGGAAGGCATCGCCGGAGTAGGCGAACGCCACGCAGATATTGCCGTTGGCCAGGTCCGAGACGTACTTGGAGGAGTGGAAGTAGGTGATGTAGGGGCGCAGGCTCAACAGCTTGGCCTCGGCCTTCTGGTAGTCGGCCGCCGATTGGCTGTTGGGGTCCAGGCCCAGGTAGTTGAGCATCGCCGGCATGACCTCATCGGGCGAGTCCATCAGCGAGACCCCGCATTGCGCCAGCTTCTTCAGGTTCTGCGGTTCGAACAACACCGCCCAGGAGTCGATATGGTCGATGCCCAGTACCTGCTTGACCTTGTCGACGTTGTAGCCGATGCCATTGGTACCCCACAGGTAGGGTACCGAGTACTGGTTGCCGGGATCGTTCTGCTGCAACAGGGTCATCAGCTTCGGGTCCAGGTTCTTCCAGTTGGGCAGTTGCGCCCGGTCCAGCTTGAGGAAGGCCCCGGCCTTCACCTGGCGGGTGAGGAAGTGGTTGGAAGGCACCACCACGTCGTAGCCGGTACGTCCGGCCAGCAGCTTGCCCTCCAGGGTCTCGTTGGAGTCGAACACGTCGTAGATCACCTTGATCCCGGTCTGGGCCTGGAAGTCGGCCAGGGTCGTCTTGCCTATGTAGTCGCTCCAGTTGTACACGCTGACACTGGGCTCGGCCTGGGCGGCGGTGCTGCACAAGGTCGCCAGGGCGACCGGGATCACTGCTTTGAATAGACGCATGTTCGACACCTCTGTGGGATGTTTTTGTTGTGCGAAAGATCGCCGGGGTCAGACGCTGAGCAGCAGGAACTCGCGTTCCCAGGAGCTGATCACCCGCTTGAAGTTCTCGTTCTCGGCGCGCTTGACCGCGACATAGCCACGCACGAACTTGCGCCCCAGGTACTGCTCGATGACCGGGCACTCCTCCATGTGCGCCAGGGCGTCCTCGATGGTGATCGGCAGGCGCAGGTTGCGTCGCTCGTAGGCGCGGCCTTCTACCGCGGCGCTGGGGGCGATGCCCTCGACCATGCCCAGGTAGCCGCACAGCAGGCTCGCGGCGATCGCCAGGTAGGGGTTGGCATCGGCGCCGGGCAAGCGGTTCTCCACCCGCGTGGCATCCGGGCTGGAGGTCGGTATCCGCAGGCCGGCGGTGCGGTTTTCCACGCCCCATTCGACGTTCACCGGGGCCGAGGTATCCGGCAGGAAGCGGCGGAACGAGTTGGCGTTGGGGGCGAACATCGGCAGCACCTTGGGGATGTACTTCTGCAAACCGCCGATGTGCTGCAGGAACAGCTCGCTCATGCTGCCGTCGTCGTTGGTGAACACCGGCTTGCCGGTGGCGATGTCCACCACGCTCTGGTGCAGGTGCATGGCGCTGCCGGGCTCATCGGTGATCGGCTTGGCCATGAAGGTGGCGGTGACGTTGTGCTTGAGCGCGGCCTCGCGCATGGTGCGCTTGAACACGGTGATCTGGTCCGCCAGGTCCAGGGCGTCGCCATGGCGGAAGTTGATCTCCATCTGCGCGGGGCCGTCTTCGTGGATCAACGTATCCAGGTCCAGGCCCTGGGCTTCGCACCAGTCGTAGACATCCTCGAACAACGGGTCGAATTCGTTGGCGGCATCGATGGAGAACGACTGCCGGCCGCTCTCGGCACGCCCCGAACGCCCCAGGGGGGCTTGCAGCGGCAGGTCCGGGTCTTCGCAGCGCTGGGTCAGGTAGAACTCCATTTCCGGAGCCACGATCGGCTGCCAGCCCTTGTCGGTGTACAACTGCAGGACTTTCTTCAGCACGTTGCGTGGCGACAGCTCGATGGGGTTGCCGAACTTGTCGAAGGTGTCGTGGATGACGATGGCGGTGGGTTCCAGGGCCCAGGGCACCAGGAAGATCGACGAGGGATCGGGGCGGCAGAGCATGTCGATGTCCGCCGGATCCAGCAGCTCGTAGTACAGGTCGTCGTCGACGAAATCCCCGGTGACCGTTTGCAGCAGGACACTTTCCGGCAGGCGCATGCCTCGCTCATGCAGGAACTTGTTGGTGGGGGCGATCTTGCCGCGGGCGATCCCGGTCAGGTCGCTGACCACGCACTCTACTTCGGTGATCTTGTGCTCTTTCAGCCATGAGGAAAGCTGATCGAAAGGGGCGTTCATAAAGACCTCGATGATTGTTTTCATCTGCACCCAGGTGAGCGGGAGTATCCCGGCAAGGCTTCCCCTGCGGCGCATTGGCGACTATCTTGGGCAAGCCTCGTGGTTCCATCTATCCACTTTAAACAGAAGCAAAACGCACCAAAAGAGTGCGTAAGGTCTTCCCATGACGACGTCCAATCCGCTTCAGGTCCAGGCTTTCAAGAGCTTCGATGTGCTCGACCAGGTCCGGGCCACGCCAGGTTGGGTCCAGCAGTACCGGCAGATGTCCCCCGGGCATTTCAATGGCCTGGTGCGCTACCTGGACCTGCAGGGCGTGGAAATCTACGAAGAGCGCATGAATACCCGGGTCGAACAGAACTTCAACGCCCCCGAAGGGGCCCTGGCGTTCTGTTTCGATCGCAGCGACAACGCGCTGTACGTGCTCAATGGCGAAAGCCGCAACATCTGGATCACCCCCGAGAACTACCAGGAGGTGGCGGTGGTGTTCGGCCCCGAGTTCGTCCAGGGCCAGGCCTTGGGAGTCGAGCGCCTCGATGGTTTGTTCATGGCGCCCTTGACCTGCCAGCAGAACCCGTTGTTCTGTCGCTGGCTCAGCGCGACCCTGACCCGGCTGTCACAGACCCTCGATCCACCGAGTCGCGAGGCCCTGGCCCAGCAGTTGCTGGACGATTGCCTGTACATCCTCGACAACGCCTGCGTGCGTCTGGACCCCGGTGGTTTGCAACGGCGCACGGAGGAACGGGCGATCATGCAGCGGGTTGCGCAATGGGCCGCCGATGTCCCCGAGGAAACCCTCAACCTGCTGGAGCTGGCCCAGGTTGCCGGGGTGTCCCTGCGCCAGTTGCAGAGCGCCTTCAAGGGCTTTACCGGCATGGCTCCCAGCCAATGGCTGCGCTTGCGCCGGCTCAACAGCGCCCATCGCGAATTGCTCAGCCGCGGCCCGGCGGACACCACGGTGGCCGAGGTGGCGATGCACTGGTCGTTCTGGCACCTGGGGCGTTTTTCCAGCAGCTATCGGGCCTTGTTCGGGGAGTTGCCGAGCCAGACCCTGAGGCGCGCGCCCGGGGCCACCATCTTCAACCCACGGGATGGCGCAAGCGCGATTAGCGGAATGTTCCGCAGAGCGCATTACCCTGGTAGCCGTGCATCAGGGGGCCGAGGAACATGAAGGGGCCGCAGGCATGGAAGTCCGAACTGATCTTGCGGCTCGAGCGCAGCAGGGGTACCTCAGTGCCGTTGATGTCGTTGCCGTAGGCGATGGCATTGCTGTAGGACTCGCACACCGGCAGCTTGAGCGGGATCGGCAGGATCACCACCAAGAGTGTGGCGCCACACCATTGTCGTTCGGGCGAGCTCTTCTGCGTGCGCGTGATGACGGGCGTCATGGCATTTTCGATCAGTCGTCGGTGGGCAGCAGTCTTCGATACCTGTTCCTCAGGCATGTCCACCCAGGCGCCTACGCAGCCATGGAGTGCGAACGTCGTCAGGGCCAATAGCGCGCCCCTGATGAAAGGAGCAAACGAGCGGGGTGTGGGATGAAACCGGAGACTGGCTGGCAGTGGGGGCTGCAAATCGTCGTGAACTGCGCAATTGAGTGGAACGTGCATCCTGCACCTGTCGTTGGAATGGGGACTTGCGTGGGGCGACGCATTAGAAACGCCGGCTCGACAGTCGTCAACCGATTCCAGAGGCGCCCGACGCGGCAAGGCGTCGGGTAGATCGCGGGTGCATTCGCTGCTTGGCTACTTGACGCAGATCACCTGGTGCCTGGGCAGGATGGCGGTCAGTGGGCCGGTAATCCGGAACACGGCATTGGGGGTGCCGGCGGCGGCCCAGACTTCATCGAAGTTCAGCAGGTCTTCATCGACCAACAGCTTGAGTTCCTGCCGATGCCCGAGCGGTGGCACGCCCCCGATGGCGAAGCCGGTCACCTGCTTGACGAAATCGGCGTCGGCCTTGGTGATCTTGTCGCCGAGCAAACGGGAAATGGCTTGCTCATTGACTCGGTTGGGACCGCTGGCGAGGACCAGCACAGGCGTGTCGAGCGTGCCCCGAAACACCAGGGATTTGACGATCTGGGCTTTTTCGCAGCCCAGGGCGTTGGCCGCGTCGTCGGCGGTGCGGGTCGAGTCCGGGAGTTCTTGTACCGTCAGGTCGAGTCCACGCTGGTGGAGCAGGTCCTGGAACTGTTGGGCTCGTTTACTGATGCTCATGGGAATTTCTCCTGGGATGGGAAGGCGGAGAATAGCTGGCGCCAGCGCCACGGCCTGGGGTCGTATGAACCGCTGGGCTGGGCACTCAGCCCGGTGGCAGCAAGCGCAACGGGTCCACCGGCACGCCGTTGGCGCGGATCTCGAAGTACAGCTGGGCGCGATCGGTGTCCTGGGAGCCGGCCTCGGCGATCTTCTGGCCCTTGATCACCATCTGGCCTTCCTTGACCACCAGCTTGCTGTTGTAGGCATAGGTGCTGGTGTAGGACGGGCCGTGCTGGAGGATCATCAGGTTGCCGTAGCCACGCATGTAGCCGGCGAACGCGACCTTGCCGCCCAGGCTGGCGTGGATCGGCTGGCCCTGGGTGGTGGCGATGCGGATGCCCTGGTTGAGCTTGCCGGTGGGCGAGAAACGTCCGATCAGCACTCCACGCAGTGGCCAGGTCCAGCCCTTGAGGGTGACCTTGGGCATCGGCGGCGGGGGCGGCGGGGCCTTGCTCCGGCTGCTGGAGGTTCGTGTCTTGCTGCTGGCCACCCGGGTCGTCCTGGGCGTGCTGCCGCCAACCTTCAGCACCTGGCCGACTTCCACGGTATAGGGCGCCTTCAGGCCGTTGAGTCGCGCCACTTCCTTCCAGTTCGTGCCGTTGCGGCTGGCGATGGAATACAGGGTATCGCCGCGCTTGACCCGGTACTCCCCGGCCTTCAGAGGCCCGGAGCTGGGTGAGTTGGAGCTGCAGGCCGAGAGGGTCAGCAGCAGGGCAATGAATATGAATCTTGCGAACACACGCTATCCATTCTGTCTTGATGGGCCTGGGCCCGGAACGCACGGCCAGCGCTGAATCCAATCGCTGGGCGACGAAGCCGGCAACTATACCTGTTTGCCGAACGCTCGGCGCGTAGTAGACCACCGCAACAGGCATCGAACTCCCGCCGTCGGAAAAAAAGCCGCCATGGCCATAGTGGCCTGACTCCTGCTCCCGCCAGATAGCCCTGGTTCGCCGATTCCGTTGTGACGCCCCGGGTCAATCAAACTGAACCCCGGCTAAAGGTTCCTTCCTAAGCAAGTACAGACCGGGAGGAAATCCATGCACATCGAATACATCTGGATCGCGTTGGCCGTCATCGTCTTGCTGATCGAGTTCTGGGCCATCAAGAGCCTGCTGCGTAGCGGGGCCAGCTCCGAAAACAAGGGGGCATGGCTAGTGGTGATCATCTTCGTCCCGCTGCTGGGGTTCTTGCTCTGGTTATGCGTGGGCCCAAGGCAAGCGCATGGTTAGCATCCCGGGGCGGGCAGAGACTGAGGCGCGCTGGTCGGCACAGCCGGGGCGGCTTGCGGTGCCGGAAAAGGTAGAGCGCGACGGATATCGCCCATGGCAGCTGTGGCAGCTGTGGCATCTGGAGCTTTCTGGGGGTTGCCGATAGCGCTGTAGCCGGGGATGCCATCGGCAGATGTGGCCCCTGATCGGAGCCGCGAGCGCGACGGCATTGCGCCGCGCTCGCCCAGCTGTCAGTGCGGCGCGCGGGGGATGGTCTTGAGCAGGTCCTCGGGGCTGATATGGCCAACTACCGAGTCTGCGGCGCTGCCGGGCAGCGGCAAGTCGAGGATATGGCCCTTGATCTTGCCCACCACGTGCATTTCGCAAGGCTTGCAGTCGAACTTCAGGGTCAGCACCTCGTCACCGTGCACCAGCTGCATCGGTGCCACCTTGGTGCGCACCCCCGTCACGCCCTTGGCCTGCTTGGGGCACAGGTTGAAGGAGAAGCGCAGGCAATGCTTGGTGATCATCACCGGCACTTCGCCGTGTTCCTCGTGGGCCTCGAAGGCCGCGTCGATCAACTGCACCCCGTGGCGGTGGTAGAAGTCACGGGCCTTCTGGTTGTAGACGTTGGCCAGGAACGACAGGTGTGATTCGGGGTAGACCGGTGGCGGGTTGCTCTCGGCTTTGCGCGAGCCCCGGGGGTGGGCGGCGATACGCGCGGCGTCCAGGGCCTCGATGGCTTCCCGGCGCAAGGCCTTGAGCTGGGAGTTGGGGATGAAGTAGGCCTGGGGCGCATCCAGCTTGATGTCGGTGGCGTGGTAGCAGGTGGTGCCCAGCTGGCCCAGCAGGTCGCGCAATTGCTCCAGGGCCTGCTCCGGCTTGTTGGCTACGCCGAAGGGACCGTCCAGGGCGACGCTGATACCGATGCCTTCTTCACTGGTGGCACTCAGTTCCAGGCGCTCTTCGCGCAGGCGAGCCTGCCAGGCCAGGCCGATGCGACGTTCGGCGGAGGTGCGGGTCAGGGCCTGTTGCCAGTTGTGGTCCAGGTTGCGGCTCAGCGGATGGTTGGGACGCAGGCGGTGCAGGCCCTCGGGCATCTCGTTGGGCTCGACGCGATAGCGATAGCGTTTTTCACCGTCTTCCTCGAACTCGCCACGGGCTTCGGCGATGTTGGCGCGGAAACCCACCACTTCGCGCTTGACCAGCAGGTTGAGGCCGTCACCGTTGGACAGCGGCTCGAAGGTCACCACTTGCAGGTCACGCTTGCCGACCTTTTCCACCACGCCCACCGGCAGGCCGGTGAACGTCGGTGAGTCGAACGCACCGATGTCGATCTTGCGCTCGCTGACGAAATAGTCGGTACTGCCACGGTGGAAGGTCTTGTCCGGATCGGGAACGAAGAAGTGTGCGGTGCGGCCGCTGGAAGCGCGGGCCAGGTCCGGACGGTCCTCCAGCACATCGTCCAGGCGCTGGCGGTAGTAGGCGGTGATGTTCTTCACATAGCCCACATCCTTGTAGCGTCCCTCGATCTTGAACGAGCGTACCCCGGCCTCGACCAGGGCGCGGATGTTGGCGCTCTGGTTGTTGTCCTTCATCGACAGCAAGTGCTTCTCGTAGGCAATCACCCCGCCGTGCTCGTCCTTCAGGGTGTAGGGCAGGCGGCAGGCCTGGGAGCAGTCGCCACGGTTGGCGCTGCGGCCAGTCTGGGCGTGGGAGATGTTGCACTGGCCGGAGAAGGCCACGCACAGGGCGCCGTGGATGAAGAATTCGATGGCCGCGTCGGTCTCGGCGGCGATGGCGCTGATTTCCTTGAGGTTCAGCTCGCGGGCCAGTACCAGCTGGGAGAAACCGGCCTGGTCGAGGAATTTGGCCCGGGCCAGGGTGCGGATATCGGTCTGGGTGCTGGCATGCAGTTCGATGGGCGGGATGTCCAGCTCCATCACCCCCAGGTCCTGGACGATCAGCGCGTCGACACCAGCGTCGTACAACTGGTGGATCAGCTTGCGCGCCGGTTCCAGTTCGTTGTCATGGAGGATGGTGTTGAGGGTGGTGAACACCCGGGCGTGATAGCGGCGGGCGAACTCCACCAGCTGGGCGATCTCGCTCACCTCGTTGCTGGCGTTGTGGCGGGCGCCGAAACTCGGGCCACCGATGTAGACCGCGTCGGCGCCATGCAGGATGGCTTCGCGGGCGATACCGACATCGCGGGCAGGGCTGAGCAGTTCGAGGTGGTGTTTGGGCAAGGACATGTTTTTCTAATCAGGCTTATCAGGGGCAAGGCGCGCATTGTAGCGGCGAAACGCTTGCCCGGCACCCGTGTACTGCCCGGTGGCGGCTGCGCACTGGGCGCAGCCGCTTGGCGTCAGGCCTTGGCGGCCATCGCGGTGACTTCCACACGCATGCCGGGAACCGCCAGCGCAGCCACGCCGACGGCGGCACGTACCGGCCAGGGCTTGGCGAAGAAACGCTGGTAGACCTCGTTGAAGGCTGGGCGGTCAGCCATGTCGGTGAGGTAGATGGTCAGGTGCAGGACCCGGTCCATGGAGCTGCCGGCGCGTTCCAGGGCCACTTTCAGCGCTTGCAGGGTGCACTCGCTTTGCCGGGTGATGTCGCCCAGCTCCAGGCTGCCGTCGGCATGGGTCGGGATCTGGGTGGAGACCAGCAGGCCGCCGAAGCCGGCAACGTCGGAAGAAATGGAGTCGGCGTCCGGGTCGGGCAGGAAGGAGATATCGTGGTTGGCCATGGGCTTTTCTTGTCCTTGGGAAAACGGGCCTCGCATGATGCCATCAATGGCGGCATTTACCAGTCGAGGCGTACGCGGTGAGGGGCTCAGAAGAGCAGCTCGAGCATCCCCGCCAGCTGGCGCTGCTCGGGGCTGCGGGAGCGGCCGCAGGCCTTCAGGCTGTCCTGCAGGCACTGGACGAAGCACAGCGCGGCGGTGTCCAGCGGCTGGTCGCGCAGGTGGATCACGCTGACTTGCGCTTCTTCCAGCGGTTCGACCAGGTCCAGGGCCTGGGCCCGGCCCCGCAGGGGGGCGCACAGCAGCATGGGCTCCGGTGAATACCCAAGCATGCCGGCATCCACGATCAGGCTGCTGAGCATGGCACTGGACTGGGCGCCGACGATACGCCCGGCGGCGATGCTCCAGCCGTGGCGCTCGAACAACTGCTGGACCAGCGGGGCAGGGCCGGAGGGGCCGAAATTCATCACCCAGTCGTCCTCCAGCAGCTCGCCCAGGGAGCGCGCCGTGCCGCGCGGATGCCCACAGGAAGCCAGGACCTGCATGCGGTAGCGAACCAGGGGCTGGTGGACGAATTCCTGGGCCGGCAGGGTGCTGGCCGGGCCCAGGGCGAGGTGCATCAAGCCGCTGCGCAGCAATGGCAGGCTCACTGCCTGCAGGCCTTCATAGATCTCCAGCTGGACTGAGGGCAGCGCCAGGCGGAATGCCCGCAGCGTCGGCGCGAGCAGGGTCTGGCCCAGCCAGGGGGTGACGCCTACGCACAGCCGCGCCGGGGTTGCGCCGCGCAACTGCGCCAGTTCGTGCTGGGCCCGCTGCAACTGGCTGGCGATCTGGCTGGCGTGAGGGAGCAGCACCTTGCCTGCCGGCGTCAGCCTGGCGCCCCCGGTATGGCGCACCAGCAAGGCCAGGCCTTGTTCCTCCTCCAGTTCGCGCAAGGCTCGGGTCACCGCGGCCTGGGACAACCCCAGGATACGCGCGGCGGCGCGAATCCCACCGCCTTCGGCAACGGCCAGCAAGGCTTGCAGTTGATGTAGCTTCACGGCGCTTTCCCCTGAATACCAAAGGTTGTCACGACAACGTATTTGCGGCTTATGCCGGGCTTTTTCCGGCGCTAGGTTAGCCACTGGGCCAAGACCGGTCCAATCGCCGTTGCAGGCTTTCCTTGTCACTCAGGACATTCCCCATGCATGAAAGCTGGATAACCCCCGGCATCGCCGAAATCACCCCGGCCATGATCGAGCTGCGCCGGGCGATCCATGCCCAGCCGGAGTTGGGCCATGAAGAATCCCTCACCCGCGAGCGCGTGGCCCAGTGCCTGCAAGAGTGGGGCTACCAGATCCACCCGGCCATGGCCGGCACCGCGTTGGTGGCCACCCTGCGCAATGGCCAGGGCCCGCGCCTGGGGTTGCGTGCCGAACTCGATGCGCTGCCGATCCAGGAGCAGGGCGAGCGCCCCTGGCGCAGCCGCATCCCGGGCAAGATGCACGCCTGCGGCCATGACGGGCACATCGCGATGCTCCTGGCGGCGGCCTGGGAGCTGGCTCGCAAACCTGCCTGGCGCGGGACTCTGCAGTTGTTCTTCCAGCCCGCCGAGGAGGGCCATGGCGGCTCCGGGGCCAGGCACATGCTCGAAGAGCAGGTATTCGAGCGATTTCCCTGCGACGCCATCTTCGCCCTGCACAATTCGCCGGGCATGCCCCTGGGCAAGTTCGGGGTGCTGGCCGGGCCATGCATGGCCAGTACCGATAACATCGTGATCCTGATCCACGGCGCCGGCGGCCACGGCGCGATGCCCGACAAGACCCAGGACCCGGTGGTGGTCGGCGCCTCGCTGGTCATGGCCCTGCAGAGCCTGGTCTCGCGCAACGCGCCGCCCAGCGAGACCGCCATCGTCACCGTCGGGGCCTTCCTGGCTGGCGACGCGGCCAATGTCATACCGCAACGCGCGGAACTGCGCTTGAGCGTCCGGGCCCTGCAGCCTGAGGTCCGGCAGATGCTCAGGCAGCGGATCAAGAGCCTGGCCGAGCTGCATGCCAGCAGTTTCGGCGCCAGGGCCGAGGTGATCTTCGGCGAGGGCTACCCCGTGCTGGTCAACGATCCGGGCGCCAGTGCACTGGCCGCCCAGGTGATCCGCGACTGGCTGGGTGAGGAGGGGCTGGTGCCGGACATGCGGCCGATCTGCGCCAGCGACGATTTCGCCTTCTGGCTGGAGCGCGTGCCCGGCTGCTATCTGCTGATCGGCAACGGCGATGGCGCCGGCGGTTGCGAGGTACACCACCCCGGATACGACTTCAACGATCAGGCCTTGCCCTTGGGGGCCAGTTTCTGGGTGCGCCTGGCCCAGCGTTTCCTGACCTGAACCGAACACCCTGAGAGGAACCATCGATGACAACAACAAAAACAACCATCAACTCCATCACCGATACCTGCCATGCCCCACCCTTGGTGAAGAACCCTCGAGCGATTGCCGCCATCTGCCTGGGCAACGCCCTGGAGTTCTACGACTTCCTGGTCTACAGCATGCTGGCGACCCTGATGGCGCGGCTGTTCTTTCCCTTCGGTGATGATTCGCTGATTCCATTGATGCTGTCGCTGGCCGTGTTCGGCACCGGCTTCGTCATGCGCCCGCTGGGTGGCCTGGTCATCGGCCTGTATGCCGACCACGCCGGACGCAAGGCGGCATTGCGCCTGACGCTGTGGTTGATGGCCACGGGCTCGCTGTTGTTCACCGTGGCACCGACCTATGCCCAGGCTGGCCTGCTCGGACCGGCGCTGATCATCATCGCGCGGCTGATCCAGGGGTTCGCCGTGGGCGGGCAGATCGGCAGCTCCACCACCCTGCTGATGGAGTATGCGGACAAGCATTCACGGGGCTACTACTGCAGTTGGCAAACCTTCAGCCAGAGCCTGGGCATCGTCTTTGGCGGTGTACTGGTGATGACCCTGAGCAACCTGCTGAGCGCCGAGGCCATGGACAGCTGGGGCTGGAGGCTGGTGTTCGCCATCGGCATCCTGGCCATTCCGGTAAGCGAATACATCCGCCACCGGTTGCCGGAGCCCCCGGTACACCGGCACCAGGGGCGCCACGGCGATACCGCCGCCCATTCCCTCAGGCTGCTGTTGGGCCACCCCCGGCAACTGGCGGCGGGAGTGCTGCTGGTGATCGGCGCCACGGTGCCGATCTACACCATTCAGTTCTACCTGGCGAACCACGCCATCAGCGTGTTGCACATGCCCCTGGGGATCGCCACCTGGGCTGCCATCTTCGCTTGCCTGCCACCCTTGCTGTTGTCGGCCCATGCCGGGCGCTTGAGCGATCGCATTGGCCGGCGCAAGTCGATCTTCTGGCCTCTGCCGATCCTGCTGCTGGCGATCTACCCGGCGTTCCTGCTGATCAACCAGCACCCGCATATCGGTGTGCTGCTGGCGCTGGTGACGCTGCTCAGCATCCCGTTGACCTACACCATAGTGCCCAACATGGCGCTGCTGCCGGAGCTGTTCCCGGCGCGCATACGGGCCAGCGGCATGTCCATCTGCTATTGCCTCGGTGTGGCGGTATTCGGCGGCTTTACCCAGCTGTTCGCCACTGGCCTGGTGAGCCTTACGGGTAGCCCCAATGCTCCGGCCTGGTACATGTTCGCGGCGATCATGCTGTGCCTGGCGGGGCTGAAGCTGGCGCCTGAAACGGCAGGCAAGGAGCTGGACTGAGCGGCGAGGTGGTAGTCAGGGGCAGGGTCGCTGGATATTTTTATGATTCATGTGAGTCAATATTGACTCATTGGCGCCATGAAAGTATCTTCGCTCCAGTCCGGAACCGCTCCGGGCGTTTTATCGGCAATCCGTGTGCGCAGGGAAGGCGCTGACACCGTCCCTGGGGCTCCAGCAGCACGCAGTGCCATGGCCGCGTCGCTCTGCCAGGGGCCATGGTACGGATGGATTTGCCGGTCCAGCTCCTTTGGTTGGCCGCAACCAGCCAGTTTTGCCCCGTTGGCCCCAGGGCCGCGGGGCTTTTTTATGCTCCGGCAAGGCACCGGAGCAAGAGGCGAGGGCTCAGGCAGGCTTGGTGGCGATGGCGCCGTGGAGGAACATCTGCTCCACCACATTGGCCGAGTTGGCGCTGGCCGCGCGGCCACGGCGCTCGGCATCGACGATGCCGAAGATCAGGGTCAGGAACAGCTCGGTGAACACCTGGGCGGTGATGTCGATACGGAACACTCCCAACTGCTGGCCTCGCAGGAAGAACGCATCCAGGGCATCGGTGTAGAACTGCCAGCGCTCGTCCTCGCCATCGTTGAGCATGGTGTCGGGACGGTATTGGAACAACAGGAACACCAGCATCTCGCGGTGGGCCAGGTGTTCGCTGACCAACGTGCGCAGGGCGGCCACGGGTTCGTCATGTTGCAGGTCGGTACCGTCGATGATGCGTTTGAGCACGCCTTGCCCATGGTCTTCCATCATCTGCAACAGCTTGTCGCGCGTGCCGCAGAAGCGGTGCAGGGTGGCCTTGCTCACTCCGGCGAGTTCCGCCAGCTCCTTGAGGGTCGCCCGCGGACGGTCGACGATGGCCTGGGCCAGCGCCTTGATGAGTCGTTCGTCTTGAGAGGTCAAGAGCATCAGTGGGCCTCTAGTCAGTTTTCAATTGCACGCATTGTGCAGAAATAGTCGTTGGCTTCAACGTAAATGACCGCTTCGGCCAGGAAAATGATCGTTCCAGCGGGCTTTTGCCGCTGATCGCCTGGGGCTCAGCCCGGATTGCTGGCCCGGAACAGCTGTTGCAAGCCTTGCAGGGTGCTGTCGACGAAGCGCTCGTCGCTGGTGCCCTCGGGGAAGTCCAGCACTGCGTGGATCACCAGGGACGCCAGGCCGTGGGTGTAGGACCAGCCGGCGAGGGCGGCTCGGCGCACCTCGGCGCTCTGCACATCCTGCTCCAGCAGGCCGGCGATGATCCGCCGCAGTTCACCGAAGGCCTGCTCGCGGGCGCTGCCCAGTTCCGGTGGCATGTCGCCGCCGGCGAACTCCGGGCCGAACATCAGCTGGTACAACGCGGGATTGCCCCGGGCGAAGCTGAAATAGCTCAGGCAGGCGCTGCGCAATCGTTGCACGCCGCCGCTGTCGCGGTCCTTGAGTACCAGCACCGCCGCCAGCTCGCGAAACCCCTGGGCCGCCAGGCTGCCGATCAACTGCGTGCGGTTGGCGAAGTGGTGATAGGCGGCGGTGGAGCTGACGCCGACCCGCTCGGACACCGCCCGCAACGACAGCCGGGTCGGGCCTACTTCCTCGAGCAGCGTCCGGGCGGCGTCCAGCAACTGCGGCGCCAGGTTGCCCACGTGGTAGGAGTCGCGCGAGCGCGGGGAATTCTTGGTCATGCACGGCTCGAAAAGGTCGGACAGAAGGGCTGGAGCGCGGCGAATCTTAGCATGATGAAGAATCTTGACACTGTTAAGATTGCGCCGTAGCCTGCGTGCCACCACTGCCATCGGGTGCATGGATCATGATCGAGAGCCTGTCCAGGATCGTCCTGGGGCCGCTGCTGCTGGCCCAGGGGCTGTATGTGCGTCGGTTCACCCCCAGGCTGCCCGAGCCCCAGGGGCCGCGAGCCGGCAGCTGTGGCCAAGGCCCATCCCTGCGCCTGCTGGTCGTCGGTGATTCGGCCGCCGCCGGCGTCGGCGTGAGCCACCAGGACGATGCCCTGGCCGGCCAGCTGGCGACCTGCCTGGCCCGTGACTTCAGCCTGTCCTGGCAACTGCTGGCCGAGGCTGGCCTCGATACCCGGCAATTGTTGCGCAGGATCGAAGACAGCCCCGGGCAAGGCTTCGATGCGGTACTGGTGTGTGTAGGAGTCAACGACGTCACCAGCGCGATTACCGCCGAGGCTTGGCTGGCGTGCCTGGCGACGCTGGTACAGCGCCTGCGGCAACGATTCCGGGTACATCAGGTTTTGCTCTCACGCCTGCCACCGATGCATGCCTTCATCGCCTTGCCGCAGCCTTTGCGCTGGTACCTGGGAAGCAGGGCGCGGCACTTCAATCGCCTGCTGGAACAGTGGAGCCGGGATCAGCCCCAGCTGACGCTGCTGGGCGACTCTCTACCACTGGATGCCAGCCTGCTGGCCGCTGATGGTTTTCATCCCGGAGCACCGGCCTACCGGATCTGGGCCGAGCAGTCCGCGACCTTGCTGCGCCAACGTTTTGCCGCGCCGGTTGGCGCCTGAAACGCCCTCGCTCCCGGACCGACCGGGCCGAGGGTTCTTGAGACGTACCCTTGAAGCTGGATAGGAGAACCCGATGTCCGCATTGAAACTGCATCCCCAGGCCGACGCTTCCTTGAAACGCTGGCACGCGATGGTCGAGCGCGAGGATCTC
This sequence comes from Pseudomonas sp. FW507-12TSA, assembly GCF_058781435.1. Lineage (NCBI taxonomy): Bacteria > Pseudomonadati > Pseudomonadota > Gammaproteobacteria > Pseudomonadales > Pseudomonadaceae > Pseudomonas > Pseudomonas sp. FW507-12TSA. The sequence goes on from NZ_JBYSWT010000027.1 coordinate 26,373, forward strand.
GGCGACCTGCCCGAGTTGCTCGACGCCAATGTGCTGTTCCGTTCGCCCATGGCCCACACCGCCTATCCCGGGGCTCCCGTGGTGGCGAGCATCTTGCGCACGGTGCTGCAAGTCTTCGAGGATTTTGCCTACCACCGGCAACTGGCCACGGCCGACGGCTTGAGCGTGGTGCTGGAGTTCAGCGCACGGGTCGGCGACCGGCAGCTCAAGGGGATCGACATGATCCGCTTCGATGAGCACGGCAAGATCGTCGAGTTCGAGGTGATGGTTCGGCCCATGAGCGGGTTGCAGGCATTGGGCGAAGAGATGGGCCGGCGCCTGGGGGCCTACCTGGCCGCCAGCAAGTCCGGGGCCTAGGACTTTCGCATCCGGGGGCGGCGTGCCATCGGCCGCCGCCGAGTGCTGTCTGGCCGGGCAGGGGTTTCAGGCTGGTGGCTGGCTCAGCCAGGACGCCACCACTCGCCGGTCGAGTTCTTCCCAGTCAGCCATGCCCAGGACCCGGGTGGTGTTCAAGCCGCGCAGGTAGCCACGCAACTGGTAGGCAACGGCGCGTCGCTCTTGCGAGTCGGTCGCGCTATCGCCCAGGGCGGTTTCATAGTCGATGAGATAGTCGGCCACTCGCTCACGGAATTCCGGCAAGACGGCATCACGAATCAGGTCAAAAGTTCGCACGGGGATTTCCTTTTCTATTTGTATTCGGGCTGTCAGGCAGTCTGCACGTGGCGTAACTATCGGTTCAAGTAATAGTGACAATCAAGAAACACCTATTCTGCTGCGCCCGCCAATCAGGGAAAATCGCCACCGTCACAGACGCCGCCCCCTGGCGTCTGGAGTCCATTGATGAACGCAGCGGCGGCGCCGTGACGCCGAACCGCTGTGCACCGAACCAGACTTTTCCAGGATTTCACCGATGCGTGTTGCACCCGTTGTTGCCTTGACCCTAGGTTCCCTGCTGCTGAGCGCCTGCGCCACGGCCCCGAACGACCCGACCCTGGTCATGCAGACGAACAAGACTCCCGCCGAATACGCTGATTGCGTAGTGCCCAAATTACGTGAGCAGGCGCTGGCCCCCACGGTTTCCCAGACCCAGCGCAGCTACCGGATCGTAGTGCCCAGCAAAGTGGCGGCCAACAACGTGCTGGAGGCGTACAAGGCGCCCAATGGCGGCAAGGTGTTCCTGTACGAGCGCCATTTGCTGGCGTCGAGCTTTGCGCCCTCGAACTTTTCCCGGGCCGCCCAGGATTGCCTGTAACCGGCTGAAATGAGTCGCCCTGGTGTGCCCGGGGCGGATTCAACCCGCCGTTTCGAGCAGGTGTTCGATCCGGGCCAGTTCCCAAGTGCTGAGCAGGCTGACCGGATCGGTACCGAAGCGTTGCCGGGTGTCGAGTTGCCATTGCAACCCTCCGGGGGCCTGGCAGCTCTGGCAGTGCAGCAAACGGCCAGCGTCCAGTTCCAGCATCAGGCGCCAACCCTCGATATCCACCCTGAGGGGATCAGTCTTGCATGGTCGATCCAGCACCTGTAGCCGATGGGTGCCCAGGGCGGCTTCGCGCAGGCGTTGGCAAACCGTGCGGGCGTCGAGGGCAGGGGGCTGGTTCATGGTGTTTGCTTGTCATCCGTGGTTGGCGGTTGTTTTTCGTGGCGGCGCAACAACCGCCGGGCCCCGAGCTTGAGTTGTCCCCAGTATTCCTTGCCGAGGATGGCCATGACCACCAGGGTCAGCAGTTCGCCGAACAGCGCCAGGGAGGGAATGACCAGGGCCTTATGGGGTATCTCGAGGAACGGCAAGATAGGCAGCGCGATCCAGTAAAGCAACACCAGCGCCAGCAGCGACAAGCCAATTTTTTTCCGCAACCCCGTGGTTTTTTCTTTCATGTCCAACCTCTTGTTGCCAGGTTACGGCGAACCTGCGCCGCCCCTCGCACCGATTCGTCTTAGCGGGCAGCACGCCCGAGTGGAGAGAAGAAGCCAGCCGCTTCACCGGCGAATCTTCGTGCCAGGGCCTGGGCATGGGCGGCGCGTTGGTAGCTGTCGAGGATGTCCGCGAACCCGGCATCGTCGGCCAGTAGCAACAAGGCTTGTTGTTGCCCGCTGCGGCCATCGACGGCTTCGAACTCCACGGACAGTCCACCGTTCTTCACCGGGCCCAGCAGCAGGGTGGTCATGGCATTGATGACCGGCGAGGCTTCAGCGACGCGGGTGATGCGGGTCCTGACTATCAGGGTGTCGGCGCCAGGGTTGCGCGGTGTAAGCATGAAGCTGCGGCTCAACTCGGCTTCCAGGGATTGACGCAGGGTGCGTTCGACTTCCAGCGCTACCTCGGGAGCGACCTGCCGGGCGACTGCCGCCGTTACTTGCAGCGGTGCCACCAGGACCTGGGCATAGTGCCCGCCGCGAGCCGCCTGGGGAGTGATCCCCATGCCGTGCTCACCGATCTTGTGCAGCCCCTGGTAGCTCCTGGCCTGGCCCGAGCGCGTGACCTGGGGAGTAGTGCAAGCGCTGAGCAGGAGGACGGCGATCGCGATCAGTAGCCAATGACGGTTCTTGAGCTGGCTTGGTGAAAAATAAACGGAGTACTTCGTCTCGTTATTGGGCAAAAAAAAGCCCATCGGCGAGGGGCGTTTTTCGTTGATGCCCTGGCCGCCCCGGGCACGGGCGGTGGACAGGCGCGAGAGAGGGTTCTGCATAGTGTGGCGATCCTGGGTTTCATTGAGATTGAGGAGTAAGCAGGTAGGTCCGGACGAAATCGCCCAGGGCTGTTGCGGCCTGGTTGGCGTCGATGGCCAGGCCCAGGCTCAGCTCCAGCCACAGGCCGCTGAACAGGGAAAACACCAGGCCCGCCGCACCCAGGGGCGACAGTTCGGGGCGAATCCAGCCTTCACGCTGTCCGGTGGCCAGGAGCTCGCCCAGCTCGATGCGCATCCGCTGGTCCATTTCGATCATCCGGCCGTGCTGGTTGCCACGGGTCACTTCCAGCCAGCTGTCCAGGCTGAGATCCAGTTCTCCTGAATGCAGTTCGGCCAGCAGTTCCTCGGCGCTGATCCTGGCCAGCGCATGCAGGCCTTCCTTGCTGAGCAGTTGCCGGATCTGGTTGGTGTAGCGCTCGATCTCGATCTCGACGATCGCATCGATGATCTCGCGCTTGTCGCGGAAATAGCGGAACACCGCGCCGGCACTCATGCCCGCCCGTTGGCAGATGTCCTCGGTGCGGGCGCCATGGAAGCCCTTTTCCTTGAAGACACGGGCGGCCGCCAACAGGATCTGTTCGCGGCGCTGTTCATGCAGTTGTTCGTTGCGGGTACGGGCCATGGGAAGTTGCTTAATAATCGGACTGAATAGTCGCATTATGTTGGCAGCCCATTCGCTCCGTCAATGATCGGTGATCGGCCATGTCAGGCCCTGAGTTCGCGCTCCTCCCACCAATCCCAGGCCTTGAGCGCCCGGCGTGCGACCTTGCCGCCCCAGAACGCCAGGGTATCGCCGGGCATGGCGATCGACTTGCGGTTGACGATCCAGAAGTCCGTCAGCTCGGTCTTGTACCCATTGAGCAGGTCGGCAATGGTGCGGCCGTTGAGGTGGGTCAGGGCCACGCCATGGCCGAAGCAGCCACCGGAATAGATGATGCGCTCGTCACCGATGAAGCTGATCTGCGGCACCATGTCCAGGTTCACCGATACCGGTCCGCCCCAGCGGTAGTCGATCCTGGTGTTCGCCAACTGCGGGTAGATCCACTTCAGGTGCGCCTCGCAGTGCTGCCAGGTGCTGGGCGAGGGCGCGTCCTGCATGGCCGGGCTGCGCTGGGCGATCACGTCGCCACCGCCCATGACGATCCGGCCGTCGAGGGTGGGCCTGAAGTAATGCAGCATCTGCCGGTTATCGCCGAAGGCCTGGCGTTGCTGCCAGCCGATGCTGTCCCAGATGGCCGGGCTCAAGGGCTCGGTAACGACCTGGTAGGTCCAGAGGGGAAACTGGCGCTCCTTGAGTTGCTCGGGCCCGGGGACCTGGCGCGAATAGGCGTTGGTCGCCAGCACCACCTTGTCGGCGCGGATCCGCCCGCCGGGAGTCTGCAGGATCACCGCGCCTGCCGCAGGCTGGATCGCGCTGACCGGGGTCAGCTCATGGATCCTCACCCCGGCCGCCTCGGCCAGGGCCTTGAGTCCGCGGACCTGTTTGCACGGGTCCAGGTAGCCGGTATCGGATTCGTAGATGGCATCGTTGAAGCGCGGCGAATCGAAATCTTCCCGGACCTGGGCCGCTTCCCGCCATTGCATGTCGCTGTCCAGGCCCAGGTCCTGGAACAACTGGTAGGTCTTGCGCATGCGCTGCGACTGCTTCGGCGAGTAGCTGATGCGTACCAGCCCCGTGTGGCGATAGTCGCTACCCAGGGCATGGGTCTCGATCAGCTCGCGGGTGTGAGCCACCGCCAGCTTCAGGTAGTGGTGGGCATCGATCATCTTTTGCTTGCCCCAGCGCAGCAGCACCAGTTCCGGCTCCAGGCCGAACAGCTTGGTGCTGAAGCCGGCATTGCGACCGCTGGCCCCGAAGCCGATGACCGCCGCTTCGACCACCACCACCCGGGCGTTGGGGTTGTCCTGCTTGAACTGCCAGGCGCTGTTGAGCCCGGTGAAGCCGCCGCCGACCACCGCGACATCGACATTCAGGTCCTCGTCCAGCGCAGGGTTGGCCTGATAGTCGCCATAGGCGTGCTGCCAGAAGGATTGGGGGCTTCGCAGTGGGTCTTGGATCAAGGTCATATTGTTGTTCTCTTGGCCGGGGGATGCCGCCTGCCACGCACCAGGAGCAGGCAGGGGGCGAGCCTTGAGGGTAACCAGCCGGTGTTCCGGCGAATTGTCCGGCGGTGCCAGTCTGGCCGGCCGATCGCGTCAGCGTTGGCGCGCCGGTGGCAGGGGACTCACCCCTGGGGCAGGCAGGAAGCGCGGTACTGCTGCGGCGACAAGCCGGTCCAGCGGCGGAAGGCGCGGGTGAAGGAGCTGGATTCGGCATAACCCACCAGCAGCGAGATCTCGGTCACCGAATAGTCCGAGCCCCGCATGTAGGCCATGGCCATGTCTCGGCGCACGTCCTCGGTCAGCGAAGAAAACTCGATGTCCTGATCCTTCAGGCGGCGTTGCAGCGTGCGCCGGTTGAGCCCCAGTCGCTGGCTGACGTCATCCAGTGACAGGGCGCCGCTGCTCATGCCGGTCGCGATCAGGTGCGAGACCTGGAGCAGGATCTCGTCGCCGATACTGCGGTTCCGGCGTTCCTGCTCCAGGTAGGGCACCAGGGCCTGGTACAGGCGCTCGTTGCCGTGGGCCACCGGCAGGCGCATGGCATCGGCGGCGAAATGGATGCGGTTCGATGGCTGGCGAAAATGCACCGGGCACTGGAATACCCGCTTGTGCACCGAGATATCCGCCGGCTTGCCATGCTCGAAGTCCACCCGCAGTGGCTTGATCGCGCTGCCTGTGATCAGCTCGAACTGGCGCAGGATGGAGGCGATGGCGAACTCCGAGTCCTGTCGGCGATAGAGAATGGCCGGGGCATTGACCAGGTACTCGACACTGGCCGAGCGGGCATTGCACTGCACGTTGATGGTCGACTCCTGGGAGAACACCACGATGAAGCGCTGCAGCGTGCGCAATGCCATCTCGACGCTGGTGGCGCAATGCAGCGCATGGCCCAGGGCGCCGAAGTCATTGGCCTCGGTCCGGCCGCCCAGCTCCAGGCCGATATTGGGGTTGTCCTTGCTGGCCGCCTCCCACAGGGCGATGTATTGCTCTCCCGGAATCTCCACGTCGGCCTGTTGCAACAGCAGGTCATCGATGCCGAGCGCTTCCAGGTGCGGGGCGAACAGTGGACTGAAGCGCCGGAAGAAATCCTCGGACAGCACCGTGCGCACCGACCAGGCCTGGGTGGGGGGACGAAACATGGGTCGGTCGGGGGAAGTCTTTGCCTTGTGGATCGCCGTCATGCCGCACCTCTTGTCCTAGTGCGGCAACTGCACAGGGATCTGCCCTTCAAGTCAAGGCTTGCCCGTCTTTGTGCGGGCACCAGCCGGCCGTGGCAGGTGGCTGGCGCGGGATGACAAGCGAGCTGTCATCGCCGGGCAAGTCGTCTCTTGCTGGTCGTGGATAGACTTCGGCCAAAACAGATCGGCCTCCATAGGGCCGACGCCAAGGAACCCCCTCCTTATGCTGATGCGTTCATTTCGATACTGGCTCTGTGGCCTGTCGCTCACCATCGCCAGCGGCGCGGCCCTGGCCGGATTCGTCCCCGAGCAGGCGGGGGTCGAAGTCCTGGATGACCATCGTGGCCAACACTGGTTCTGGATCTGGGGCAGCAATGCACCGAGCATGGTCGATGGCCGCGCCTACCTGTTCGATGACAACGGCCGCAACCTGGGCCTGCTGAGCACCGGGACCTGGTCCAACGGCCTGGTGATGTCGCAACAGCGCGACGAGCTGTATGCCACCGAGATCTATTTCAGCCGCGGCGTGCGCGGCACTCGTTCGGATGTGGTCAGCGTCTACGACGCCCGGACCCTGAGCCCCAAGCACGAGATCCCGATCCCGGCCAAGCGCATGAGCGCCTTGATCTCCACCGGGCTCAGCGTGCTTTCCGACGATGAACGCTTCCTGCTGGTGCTCAACTTCACTCCGGCCCAGTCGATCTCCATCGTCGACCTGCAGCAGCGGCGTTTCGTCGAGGAAGTGCCGATCCCCGGCTGTGCCTCCATCTACCCGGCCGGCCCCCGTGATTTCTATGCGATTTGCGGCAATGGCGGTTTCTTCCACTTGCGTCTCGACGAGCAGGGCCATGTGGCCTCCCAGGAGCGCACTGCGCCGCTGTTCGATCCGCTACAGGACCTGCTGCTGACCACCGGCATGCGCCGGGGGGACGAGTGGTTCTTCGTCTCCCAGAAAAACCGCGCCTACAGCCTGCGCATGAATGCCCAGGGGGTTGCACTACAGCAGCAATGGTCGCTGGTCAGCGACGCCGAGCGTGCCGATGGCTGGGGAATCGCCGGCAACCATGGCACCGCCTTGCACGCCGATAGTGGCCGGCTGTTCGTGCTGATGCACAAGGACCAGCCGGAGAACTACCAGAAGCCCGGTACCGAGGTGTGGGTCTACGACATCCGCAGCCAGCAGCGCCTGGCTCGGATCGAACTCAAGGAGCAGAGCACCGCCATCGGCGTCAGCCAGGGCCAGCACCCGCGACTGTACAGCCTGGATTGGCTGGTGCCGATGCCGAAGCTGTTCACGCTCTGGGTCTATCTCACCGGGGGCGACGCGGGGCTGGCCCCGCTGTTGCGCCAGGGCATCAATCTCTACGACGCCGACACTGGCCAGCACTTGCGCAGCATCGGTGATATCCCGCTGGGCTTCATGAACGTGGTGATGCCATGGTGACCTTCAGCTGGCTGCACGACCCGTTGATCCACCTGTTCAGCGCCCTGGGCCTGGCCCTGTTGCTGGGCCTGGGCGGCCTGGGCAAATTGCGCGATCGACAAGGTTTCGCCCTGGTGCTGGAGGGTTATGGCCAGGCCTGGGGCCAGTGGCTGCCTGCGGTGCTGCGCGGGGTCCTGCTGCTGTTGCTACCGGCGCTGGAGCTGCTGGCGGCCGTGGGCCTGTTGTGCAGTCCCTGGCTGGGCTGGAGCGCCATCCCCGCGGCGCTCCTGCTGGGCGGCTATGCCCTGGTGCTCGCCGCCAGCCTGGGACGGGTCGAAGACTGCGGCTGCCACCTGGGCGCTCGCCGCCAGCCGCCGGCCGCGGCCCTGGTCTGGCGCAACCTGTTGCTGGTGCTGATGGCCTTCAACCTGCTGCTGCCCATGACCGATCGTCCGCTGCAGGGGTTCGACGCTCTGACCCTGGGCCTGGCGCTCATGGCCGGGGTGGCGATCTACCAACTGGCGCACGTACTGATTTCCAACCACGCCTTGCTCAAGGAGTTGTGATGAACATGATCCAGGCGCTGCTGATATCCACGGTGTTTTCCTGGCTGATGACCCTGGCCCTGATCGTTGCGGTCTGGGCCCTGGCCCGCCAGGTCGGAGTGCTGCACGAACGCATCAGGCCGGTGGGCGCGTTGTCCCTGGGCAAGGCGATCCAGGCCGGCGAGCAGGCACCAGGCTTCAATCTGCCCAGTCTCACCGGCGGTTCGGTGAGCCTGGGTGGCGCCAGCCTGATGGGACAATCGACCTTGTTGTTCTTCCTGTCGGAGAGCTGCCCGGTGTGCAAGACCTTGCTGCCGGTGCTCAAGTCCCTGGCCCAGCATGAGCGGGCACAGTTGCGCATCGTACTGGCCAGTGACGGCGAGCCGCAGGCTCACCGGTCGTTCATCGAGGCCCAGCAACTGTGGGCATTTCCCTACCTGTTGTCCCGGGAAGTGGGCCTGGCCTACCAGATCAGCAAGTTGCCCTATGGCGTGCTGATCGATGCCCAGGGCACCGTGGCCGCCCACGGCCTGATCAATTCCCGCGAACACCTGGAAAGCCTGCTGGAAGCCCAGGCGCTGGGGCATTCCTCGATCCAGTCCTTGCAGGCCACGCAGCAAGCGCCTGGCGACTCACTCTACAAGCAGGTGCACTGAGCATGGCGATCAGATGGTTCGACGAAGCTGCCGAGATGTTCTCCCGGCGGGTCGCCCGCGGCAGTTCGCGGCGGGGTTTTCTCGGCGGCCTGGGGACCCTGATGATAGGCGTCGGTGCCACCACCCTGTTGCCGGTACTGCGCACCGGTGCCTTCGCGAAGGACGGTACGGCCCTGGTGGAGAGCGGTGATCCGAACAGTTGCGACTACTGGCGCTATTGCGCCATCGACGGTTTCCTCTGCGGTTGCTGCGGGGGGACGGCCAACAGTTGCCCACCCGGTACCGTGCGTTCGGACATCACCTGGATCGGCACCTGCCGCAACCCCGCCGACGGCCGCGACTATGTGATTTCCTACAACGACTGCTGCGGCAAGAGCAATTGCGGGCGTTGCGTGTGCCAGCGTGACCAGGGCGATACGCCGCTGTATCGGCCGCAGAGTTCCAACGACCTGAACTGGTGCTCTGGCAGCCATGCGGACATGCCGTACCACTGTTCGCTGTCGGTGGTGATCGGGGTGAAGGAGTCGTGAGCGTGGCGCGCTTCGCGCTGCTGGTCCTTGTCGCGTGGGCGACCGATGCACCGGTGGCCAGCGCCACCGAGCCTGCCCAGGTGGACTACATGCTCAACTGCCAGGGCTGCCACCTGCCGGGCGGGGAAGGCAACCCCCAGCGCCAGGTGCCGGCGTTCCCGGGGCAGTTGGGCAAGTTCCTGGGCGTTGCCGGCGGTCGCGAATACCTGGTCCAGGTGCCCGGTTCGGCGCTTTCGGGACTCTCCGACCAGGCCCTGGCCGGCGTGCTCAACTGGATGCTGGTGCGCTTTGGCGCCGAGCAACTACCCAGCGATTTCAAACCTTATACCGAGGCCGAAGTGCATTCCTGGCGCCAGGGCGTGCCGGCCAACGTCGAGCAGGTCCGCAACCGGCTGCTGCAGCGGATCGCCCGGCAAGAACTACAACAGGGAACCTGAACCGATGAACAAACCGCTCTATGTCGGGCTGCTCCTGCTGGCCGCGACCGGTAGTGCCATGGCCGCTGCGCCGCCTCCCGAGGCCCAGGCCTGTGTCGCCTGCCATGGCGACCGGGGGCAGGGCAATCCGCTGCTGGGCGCACCGCGCCTGGCCGGCCAGCAAGCCGACTACCTGTTGAGCCAGTTGCAGGACTTCAAGGCCGGACGCCGCGGCTACGATGCGCGCGACAGCCATGGCCTGCAGATGCGGGCCATGGCGGCGAGCCTGGATGATGCCGTGTTGCCCAGCCTGGCTCGCTACTACTCCGTCCTGGAGGCTGGCTTGACCGAGACGTCCGGTACGGCAAACACCCCCCAGGGAAGGGATCTGTACCAGGGGACCTGCGCTGGTTGCCATGGTCCGCAAGGCCAGGGTTTCGCCCATCTCAAGACGCCCAGGCTCAACCTCCTCGATGGTGCCTACCTGCAGCGCCAGCTCGAGCATTACGCCCAGGGCATCCGGGGCAGTGAAGAACATGCCGGTACGCTGGGTATCTGGATGCGCGGAATTTCCCTGCAAATTCGCCAGGACAGCGAGCGCCAGGCCCTGGCTGACTACATCACCGGGCTGGGAGCCGCGCCCGCCAGGGCGCCCGGGCCTTGAGCGGCATGCGGTGCATGGCTTCCATGCACCTGTGGCCAAGCCGGACAGCATGGGGAGCCCTGCGTCCGCTCGCAGGATCGGGCACGGCTTTCGTGGCATCGATGTAACCCTCGCAAAGGTCCGAATGGCATCGTGCACATGCCGAAAGCCAACGCAGGCCAGCTCAAACCAGTGGTCAGGCTTTCCGATTGTGCAAGTTGCGTCGTGCGCAACTTATTTTTCATTCCCTCTTTCGATTTCGACCCTCGCCTGTCTCTCGCGGCAACGTTGCATCTACTGATGCCGGCGCAGGGCCAGGCGCGCTCCGAAATCACTCAAAGGAGACGGTTGTGCCTGACCTAAAGCGATATTGGACTTCATTCGGGCCAGGGACTTCCCTGGTTGTCATCGCCTCGATCGCAGCGGCGCTGACGGCGTGCAGTGACGACAGCGGCCAAGCGGGTGTCCCTGCGGCGGCCCAGGTCAGCGCGGCCCAGGTGGTGATCAAGCCGGTGCGCCAGTGGGACGAGTTCAGCGGGCGCATTGCCGCCACCGATGCGGTCGAGGTCCGGGCGCGGGTCAGCGGCTATATAGAGCGCATCGCATTCAAGGAAGGCGACGAGGTCAAGCCCGGCGACTTGCTGTATCGGATCGATCCACGGCCGTACAAGGCCTCCTATGACAGCGCCCAGGCGCAACTTGCCCGGGCGCGAGCGACGGCAGAGCTTGCCCGGGTGCAAGAGCAGCGGGCGCAAGTGCTGGTTGCGGTCAATGCGATTTCCCGCGAGCTGTTCGATACTCGCCGCGCCGCCGCGACCCAGGGCGCCGCCGATGTACGCGCGGCAGAAGCGGCACTGGCCAGTGCCCAGCTCAACCTGGAGTTCACCGAGGTCCGTTCGCCCATTGCCGGGCAAGTCGGCCGGGCCATGCTGACGGTCGGCAATCTGGTCCAGGCCGACCAGAGCGTGTTGACCAGCGTGATCTCCCAGGACCCGCTCTACCTCTACTTCCAGCCGGACGAGCAGAGCTTCCTGCGCTACATGGCACTGGCCCGCGCCGGCCAGCGGAGCAGCTCGGCCAATCCGGTGCGCATCGGCCTGGCCAGCGACAGCGGTTTTCCCCACGTCGGGGTGGTTGATTTCGTCAATAACCAGGTCGACCCCGCCACTGGCACCATCACGTTGCGCGCGGTGGTGGCCAATCCCCAGCGCTTGTTGATCCCAGGCTTGTATGCCCGGGTGCAGCTCCAGGGTAGCGGTGAGTTCAGCGCCATGCTGGTCGATGACAAGGCCATCCTCACCGACCAGGATCGCAAGTACGTCTACGTGGTTGGGGCGAAGAACGAGGCGCTGCGCAAGGACGTCAAGCTTGGCGGTTTCGCGGATGGCCTGCGCATCGTGCAGGCCGGCCTTGCGCCCGAGGACAGGGTCATAGTCGCCGGTTTGCAGAAGATCCTGTTCCCCGGCGCGCCGGTGGACGCCAGCACGGTGGCCATGGGTGCAGCCACTTCGATCACGGCGAAGTGAGGAGGGCTGCCAATGAACTTCTCGAGATTCTTCATCGAACGCCCGATCTTCGCCGCAGTGCTATCCGTGGTCATTTCCCTGGTGGGCCTGATCGCCATTCCGTTGTTGCCAATCAGTGAATACCCCGAGGTGGTACCGCCGACGGTGGTCGTCACCGCTACCTATCCCGGTGCCAACCCCAAGGTGATCGCCGAGACTGTCGCGGCCCCGCTGGAAGAGCAGATCAATGGCGTCGAGCACATGATGTACATGAAGTCGGTGGCCGGCTCCGATGGCGTCTTGATGATGACGATCACCTTCGAGCCTGGCACCGATCCCGACAAGGCCCAGGTGGACGTACAGAACCGCGTGGCCCAGGCCCAGTCGCGCCTGCCTGCGGCAGTGGTGGCGCTTGGGTTGACCACGCAGAAGCAGTCGCCGAGTTTCGCCTTGATGATCACCCCGGTCTCCCCGGACGGACGTTACGACGGCCTGTACCTGCGCAATTACGCCAATATCAAGATCAAGGACCAGCTTTCCCGTATCTCGGGGGTCGGCCAGGTGCGTTTCTTCGGTAGCGGAGACTACGCGATGCGTGTCTGGCTCGATCCGGGCAAGGTCGCCTCGCGCGGCCTGACCGCGGGCGATGTGGTGCGTGCGCTAGAGGACCAGAACCTGCAGGTTTCGGCCGGCCAGCTGGGTGCCGAGCCGATCAAGGGCGGCAGCGATTTCCTGATCGCGATCAACGCCCAGGGTCGCCTGCGCACGACCGCCGAGTTCGGCGATATCGTGCTCAAGACCGGTCCGAACGGGGAAGTGGTGCGCCTGGCCGATGTCGCGCGTATCGAGCTTGGGGCCAGCGACTACACGCTGCGCACCCGGCTCGATGGCCAGGAGGCCCCGATCATCGGCGTGTTCCAGGCGCCGGGCGCCAACTTGCTGGATGTGCGTCGGGACGTGATCGCCAAGATGGAGGAACTGAAGAAAAGTTTTCCGCCCGGCATGGACTACCGATCGGACTACGATGCGACGATTTTCGTGCGCGAAGCCATAGACGCGGTGGTCAAGACATTGGCCGAGGCGATCGTGCTGGTGGTGCTGGTGGTGATCCTGTTCCTGCAGACCTGGCGTGCCTCGATCATTCCGTTGATAGCCGTGCCGGTGTCGGTGATCGGCACGTTCGCGGTCTTGCATGTGCTGGGTTTTTCGATCAACACCCTGACTTTGTTCGGCCTGGTACTGGCGATCGGCATCGTGGTGGACGATGCCATCGTGGTGGTCGAGAACGTCGAACGCAACATCGGCGAGGGCCTCACGCCACTGGCCGCCGCGCACCAGGCGATGAAGGAGGTGTCCGGGCCGATAGTCGCGATCGCCCTGGTGCTGTGCGCGGTATTCGTGCCCATGGCTTTCCTCAGCGGAGTCACCGGTACCTTCTACAAGCAATTCGCGGTGACCATCGCCATTTCCACGGTGATCTCGGCGATCAACTCGCTGACGCTGTCGCCTGCGCTCGCGGCCATGCTCCTGCGTGGCCATGATGCGCCCAAGGATGGGCTTTCCCGAGGGATCGACCGTGCCTTGGCCTGGTTGTTCGTGCCGTTCAACCGGTTTTTCGACGCCAGCTCCAACCGCTACCAGGGCGCGGTGTCCCGCATCCTCAAGCGGCGTGGCGCAGCGTTCGTGATCTATGGAGCGCTGCTGGCGGCTACGGGGCTGTTGTTCGATAACGTGCCCCGGGGCTTCATCCCCACCCAGGACAAGCTGTTCCTGGTAGGAGTGGTGAAGCTCCCCGAGGGTAGCTCCATCAGCCGCTCGGATGCGGTTGTCAATGAACTGGGCAAGAGCACCCTGGCCATCGAGGGCGTCGCCCATGTGCTGACGTTCGCCGGCTTCAACCCGATCCAGCAGAACAACACCCCGAACTATGCGGTGGCTTATGTGATTCTCAAGCCGTTCAACGAGCGCCAACGCAGCGCCAAGCAGATCATGGCCGAGATCCAGGCCAGGATGAATGAAATACAGGAAGGCATGGCGTTCGTGATGAACCCGCCGCCGATCCTCGGCCTGGGTACCGGGGCCGGTTATTCGATGTTCGTCCAGGATCGCGCCGGTGCCGGTTATGGCGCCTTGCAGCAAGCCACCGGCGTGTTGCAGGCTGCGTTGATGAAGGAGACGGGCATGGGCTTTCCGTTCTCGGGCTACCAGTCCAACGTGCCGCAACTGGATGTCGAGGTCGATCGCATCAAGGCCAAGGCCCAGGGCGTGGCACTGGCGGATCTGTTCCAGACGTTGCAGGTGTATCTGGGCTCCGCCTATGTCAACGATTTCAACCTGCTTGGCCGTACCTGGCGGGTGTATGCCCAGGCCGAAGGCGATTTTCGCAAGCGTGTCGAGGACATCGGCAACCTGCAGACGCGCAACGAACGGGGGGAGATGGTACCGATCGCCTCGATGATCAGGATCAGCCAGACCTACGGTCCCGATCCGGTGCTGCGCTACAACGGCTATCCGGCGGCGGACTTCTCGGGTGAAGCCGATCCGGCACTGCTGTCCTCGGCGCAGGCGATGGACAAGATATCCGCAGTCGCCAGGGAGGCCTTACCCAACGGCTTCGAGTTCGAATGGAGCGACATGAGCTTCCAGGAGTCCACCCAGGGCAAGGCTGCGCTGGTGGTGTTCCCGGTGGCCATCCTCCTGGCGTTCCTGGTACTCGCGGCGTTGTATGAATCCTGGACCCTGCCGCTGGCGGTGATCCTGATCGTGCCGATGTGCGTGCTCTCGGCATTGTTCGGGGTGAAGCTGTTCGGCGGCGACAACAATACCTTCGTGCAGGTGGGGCTGGTGGTGCTGATGGGACTGGCCTGCAAGAACGCGATCCTGATCGTCGAGTTCGCCCGGGAGCTGGAGTTCCAGGGGCAGGGGATAGTCGAGGCCGCGCTGCAGGCGTGCCGCCTGCGCTTGCGGCCGATCGTGATGACTTCGATCGCCTTCATCGCCGGGACCATTCCGCTGGTGTTCTCCCATGGTGCCGGTGCGGAGGTGCGTTCAATCACCGGGGTGACGGTGCTTGCCGGGATGATCGGGGTGACACTGTTCGGCCTGTTCCTGACGCCGGTGTTCTATGTCGGCCTGCGCAAGCTGTCCGGGCGCAAACTGGTCCAGCATGGCCAGAGCAGCATGGGTCAAGCGCGGGAGGCCAGCGGTCACGGTCTGTAGCTTGCAGCGAGAGCCGGTTGCCGAGGCTTACGTGCAGCCGGCCCTGCAGCTACCTAACGCCCGGACCGTCACTCGACTACGCTGCTGTATCGCTCAAGTGCCAGTTACTCCTCGCAGTCGCGCAGGTGCTGCAACGGCGAGACACCGTAGAACCGGCTGTATTCGCGGGTGAATTGCGAGCGGCTCTGGTAGCCGACGGCGAACCCCGCATTGCCGATGTTATGGCGTTCGATCTGGATCAGCCGGCGTGCTTCGTGAAGGCGAAACTGCTTTTGGTACTGCATGGGAGTTAGGCCGGTGATGGCCTTGAAATGATGGTGCAGGGAGGATTCGCTCATCCCCACTTGGCCGGCCAGTTCCGGTATGCGCAAGGGTTGCATGTAGTGCTTGCGCAGCCAGTCGATCGCCCGGGTGATGCCATTGGTCGAGCTGTCCACCACCGCCAGTTGCAGCAGCCTACAGCCATAAGGGCTGGATAACAGGCGATAGATGATCTCTTGCTCGACCAAGGGTGCCAGGGACTGGATATCGCCAGGAGCGTCCAGAAGGCGCAGCAGGCGTAGCGTCGCGTCGAGCAACTCGGGGGTCAGCCGATCGACTACCACGCTGCATGCATCATGAGTGCTGGCCGGATGAGGTGGGATGTCCATCCGGGCGAGCACTTCATGCAGGCGTTCTGGGGTGATCGCCATGCCGAACCCGAGGCAGGGCTGGTCTGCGCTGGCCTCGACGATATGGAAGGCCACGGGAACGCTGAATGACACGAACAGGTAGTCGCCCTGGACGAAGTGCCGGACGGTGCCCCCCAACTGGATGCTCATGCGGCCTTGCACCACCATGCCGAAGAATGGGGATTGTGGGCAGCGGATTGCGGTCTGGCGGGTGCTATGGCGCGCCACTTCCAGGCTGGGGTTGGCCGTGGAGCTGGCTCCTTCGGCTAAGGCATGGCGAGCGACGAGCTGGGTAACTTCTTCAAGCGCGCTAGTGTTCATGGCAGATCACTGATCGGTTGAGATGACCTGTGGATCTTATCCGCAGATAGATCCGTTCCTGCGCTCGTTTACAGGATCAGGCACAACTCTCGGAGGATTGGGCGATCTGTTCCGGGATCGGCTCAAGGACAGGGCAGCCCTGCCTCAAGCCAGATCGTATCCCCGGCGCGCAGCGGGCTTTCGCCCAGGCCTGGCGTCATGCCAGGTCAGTGGCGGTATCGCTGGCCTTGCGTCGTCCGCCCAACCACACCAGCAGCAGCCCCGACGCCGCCAGCAGGCCGCCGGCCACCGGGACCGCGGCGTAGCCCAGGCCCTGGCTGATGACGGCGCCACCGAGCGCGGCGCCCACCGCGTTGCCCAGGTTGAAGGCGCCGACGTTGATCGACGAGGCCAGGCCGGGCGCTTCGGCCGCGGCGATCATCACCCGCATCTGCAGCGGTGGCACCACGGCGAAGGTGAACATGCCCCATACCAGCAGCGCCAGGGCGGCGGTGACGTGGTTGCCCAGTACCAGTGGCATAGACACCATGATCAAGGCCAGCACGCCGAGGAAGATCCGTGCCGAGCCATCCAGCGACCAATCGGCCAGGCGCCCGCCGAGGCTGTTGCCCAAGGTGAAGCCGACCCCGATCAACACCAGGCCCAGAGTGACGAAGCTATTCGAGGCGCCGGTCAGTTGCGCCAGCACCGGGGCCACGTAGGTGTAGAGGGTGAACATGGCGCCAGCGCCCAGCACCGTGGTAGCCATGGCCAGCAGCACGTTGGGCCGGGCGATCACCGCCAGTTCGCGGCGGACATGGGGCACGCTGCCACGCTCGCCCTTGGGCAGGGCGTACCAGAGTGCGGCGATGGCCAGCAGGCCAAGCACTGCGGTACCGGCGAAGGCCATGCGCCAG
Source organism: Pseudomonas sp. FW507-12TSA (assembly GCF_058781435.1). Taxonomy (NCBI): domain Bacteria; kingdom Pseudomonadati; phylum Pseudomonadota; class Gammaproteobacteria; order Pseudomonadales; family Pseudomonadaceae; genus Pseudomonas; species Pseudomonas sp. FW507-12TSA. The sequence goes on from NZ_JBYSWT010000027.1 coordinate 43,166, forward strand.
CCGACCTGCTGGCCAAGCCAGGTGGCCGCCGGCACGCCGCCGATGTTGGCGATGGTCAGGCCCATGAACATGGTGGCCACGGCACTGGCTTGCTTGTCCTTGGGCACTACGCTGGCCGCCACCACGGCACCGAGGCCGAAGAAGGCGCCATGGTTGAGGCTGGTGACCAGCCGCGAGGCCAGCAGGGTGTAGTAGTCCGGCGCCAGGGCCGAGAGCAGGTTGCCGAGGGTGAAGATGCCCATCAGCATCATCAACGCCGCGCGCTTGCCGAAGCGGCTGAACAACAGGGTCATGATCGGTGCGCCGATCATCACGCCGATGGCGTAGGCGGTGATCAGCATGCCGGCGCTGGGAATGCTCGCGCCGACGCCTTCGGCGATCACCGGCAATAGGCCCATGGGAGTGAATTCGGTAGTACCGATGCCGAAGGCCCCGATGGCCAGGGCGAAGAGAACGCGTCCGGGTTTCATTGTGGGCACTCCTGGTTGGCGAGGGCGGTCAAGGGGCCCTGCATGCGATAGAAGCTCAGGTCGCTGGCGGTGAAGAAGGCCTGGGAATGGCCACGGGCGAAGTCGTCGACATGCACCACGGTGGCGCCGTCGGCTTCTTGCCAGGAGATCACGTAGACGCCGTCGGCGATTTGTCGCCATTGGCACGCGGCTTCGCCGCTGGCACCGGCATAGGGCCCGGAGACGATGGCGTAGCGAATGCTCAGGCCATCGCTTGCGTAGATGTTATGGGCCACCAGGCCGTCGTAGGCGACCTGGAAGCTGCGGCCCGCGAAGGCCGGTACCTGGGGGGAACTGCTCATGAAATGGCCTCCGGTTGTGGGTGTGATGCAGTCGCAGCAGTGGCATGAAATTGTGGCAGTACGTACTCGGCGATCTCGCGCAGGGTTTCGTCCAGTGGTCGTATGTTGCGTCGCAGATGCAGGCCGACATGGTCGACACCGGCTGCGCGCAGGGCAATGAGCTCGGCGATCAGCGCGTTGCGGCCACCACGCAAGCCGAAGCGCCAGCGGCGCATGGGTTCGTCGGCACGCTCGGTAAGGTCCAGGTGGATGAAGCTGCTGTAGGGCTTGTTGCCCGCCACCGAGCGCCAGTCGGCAACGCGCCGCTGGTGGTCGTCGGGGGGGCCCGGGTAGGCCAGACAGCCATCCATGTGGTTGCCGATCCAGGCCGGGCTTTGCTGGGCCAGGCCTGCCACCAGCAAGGGCAGGGGCGAGGTACTGGCTGGCAGCACGGCCATGCCCTCGGGCAGGTGGCCGTTGGCGCCGTCCTTGAGCAGGGCGACCTGCTCGCGGAAGTTATGGCCGCGCCCCTCGAAATCCCGCCCGAACAGTGGGTACTCCACCGGCCGGTCACCGCTGGCCACGCCCAGCAGCAGGCGATTGCCGCTCAGGCGTTGCAGGCTGTTGGCTGACTTCAGGGTCAGCAACGGCTCGCGGATCGGCAAGACCACGGCAGCGGTACCCAGCAGGATATCGCGGGTGATCCCGGCCAGGTAGCCGAGGTAGGAGAACACCTCGAACACCTGGGCAGCATCGCCGAACGCCGGATCGTACAGCGGCACGTCGCGGATCCACAGGGCGCGAAAGCCCAGGCGGTCGGCCAGTTGCGCCAGGTAGGCATGCTGCTTGAGGTCAGGTTCGCCGGGCAGGCGGCCAGCTTGGCGCCGGGCCTGGTCGCCGGCCGGGGTCCAGTCATGGTCCAGCGGTGCTTCCAGGCCGATGCTGAAACCACCGGCGGTCAGGCGTTCGAGGGGCGTGGTCATGGCATCAGTCCCAGATTGGCGCCAGGCCGTCAGGGCTGACTTCGCGGCCGTTGCGTTCAAGGGTGGCGATACGCGCCATGTCTTGCTCGTCCAGGCGCAGGCTGCGGGCGAGCAGGTTGCTGGCCAGGTTCTCCGGCTTGGTGGACGACGGGATCACCGCATAGCCCAGTTGCATGGCCCAGGCCAGGGCAACTTGGGCCACGGTGGCCTTGTGCTTGGCGGCGATCTCGGCCAGCACCGGGTCCTTGAGCACCTTGCCGTAGGCCAGGGTCATGTACGAGGTGATGCTGATCCCTTGTTCCTTGAGGAATGCGGTGAGCTTGCTGCCTTGCAGGTAGGGGCTGAGCTCGATCTGGTTGGTGGCGATCTGTTCTTTGCCGACCACGGCGATGGCTTGCTTGGTCAGCTCGATGTTGAAGTTGGAGACACCGATCTGGCGGGTCATGCCCAGCTTCTTGGCTTCCAGCAAGGCTTCCATGTATTCGGCCAGCTCGACGCCGTTGCCCGGGGCCGGCCAATGGATCAGCAGCAGGTCGACATAGTCGGTGCGCAGCTTGGCCAGGCTGTCGCGCAGGCTGGCAACCAGCTTGTCGGCGGCGTAGTTGTCGACCCAGATCTTGGTGGTGATGAACAGTTCGTCGCGGGCCACGCCGCTTTCGGCGATCGCCTGGCCGACGTCGGCTTCGTTACCGTAGATCTGCGCGGTGTCGATCGCGCGATAGCCCAGGGCCAGCGCCGACTTGACCGAGTCGATGACAGCCTGGCCGGTCAGGCGGAAAGTACCGAGGCCAAAGGATGGAATACTCATGGATCTGCTCCTGGTGATTGTTGCGCATAGGCGCGGCCGTTGCCGGTCGGGCCTGGCGGCCCGGAGCGCAGGACCGCTTGGGAATGGACGTAGTATGTCCACCGGGCGCTGGCGGATTAAGCCATCGGTTGACCAAACACCTTTGACTTGAAGTCACGAATCGAACCCAGGGCTGCGCGCCTTGGGCATGGATTCCAGGGTAGAGGGGGGAGCGGGGAAGCTCATCGTCGCAGGCTTTACCGGAGCTGGCCGGGGGCGGCGGCTGTATGATCGGGACAAACAATAATCAGGGGTCCAGGCCGATGATCGGATTCACCTTTCGCCAGCTCGAGTATTTTGTCGCCGCCGCGGAGCAGGGCAGTGTCAGCGCCGCGGCCCGGGCCATGCATATTTCCCAGCCATCGGTATCCCTGGCCATCGCCCAGCTGGAAACGGTGCTCGGCCAGAAGCTGTTCCACCGCCAGGTCAGCCGTGGCCTGGAATTGACCCCGGCGGGCCGCAAGCTCCTGGAACAGGCACGGGACATCCTGGGCCGGGCAGGGGCCATGGTCGGCGTCGAGGATCACCAGGCCGGGCTACGCGGCAACCTGAGCCTGGTGTGCTTCCAGGACCTGGGGCCGTACTTCGCTCCGCGCCTCTTGGCCGGTTTTCGCCAGCTGCACCCGCAGGTCTCGATCACCCTGTTCGAGAGCGACCTGGCGGGGGTCAACCGGCGCTTGCTGGAGGGCCAGGCCGAGCTGGCCCTGACCTACGGCGTGGGCCTGAGTCCGAACATCGAGGCACAGGTACTGGAGCGGCTGACGCCCTATGCGCTGTTGCCGGTGGATCACCCCCTGGCGGCCCGGGAGCAGGTCTCGCTGGTGGACCTGGCCGCCGAGTGCCTGATCCTCGAGGACATCGCCCGTACCCGCGAGTACTTCCTGTCGTTGTTCTGGGCCCAGGACCTGCAACCGGCCTCGCTGCAACTGACCCAGACCTTCGAGATGCAGCGCGGCCTGGTGGCCCATGGGTATGGCGTGGCGCTGTCCTGCACACGGCCGGTGGGCGATCGCAGCTATGACGGCCAGCCGCTGGCCTGTCGGCCGTTGCTGGAGGCCGTCAGTCCGCAGCCGGTGGTGCTGGCTCAGTCCAGCGCCATGCGTCCGTCGCCGGTGGCCCAGGCCTTCCAGGAGTGGGCCAGCCAGCAGTTTGCCTGCTAGGGCACGGGGGCGGCCGGGACCGGCTTGCTCACGGCGCCCGGCTGCTTGCCTGCCCGGGCGATGCACAGCCAGTAGCCGATGGACAGCAGCGCCAGCCAGCCCAGCCCGACGAACAGCGAGGTGCGGGTATCGGGAAACCAGGCCAGGACGCCGAAGATGAACAGCATGAAGGCGATGCCCAGGGCCGGCCCGACCGGCCAGAGCGGCACCGGGAAGGCCAGGGTGGCGACCTGCTCGGGCGTCATGCGCCGGCGCATCATGACCTGGGACAGCAGGATCATCAGCCACACCCAGACGATGGAGAAGGTCACCACCGCCACCAGGATCAGGAACAGGTTCTGCGGTGCCAGGTAATTGAGCAGCACACCGGCCAGCAGCGCCAGCGACATCACCGCCACCGTCATCCAGGGCACGCCGAAGCGCGACAGGCTGGCGAAGCTCGCCGGCGCCTGGCCATTCTCGGCCATGCCGTACATCATGCGCCCGGCGGCGAAGATATCGCTGTTGATGGCCGAGATCGCCGCCGAGATCACCACGATGTTCAGCAAGGCCGCCGCCGACTCGATGCCCAGGGCGCTGAAGATCTGCACGAACGGGCTGCCTTCGCTACCCACCTTGGACCATGGGTAGATCGCCATGAGCACGAACAGGGTCAGCACGTAGAACAGCAGGATCCGCAGTGGCACCGAGTTGATCGCCTTGGGTATCGCCCGTTGCGGTTCCCTGGCCTCGCCGGCGGTGACGCCGATCATCTCGACGCCGCCAAAGGCGAACATCACCACGGTGAACGAAGCGACCAGCCCGCCGATGCCATTGGCGAAGAACCCGCCATGGTTCCACAGGTTGCTGATGCCGGACTGGACCTGGGCCGCCCCGCCGGGCTGGATGCCCAGCAGCAGGATCGCCAGCCCGCCGAAGATCATCGCGACGATCGCCGTGACCTTGAGCAGCGACAGCCAGAACTCCATTTCCCCGAAGACCTTGACGCTGCACAGGTTCAGCGCGCCGATGACGCACACGATGCCCAGGACCCAGATCCAACGGGGCGTGTCGGGAAACCAGAAGCCCATGTAGATACCGAAGGCCGTGACATCGGCCAGGCACACCACGAGCATTGAAAAGGCATAGCTCCAACCGGTGAGAAAACCGGGGAAGCGTCCCAGGTATTGGCTGGTGTAGTGGCCGAATGACCCCGACACCGGATTGTGCACGGCCATTTCGCCCAGGGCGCGCATCATGATGTAGATGGCCGCGCCACCGATCAGGTAGGCCAACAGGACCGAAGGGCCGGCCAATTGGATCGCTGCGGCGGAGCCGTAGAACAACCCGGTGCCGATGGCCGAACCCAGGGCCATGAAGCGAATATGACGGGTATTCAGGCCCCGCCGCATGGAAGGCTGTTTATCGTTCATCTCAAGTAACTCCTGATTGTTCTTATTATTCGGGCGTCAACTGCCGATGATGAAACGCAAGGGGCCGGTGTTCCTGTTCCGGCAATGGATGAGGGGGAGGCAGGCTGGGGTATTAACTGGGCAAACGCCGGGCCTGGCAACCGGTTGGTTATATAAAGTTCCTATATTGATGAATAAGTAATCTGTCGTTTACGGAAAAAGTTCAGGGCCTCGATACTGGATCAAAACAACAAGAGGCTGACTTGATGAATCCGCAGATCGAAGAGTTTCAACGCAATGGCGCCATTGTGCTGCGTGGGGTCTTTGGCGACTGGATCGAGCGCTTGCGCGAAGGTTTCGAGCAGAACCTGGCCGAACCCAGTGCCTTCGCTATCGAGAACGTCGGCAACGGCGAAGGCGGGCGCTTCTTCGAGGACTACTGCAACTGGCAGCGTATCCCCGCCTTCCAGGACTTCGTGCTGAACTCGCCGGCGGCGGCCATCGCCGGGCAGTTGATGGAGTCGCAACAAGTGCAGGTCTTCCATGACCACATACTGGTCAAGGAGCCCGGTACCTCCAAGCCCACGCCCTGGCACCAGGACCTGCCTTACTACTGCGTCGATGGTTTGCAGACCGCCAGCTACTGGATTCCCCTGGACCCGGTGACCCGCAGCAACACCCTGAGCGTGGTCCTGGGCTCCCATCGCTGGCCCAAGCCGGTACGGCCCAAGAGCTGGGCCAGCAACCAGGACTTCTACGGCGCCACCGACGACCACACCGGCGAGAGCCTGTTCATGGACATGCCGGACGTGGACAACGGCCAGTACCAGATACTCTCCCCGGAGCTGCAACCAGGGGACGCCATCGTCTTCGACTTCCGCACCGTGCATGGCGCCGCCGGCAATAACGGGAGCGGCCGTCGACGGGCGTTCTCCACCCGGTTCATGGGCGATGACGTGCGTTACATCCAGCGCCCGGGACGCACCTCGCCGCCATTTCCCGGCATCGACCTGAACGATGGCGATCCCATGCGTGAAGACTGGTTCCCGGTGGTCTGGCGGCGGGCTTGAGCAGCGACTGGCGGAACGTCCGACAGGGCGTTTCGCCACTATTGTGAGCCGCCCCTCGAATCATAATCACAATGTTGGCTAACTACTTTGAATGTGTTGGGAATATCTTTTCTAGATGATTTTAGTTATTTGTCTGGTTAACTTTTGGTAAGGGTAAATATAAGTTAAGTTTTCAGCGGAGAGTGACGATAATTCATCTATTCATTTCTTTACATGACTTTGTCCGTGGTCTAGAACCTATTGGCCCGTTCGCATCAACCGGAAAACCAATTTTCAGGAGAATGGAATGGCTAGTGCCTATGGTTCTGCGCGAAAAAATATCGAGGAGCAACTTACTAGTGTTGATCAGGCATTGTGCTTCGATCACGATTGTCAACAGCTACAGCACTATTATGAGAAGTGGTCCGCTGATTACGATAAAGATGTTCTTCAACAAAGTTACTGTGGACCGACGACCATCGTCAGGTTGTTCGAGTTGCTGATAGCTGCCTCGGAGCACCTGGCATGCCAGGACTACTCATCGTTGCATGTCATGGACGCCTGTTGCGGCACCGGCCTGGTCGGTGCCGAGCTGGCGCGCCAGGGCTTCGGTCATGTGGATGGCTGCGACCTGTCGCCGGCCATGGTCAGGGAGGCGCAAAAGACCGCTGCTTATGAAGCACTGCACGCCGGGATCGACTTGACCATCGCCAATGCGAGCTTGTTTCCCGATCACCTATATGACGCGACCTTGTGTTGCGGAGCCTTCATCGAAGGTCATCTGCCGGCCCGGGCCCTGGATGAGCTGATTCGTATCACCGCCCCCCATGGCCTGGTGATCTTCAGTACCCGGCGTACCTTCTACGAGAAGGAAGGGTTCGCCGACTTGCTGGACCAGTGGGTCGCCAATGGCGAGTTGCGGCCTGCGGGGGCGATCATGGATGCATCCTATCTCGACGGTGTCGCCGCTCACTACCTGGCGTATTCGGTATGTCCGCACTAGCCGCGCGGCGGCTGGACAACATCGTCTCCCTGGCCCGCTTGCAAGATCCCCGTGGCGCCTCCGAGGAAGTCGCTCGGTTGCGTGCCAGTTGCGTGGAGCACGGTTTCTTCTACTTGCAGGACCATGGGGTGCCGGCGAGCCTGGTGCACGATGCGATGGGGGCCGCGCAAGGCTTCTTCGCCTTGCCCCAGGCCGTCAAATGCCGCTTCGGCCAGGATCACCAGCAGGTTCACCCCAAGACCAGCAGGGGCTATGTCGGGGCCTACGGCGAAACCCTGCATGCCCCGAGCGGGCCGGATTGCAAGCAGCACTTTGACCTGGGCATCGAGGCTGCGCCTGGCGACTTGCCGTTCACCGGGCCCAACGTGTTGCCGTCGGAGGCCCAGGCCCCCGGATTCGCCCGTCATATGTTGGCTCTGCAGGAATGGGTCATGGGCAGGATCTTCCCTGGCGTACTGCAGGCCATGGCCCAGGCGCTGGGCCAGGCACCGGGATTCTTCACCCCGCATTTCGCCAGGCCGACCCTGATCCAGCGGGCGCTGTATTACCCGGCAGGTGCCGGTGGCGCCGGCATGCATACCGACAACGGCATCTTCACTGTGCTGTTCCAGGACCCCCGGGACCAGGGATCGCTGCGGGCCTGGTCCCGGGGGCGCTGGCTGGACGTGCCCTACCGCGAGGGGGCGTTGGTGATGAATCTGGGCGACATGCTGATGAAGTGGAGCAATGGCCACTTCGTCAGTACACCCCATCAGGTAGTGCATCGAGCCGCCCACCCCAGGCTGTCGATCGCCTTCTTCATCTATCCGGATATCGAAGCCAGGTTCGTCCCCTTGCACGGCACGGGAACGATCGCCTGTCGCGACGTCATGCTCGAAAACTTCGCATCCATCTGGCAACGGGGCGAGGGTGCCGGTCGCGCCCGCGACCTGCACTGAGCCTCGTCGCCAAGGTATTGGAGAATACCCATGCATGAGCACACAGGTCCCAGGACCATAGGTTTCATCGGCACCGGCAACATGGGCGGGCCATTGATCGAGCGATTGCTGGATGCTGGCCATCAGGTCCAGGTCCATGATGTGGATCCGCAGCGGGCGCAAGCGTCGGTGGCCCGGGGCGCCACTTGGCGCGGGACCCCGGCCAGCTGCGCCGCCGGCTGCGAGATAGTGGTGACCTGCTTGCCATTGCCACACCACGTCCTGGAGAACTTGACTGGGCCCGATGGTGCGCTGCAAGGCATGTCGCCGGGCAGCGTGTGGATCGACACCTCCACCACCGACTACCACAACACCCTGCAGCTTGCCGGCCTGGCTCGGGCCAAGGGGGTCTACAGCCTGGAAGCCCCAGTCAGCAACCTGTCGCACATGGGCGTGGATTTCGCCAATGTGTGCTTCTACATCGGTGGCGATAAGCCCGGCTATCGCATCAGCCGCGATGTGCTGGAGACCATGGGGCGCAAGTCGTTCTATGTCGGCCGGATCGGCAACGGCCAGTCAGTCAAGCTGCTGACCAACCTGTTGTTCTACGCCGCTACGGTGGCCTGGACCGAATTGCTGGCTATCGCCCGCCATGCGCAACTGCCATTGCACTGGCTGTGGGACTTCGTCAAGACGTCCCGCGGTAACTGTTTCGTCAGCAACCAGCTGACGCCCTTCATCCTCGATTCCAGCTACGACCGTTCCTGCACCTTGGAGATCACCGTCAAGGACATGGGGTTAACGGTGGCCCTGGCCGACGAGCTTGGGGTGACGATGCCGCTGGGGCGGATCGTGGCGCAACGCTATCAGCAGGCCGGCGAGCGTTATCCGTCCCATGACAATCATGTCAAGGTGGCGGCCCTGTGCGAGGAGGAAAACCATCTGTCCCTGGGCATAGAGAACTTCCAGGCACCGTCGCCCTATGGCGCCAACCCGGATTATCGACATCCGCGCGGGTTGGTCAGTGATCATCTGGGGCGGGTCGTGCCGTCGCTTCCGGATGCCTTCCGCTGCGCCATCGCCGAGGTCGGCGCCGACCAGCAGGCCCTGGCCAATGCCCTGGTGGAGTACCTGGCTTGCGTCAATCGGGTGATCCTCGATGAAGCCATCGAGCTGGGCACGGCCATGGGGCTGGAGGCTTCGCTGTTGGCCCAGGTGGTGAACTGGAGTTGCGGGCCCAGCTGGGTCGCCGAGCACCTGTCGAGCTACCGACCTTGTCGGGACAGTGTCGCGCTGGTCGAGCAGCAGCGGACGGCCTTGCGGCTGTTCGTGCTGGAGCAGATCGCCCGCCAGGGCATTTTCGCCAGCCAGTGGGCTGGCACGCCGGCTACGCCGCAGCGAGTCTGGGGAGGAGCGCAGGGATGAAGATTTCCGCCATCGAGGTCCATGGTTTTGCTGTTCCGCTCCGTGAGCCTTACAGCCTGAATGGAGGCCAGCTGCGTTACTCGGAGCTGGACAGTACGGTGGTGCTGGTGCGTACCGATGGGGGACTGGTGGGGGTTGGTGAGAGTTGCCCGTGGGGCGCGACCTACCTGCCGGGTTTCGGCAAGGGGGTGAGAGCCGGGCTGGCTGAACTGGCTCCTCAGTTGATCGGCTGCAATCCATTGCACCTGGATGTGCTGAACCATTCGATGGACCTGTTGTTGCCCGGCCACCCCTACGTCAAGGCGGCCCTGGACATCGCTTGCTGGGACATACTCGGCAAGTTCGCCGGGTTGCCGGTGCATGCCTTGCTCGGCGGGCGCTTCCAGGATGCCATCGGCTTGCAGAGCAGCATTCCCATCGCCACTCCTCAAGAGATGCAGGTCCAGCTGGAGCGAGCCCGGCACGAGGGCTACCGGACTCACTCATGCAAGGTCGGCAGCGGCGTGGAAGAGGACATCGCGCGGATCGACTGCCTATTGCAGCAGCGCCAGGTCGGGGAGGTCATCACCTTCGACGTGAACCGGGCCTGGACGGTGGCCGAGGCTGCGGCGGTGATGAATTCGCTTGCCGATCCGACGGTCTGCTTCGAACAACCCTGCCAGACCACTCGCCAATGCCAGCATCTGCGCACCTTGACTCGCAACCCGATCATCCTCGACGAAAGCATCGTGACCCTGGACGACCTGGTATTCGCCCAGCAGAACCATGTATGCCAGGTCATTGGCTTGAAGATCGGTCGGGTCGGTGGGCTGACCAAAGCCCGGCGCATGCGTGACTTCTGCGTGGAGCAGGGCATCCGGATGAACATCGAGGACACCGGCGGAACACAGGTGTCCGACAGCGCCATGCTGCACCTGGCGACCGCCACGCCGCGGCGCCTACACCGGGCTAGCTGGAATTGCTGTCGCCATCATGATCTGCAGTTGGCCCGTGGTGGCTTCAGCATCCATGAAGGCCGGGCCCGAGTCGATGATCGTCCGGGCCTGGGTCTGCAATTGAACGACGAACTCTTCACCACGCCCGTAGCCGTCTATGGCTAGTGGTGCGTGTTCACAGCACCGATCCGTAGGAGGTCCCATGTTCGACACCAACAGTGCGATGAAGGCGATTTCCGGTTTCCACAGGGACCCGTTTGCCTCGTACACCTTGCCCAGCCGTTTCTATACCGAGCAGCAATGCTTCGACCAGGAGTTGCAGAAGATCTTCGGCAAAACCTGGCAGTACGTTTGCCACGTCTCGCGCCTGGCCAACCCGGGCGACTTCATGGTGCGTGATATCGGCCGGCAAAGTGCGCTAGTGCTCCGGGACCAGGAAGGCCGGCTGCAGGGATTCCACAATGTCTGTCAGCACCGGGCGCACCGGCTTTGCGAAGGGCGAGGAAAGCTCCCCGGGGTCATCACTTGCCCCTATCACGCCTGGGTCTACGACACCGGAGGGCAGTTGCTCAGCGCCCGCAAGAGCGAGCATGTGAAAGACTTCGCCGTGCAGGATGTGCACCTGGCTCCGGTACGCACCGAAATCTTCTGCGGCTTCGTATTCGTCAACTTCGACCCCGACGCCGTGCCCATGGGCGATTTGCTGCAGGGGATGGAGGCATCTGTGCGGGCATTTGCCAACGAGCCGGAGAAGCTGGTCCAGGCTTACTCCCGGGAATACCCGCTGGCGGCGAACTGGAAGGTCTCGGTGGAAAACTATTCCGAGTGCTACCACTGTCCTTCCTGCCATCGCTCGCTATCGACCCAGACCCTGGACCTCAAGAGCTACCGTTTGGATATCCACGAGCACTACCACAGCCATGTCAGCCAGGACAGCGGTGCGCAGCAGGGCTACACCATGAACGAAGACGCCCCCAATACCCATCAGTTCGGCGCCTGGTACCTGTGGCCAAACTTCTGCCTGGAGGTCTACCCCGGCGGCTACATGAACGTGCTGCATCACCTGCCGGTCGCCGTGGACAGGACCGTGCAGGTGGTCGAATGGTTCTGCAACCAAGCACGCCCCAGCGCGCAGGAGCAGGAGATCATCGATTTCGTGGCGGTGATCAGGGAGGAAGACGTACCGCTGTGTGCCAGTGTCCAGCAGGGGTTGAACAGCGATGGCTACCAGCAGGGCCGACTGGTGATCGACCCTGGTTTCGGTGCCAACAGCGAGCATGCCGTGCATGACATCCAGAAACGCACCCTGCAAGCCTTGGGCCTGCTCTAGGGCTGGTGCAAGATGTCAGGGTTCTTGCGCCACGGCCCGACGCAGCGGGCGTTCCTCATCCTGGAAAGAGTGGCGCAACCACTCCAGCAGGCAACGGGTGTGTGGGCGCAGCGGGCTCTTTTGCCACTTGTAGACCGCCAGCGCCTCCTCGATCTTGATCGACTGTTGGAACGGGCGGATCAGCTCGCCGTTGTCGATCATTTTCTCTGTGGTGCGGCGCCAGCCCAGGGCGAAGCCGAAGCCTTCGACACAGGCCTGCATCATCACCGGGTAGCTGTCGAAGAACTTGCCCCGGGTCTCGTCCAGAAGCGCGAGTCGGTAGCGGGCCAGCCACTGGGCCCAGGTCATCCAGTCCTGGGGAACCACCCAATGATGCAACAGTGGCAGTTCGGCCAAGTGCTCCAGGGTCCGGGACGCGGCAGGCAACTGCTGCCAGTAGCTCGGGCTGCAGACCGGAAAGATCTCGTCGCTGATGGTGAACAGCCGGGAATGGCCGCCCGAGGGGCGCCCGGTGGACTGGATGGCGATATCGAACTTCTCGGTGACCTCAGTGATGGGGGCGGTGGAGGCATTCAGACGAGTGTCGATCTCGGGGAATCGCTGGTGGAACAGTGGCAGCTTGGGTGTCAGCCAGTAGAAGGCCTCGCAAAGCTGGACCGTCAGCGCGACTTCACGGGCGTCCCGTTTCTTGCGCAGTTCCTCGGTCTTGGTGGCCAGCCCCAGCAGGGAGGATCTGACTACATCGCGAAATTCCCTGCCTGTCGCGGTCAGGAATACCGCGCGATTTCTGCGGGTGAACAGGGTGACGTCCAGGTATTCCTCCAGGGCACGGATCTGCTTGCTGATGGCTGCCTGCGTTAGGTTCAGCTCTTGCGAGGCCTTGGAGAAGCTCTGCAGGCGCGCGGCCGCCTCGAAGGGCACAAGGCTGGAGAGGGGCGGGAGCGAGCGTTTGAAATTGTCCATAACTTTGGTTCCTCCTGCTTAACCACAAGTCGCTTTAACCGCGCTCGATGCGTGAGCAGAATCTGTCGGCACATCCAGAAGGGAGACAGCATGAGCGCAAGCATGAACGTTTCGTCCGTGGAGAACCGTCAAAGCATCATCATAGTGGTCGGTTCGGTTTTCTTGTTGTCCGTTTCGGATGCAATCATCAAGGCCGCAAGCGCGCAGATTTCGTTATGGCAGCTCAATGTCATCCGCTCCTTGCTGGCGGTGGTGATGCTGGCCGCGCTGGTACTGCTACGCAACGGCAAGGACAGTCTATGGCCGCAGTCCCCAGGCTGGGCGACACTCAGGGGGCTGCTGCTGGCCCTGATGTGGATCGCTTTTTATGCCGCCTTGCCGTTCATTACCCTGACCATGGCGGCGCTGGCCATCTATACGACACCGCTGTTCATCACATTGTTCTCCTCCATCTATCTGAAAGAGCGGATTACTCCGCGCAAGTGGTTCTCCATCGTCCTGGGGTTCGCCGGGGTGCTGGTCACTCTCAATCCTACGGCGGACGACTTCAGCCCCTACGCCTTGCTGCCGATCCTCGCGGCCATTCTCTACGCCTTGGCAGCGGTGGTGACCAGGGGCAAGTGCGCGGACGAAGACGCCATGGTGCTGGCCATGGTGATGAACCTGGTGCTGTTGGCCAGCGGCTTGCTCGGCAGCCTTTTGATCGTCATGGCCGGGCCCCTGGAGCCGCAGCAGGGTCAATTGCGTTTCCTCTTGGGCGACTGGTCGTACATGCAGTTGGCCGACTGGACGTTGATGGTCTTGCTCGCGGTGCTGATGGTGCTGGTCAGCACCGGTATCGCCAGGGCCTACCAGATCGGCGAGCCCAGCATCATCGGCGCGTTCGACTACACCTACCTGGTCTTCGCCATTCTCTGGGGAGTCCTGGTGTTCGAAGAGTCCTTGAATGCCCGGACCGTCACCGGGCTTGTCATGATCCTGATGTCCGGATTCATCCTGCTGAAAAAAACCGCCTAGCTCGCGGCAGTCGCATCCGGTCCTCCGCCTGGAGTCATCCATGCACAAAACCGATCGAGACACACGTAACGTGCTGCTCTGGGCCATTTCCCGGAGCAGGTCCACCGCCTTCGAGCGTTCGGTGATGCAGCACCCGGATATCGAGGTGTTCCATGAACTGCTTTCCGAACCCTTCTTGCGTGGGCATTTTCCGGACAAGTATCGCCTGATCGAACAGGCCCGCGAGCAAGACCGACGCCCGCCCGGAATCAGCGATTACCAGCAGGCGCTGGATGTGCTGGCCGGGGCCCCGGGAGTGGGTCGCAAGGTCCGTTTCTCCAAGGAAATCGCCTATTTCTTCGACTTCCAGCGGATCGATGCCGATTGGCTCGGCGCGTTCCGCCATGTGTTCCTGGTCCGTGAGCCGGAGCAGGTCATGCGCTCGCTGTATCGGGTCAGCAGCGCTGGCGGCACCACTTACTTCGATGCCGATGAGTCGGGTTTTGACGAGCTGGCGGCGATCCATGCGCTGGTAGTGCAATGCTGTGCCAAGGAGCACTTGCTGTACCTGGACAGCGAAGTCGACCTGATGGGCGACCCACAGGGCACCATGGAGCGATTCTGTGCCTTTGCCGGGGTGCAGTTCCTGCCAGCCATGCTTGAATGGCAGCCCGAGCAGGTCGCCCAATGGCAGTTCTTCAAGGGGTGGCACAACGACGCGGAGCGTTCCTGCGGTTTCAACCGGGTGGAGCACCCGGACAGCAGCTTTCCGCCGATTGTGGAACACACCGCCTGGGCCAAGTCCGGTATCTATCGATTCTTCCAGTTGGCGGCCAATTGCCAGCGCGATTCCTGGGGGCAATGGCTCAAGTGCCTGGACGAGCCTGGACAGGCCGAGCTGCGGCTGGTCCTGGTGGGCGCCGGCCAGGCTGCGCGCACCAAGGCGCTGGAGCTCGTGGCGGGCCTGGCGCCCGGGGTCGGCCTATGGTGGGCAGAGCTGGATGGGATCGATCCCGACAGCGTCGTGCCAGGGCGGGAACTGGCCAGCGTGCTGGATCTGCCCACGGTGTTGGTGTGCCCCGACAATGAATCTCTGGAACGCCTGCGGCGCATGCCCGGGTTACCCCGGGAGAGCCTCTTGTGCCTGGTGGTTCCCCGCGCATGTGGCGGGCTGGAAGGCGTGCCGTCGATCTCCTGGCCTGAACCGGACGCCGCCGATCCAGGCCGGCCAGGCCGGGACCTGCTGCGGCAGATCAGACAGGTCGCCGATACTGCACAAGCCCAGAGCCAGCGACTGCAACTGGCGTTGAACCTCAAGCGCGGCACCGGAGCCCCCAGTCATTGCTGGTCCGAACATATGTCGCAGCTATTGCAGCGGACCCCGGACCGTGTCGTGGCCCGCTGCGGCGAGCGAGCGCTGAGTGCCCGCCAGTTGCACGCCCAGGGTGTGCAACTGGCCATGGCGGTGCAGCGTGCCGCCCATGGCGAGGCGGGATGGGTGGCCATCCACCTGGACAAGGACCTGCGTACCCTGGTGGCGATGACTGCCTGCAGTCTGCTGGGCTGGCCGTACCTCGACGTGCCGGGCTGGTATTCCCCGGCGGCCCTGGAGCAAGTGGCGAATACCGTCCGGCCACGCATCGCGATAGTCGACCACCCGGGCATAGGCAAGCTGCTCGCGCCCGAGGGCGAGGCGGTGCTGTACGCGACGCTGGCCGAGCAGGCGCCGCTGCGCCAGGTAATCCTGCCCGACCCCGTTGCCACGGATATCGCCTACGGCCTGTTGACGTCCGGAACCACCGGCACTGCCAAGGTAGTCCTCATCGAGGAGCGCGGGCGGCTGGCCTCGTTGGGACTGTGGCAAAGACACCTGGGGCCGGCGGACCGGGTCGGCCTGAATGCCTGGCTCACCGGATATGTGTTCCTGCCGGTCTTCGCCGGTGCCCAGGTTTGCATCATTCCCGACGCGGTGGTCTTGGACCCGGTCGCACTGCGGCGCTATGTCAGCGAGCAAGAGCTGACTCAACTGATGATCACCCCCAGCCTGATTGCCGGGTTGCTGGAGGACCGGCCGGCCTTCACCGCTGCCTTCGCCGGCGTCACGGTGCTCTGGTCCAGTGGCGAAGCGCTGTCGCCGGTGCTTCGTCGGCGCTTGCTGGAGTGTCTCCCGGATTGTCTTGTGCTGGACCTGTACGGCTCCAACGAGGCCGGCGACGTGGCCCTGTGCGACGACGCGGGCCAACTGCACCTGGTCGAGGGCAGCCAGGCAATGGTCCTCGATGGTTGCCAACGCTGCACGCCGCTTGGTGGCCAGGGTGAGTTGTACGTCGCGACCCGGGGCCTGTGCCCTGGCTACCTGGGCGATGATCGGACAACCCGGGAGGCACTGGTGGAAAACCCGCTGGCCGGGCATTCGCCGTTGTTGGCGCGCCGATTGCTGCGCACCGGCGATATCGTCAGGTTGGGCCGGGCAGGGGAGCTGTACTTGCAAGGACGCTCTGCCTCCTTCATCAAGGTCCGTGGTTTCAAGGTGCCCGCCCAGCACGTCGAGCAGGTATTGCGCGAACATCCGCGAGTAGTCAATGCATGGGTAACCACCCGTGGCGCAGCCGAGCACACGCAGTTGATCGCCCTGGTGGTCACGCAGGGGCCGGAAGCCTTGCCCACGGCCGCCGAGTTACGTGGCTGGGCGAGCGCACGCCTGGCTGCCTTCGCCGTACCCGTGGCGTTCTTCGCCGTGCCTTCGTTGCCAGCGTCCGCCAGCCAGAAGCGCCTGGGTAGCCTGACTGCGGCGACCATTGCCGGGCTGTTGGCGTTGGACGGTGAGGGCCCGTCCCTGGACCCCTTGCAGCAACAGGTGGCGACGATCTGGAGGCAATGCCTGGACCTGGATGGGGTCCAGCTGTCGCCCGCCAGTGATTTCATGGACCTGGGTGGCAGCCTGCGGCTGCTTGAGCTGGCCAGTAGGCTGGGCAGCGAACTGAAGGTACGGATCGGGATTGCCGATATCGTCGCCGACGCGACCTTGCAAGGCATCAGCCAAGCCCTGGCCGCTCGACTCCAGGGACGAGCGCCGCGTCCTGCGGAGTTCGACCTCCAGGCAAAGGTCCGGCATTACCAGCGGCAATGGGACGCTACCGGCCTGGAGCAGTATCCACGCCAGGCGATGGCTCCTGCGCGCCGGATATTGCTCACCGGCGCCACTGGTTATCTCGGTGGGCAGGTACTGCAAGCGTTGCGTGCAAGTCCCGGGGTGCAGGAGATCCTCTGCCTGGTACGGCCAAGCGCCGGCCACCTGGTCCGGCAGGTGTTCGCGCCCGGAGTGCCTGGGCCGGCGCTGCGCATGGTGGTCGGCGACCTGCGGGTCGATGGGTTGGGGCTGGCCGAAGCCGATCGCCAGGCCCTTGGACCGCTGGACTGCATCATGCATTGCGCGGCGCAGGTCAATTGGCTCAAGAGCTACGAAAGCCTGGCTCCGACCAATGTCGAGGGCACCTTGCGCCTGTTGCAGTTGGGAGCCAGCCGTGGTGCCAGGATGGTCCTGGCCTCGACCCTGGCCGAGCCAGTGGCGACGACTGGTTATAACCGCTCCAAGCGGGTTGCCGAGGAATTGGCCCTGGCCTTTTGCGAGAGCCGCGGCCTGCCCCTGGACATCCTGCGTTGCGGCGATATATCGGCCCCCGTCGAGGCTACCCGCGGCCAGCCGATCAATGATGACGATTACGTAGGCTTGCTACTGCGCAGTTGCCTGTTGCTCCAGGCCTGGCCCGAGGTCGAGCAGTGGACGTTGAACCTGACGCCCGTGGACTACGTGGCGCGGGTGTTCAGCGCCATTGCCCTGGCCCCAGGCATGACCGGTAGTGGCTTGCGCCATCTCTACCACCCGGCGGGCAACCTTCCCTGGAACACCCTGTGCCGCTGGGCCGGTGCCGCGTTGGACGAGGAGTTTCGGCCCGTGGACCTGGCGACCTGGAATGAGCGCCTGCAAAGCCGCGCCATGGGCAATGCCGTGTTGCAGCGCACCGCGGCGATCCTGCCGATGATCATCAGCGACTTCTCCAGCTTCGACCAGCCGCCGGCGCTGGTGCTCGACGAGGTTGCCTGTCCGCCGCTCGACGCCGGCTGGGTCCAGCGCTATATCGGCGCACTGTACGACTCGTTACGGGAGTGAAACCATGAAACGTACTGTCAGCACCTGGGCCGCCTACCGCCCGGGCGACTCCTTGAAGTCCTTCGATTACCAGGCCGACGAGCCGGGTCCGTTGCAGGTGGAGATCCGCATCACCCACTGCGGTGTGTGCACCAGCGACCTGCACCTGATCGAGGGCAACTGGGGAGAGGCTTCACAGTATCCCCAGGTCTGTGGCCACGAGGTGGTGGGGCAGGTGGCGCGCCTGGGCTGCGGGGTTAGCGGACTCGCCCTCGGCCAGCGGGTGGGAGTGGGATGGTACAAAGGCGCCTGTTTGGCCTGCGAGTGGTGTCGCAAGGGTGAGGAGCAGCATTGCCCTTCGGTGGTGGCCACTTGTGCCAATGGTCAGCATGGCGGATTCGCCGACTACCTGACGTGCGACAGTCGCTTCGTCTTTCCCATCCCGCAGCAGCTTCCTTCTGAAGTGGCGGCACCCTTGCTTTGCGCCGGTCAGACCGTCTATACCGCCTTGCTGCGCGGAGTGCACCCGGGGATGCGTGTCGGGGTGCTGGGCATCGGCGGCCTGGGGCACCTGGCGATTCAATTCGCCAGCCAGTTCGGCTGTTCGGTCACAGCGCTTTCCAGCTCCGCCCACAAGCGTGCCGATGCCCTGGCCATGGGCGCCACGCGCTTCGTCGGCAGTGATCGCCAGAGCTTGCTGGCGAACGCCAACAGCCTGGACTTTCTCCTGGTCACTGCCTCCAACGACCAGGACTGGGCCAGCGCCCTGGAGATGTTGCGACCCAGGGGCACCTTGTGTTTTGCCGGCATGCCCAACCCGGTGACACTCGACATCAGCAGCATGACCTACAAGACATTGGCGGTGACCACCGCCAATGTCGGTGGCCGCCAGGAAATGCTCGACATGCTGGCATTCGCCGAACAGCACCGGATCTGGCCCCAGGTCCGCCTGTTCCCGGCCCAGCGGATCAACGACGCCCTGGAGGCCATGCGCAGCAACGACGTGCGCTATCGCGCGGTGATCGAGTTCGCCAGGGACCACTAGGGCCGGGCATCGGCAAGACCTTCCGGAACGGGGTATTGCCCCTGCGGTCGAATCTTTCAGATGCGCAGGGCAGGTTGTCCTGCGGATGTTCCCGTCACTGCCTTGCAGGAGGTCGTCATGGCCCGAGCGATCTGGAAGGGCGCCATCAGCTTCGGGCTGGTGCATATCCCGGTATCCCTCAATAGCTTCGTCGCCAGCCGTGGGCTGGATTTCGACTGGCTCGACAAACGCAGCCTGGAGCCGGTGGGCTATCGGCGGATCAACAAGATCAGCGGCGAGGAGCTGGAGCCGCAGCAGATCGTCAAGGGTATCGAGTACGAGAAGGGCCGCTACGTGGTGCTCGGCGAGGACGAGATCCGCCAGGCCCGGCCCGAGGCGACCCAGACCATCGATATCTTTTCCTTCATCGCCGCCGCGGAGATTCCCCTGCAGCAATTCGACACGCCCTATTACCTGAGTCCCGACCGGCGCGGCGGCAAGGTCTATGCCTTGCTGCGCGAAACCCTGAAGGCCACGGACAAGGTCGCCCTGGCCCGTGTGGTTCTGCATACCCGGCAACACCTGGCCCTGGTGCGGGCGCTGGAGGATGCACTGGTGTTGATCACCCTGCGTTGGCCCGATGAAGTACGCAGTCTTGCGGGGCTGGAGCTGGACAGCAGCGTGATCCGGCCCAAGCTCGACAAGCGCGAGCTGCAGATGGCCAAGCGGCTGGTGGAGGACTTGAGCGGCCATTGGGAGCCTGGGCTGTATCACGATGATTTCCAGGACAGCATCATGGCGCTGGTGGAAGAGAAAGCCAGCAAGGGCCGGATCGCCACGGTGCCCACGGGGCAGGCGGCGCAAGACCGGAGCGCCGATATCCTCGACCTTACCGAACTGCTCAAGCGCAGCCTTGGTGGTGGCAAGGCCAAGCCGGACAGGCCGGCCAAGCGCACCCGACGGCGGGCCTCCTAGTCTAGGCAGCCCTGGTCATGCGGCAGACAACCGTCGGTAGGCCAGGCTGGCAAGCGCCTTGAACTTCTCCCAAGGCTCCGTCTCCACCGTTACAGGGCCCAGGCCTTGTCGGCCGCCGGGCACGCCACACGTGGAGCAGCGCCATGGCTAGACCGCTAACGGAATACCGCAACAAACGTGACTTCCAGTCCACCCCCGAACCTGCGGGCCGGCGGTCGCGTGCCAGGCCGGCGCAGGCCCTGCAGTTCTGCGTGCAGAAACACGACGCGAGCCACCTGCACTACGACTTTCGCCTGGAACTGGATGGCACCCTGAAAAGCTGGGCCATTCCCAAGGGACCTTCGCTGGACCCCGGGGTGCGCCGCCTGGCCGTGCATGTCGAGGACCATCCCCTGGACTACGCCAGCTTCGAAGGGCATATCCCCGAAGGCCACTATGGCGCGGGCGACGTGATTGTCTGGGACCGCGGCAGCTGGTTTCCCGAGGGCGACCCCCACGAGGGTTATGCCCGGGGCAAGCTGCGCTTTCGCTTGCAGGGCGAGAAGCTCGGAGGCTGGTGGAATCTGTTTCGTACCCGCCTGGCAGGCAAGAAGGAACAATGGTTGTTGGTCAAGTCCGCCGATGACCAGGCCCGCACCGAAGCGGAGTACGACATTCTCCAGGCGCAGCCGCACAGCGTGCTCAGCGAGCGCACCCTGGCGCCGCGCCAGGCATCGGCGTCCACTTCCCGGCCCAGGTCTGGGAGCAGGGCACGCTCCACTGCGAACCAGGAATTGCCGGACTCGCTCAAGCCGCAATTGGCCACTTTGGTGGACACGCCGCCAGCGGGCGACTGGCTCTATGAAATCAAGTTCGACGGCTACCGCATGCTGGCTCGCATCGAAGGAGCGCAAGTACAACTGCTGACCCGCAGCGGCCTGGATTGGACGGCCAGGATGCCCAACCAGGCCCGGGCCCTGGCCGAGCTGGGATTGGAGTCGGCCTGGCTGGACGGCGAGATGGTGGTATTGGACGCCGACGGTGTGGCCGACTTCCAGGCCTTGCAGAACGCCTTCGATGCCGGGGCCGACCAATCCATCCGCTACTATTTGTTCGATGCGCCCTTTCTCAATGGCGTGGACCTGCGCCAGCGACCGCTGCACGAGCGCCGCGCTGCGCTCAAGGCCGTGCTGGCCAACAACCGCGCGGCGGCGCTGCGCTATTCCGAGACTTTCGACCAGCCTGTGCAGCAGCTGTTGGCTGGCGCCTGCCAGATGCACCTGGAGGGCCTGATCGGCAAGCGCCCCGACAGCCCTTATGTCAGTCGGCGCAGCGGCGACTGGATCAAGCTCAAGTGCCAGCAACGCCAGGAATTCGTGATCCTCGGCTACACCGATCCCAAGGGCAGCCGCAGCGCCCTGGGCGCGCTGTTGCTGGGGCTGCACGACCCGGACCGGGGCGGCTTGCGTTACGCCGGCAAGGTCGGCACCGGCTTCAGCAGCGCTTCCCTCCAGCACTTGCTCCAGCGGTTGCGACCGTTGGAGACATCCCGGCCCGTGCTGGATGAACCGCCTGCGGGGGTGCCTGCGGCCACGGTGCACTGGGTGCAGCCGCGCTTGCTGGCGCAAGTCTCCTACAGCCAGATGACCCGTGACGGGGTGGTACGCCACGGGGTCTTCCATGGCCTGCGCGATGACAAGCCGGCCACTGGCGTGGTCCTGGAGCGAGCGGCACCGGCCAAAACGACCGAGCCAGCGGTAGATGGCCTGCGTATCACTCATGGCGACCGCCTGGTCGATGCCGCAAGCGGTGCCACCAAACTGCAGGTGGCTGACTACTATGCCCGGGTGGCGCAGTGGATCCTGCCCCACCTGCAGCAGCGCCCGGTGGCGCTGGTGCGTGCTCCCCAAGGCCTGGCGGGAGAGCTGTTCTTCCAGAAGCACGCCGCGCAACTGGCGATTCCCGGCTTGCGGACCTTTACCAAGGCCCAGGCGGGCCAGGCGGCCATGGTCATCGAGGACCTGCCGGCGCTGCTGGGCGCGGTGCAGATGAACATGCTGGAACTGCATACCTGGAACGCCACCAGCAAGGACTTCGACCGCCCCGACCGCCTGGTGCTCGACCTCGATCCAGACCCGACGTTGCCCTGGAAGACCATGGTCGAGGCCTGCCAGCTGACCCTGACGCTGCTTGACGAACTGGGCTTGCGAGCCTTTATCAAGACCAGCGGTGGCAAGGGCCTGCACCTGGTGGTGCCGTTGGTGCGGCGGGCCGGTTGGGACGAGGTCAAGGCCTTCAGCCAGGCAATGGTCCAGCACTTGGCGGGGTTGTTTCCGGAGCGCTTGTCGGCGGTGTCCGGGCCGCGCAACCGGGTGGGCAGGATTTTCATCGATTACCTGCGCAATGGCCGGGGAGCGACCACGGTCTGTGCCTATTCCCTGCGGGCCCGGGAAGACCTGCCGGTCTCGGTGCCGGTGCACCGCGAAGAATTGCAGCAGCTGCGCGGAGCGGGGCAGTGGACCCTGGCCGACCTGGCGCGACGCCTGGACGAAGCCGAAGATCCCTGGGCCGGCTATACCGCCACCCGCCAGTCGATCACCGCGGCGATGCGTCGCAAGCTGGGGATAGGCGAGCCTGCGACGTGATTTCGCCTGTCCTGGAACCGGGTGCAACGACGGCGGTCATTGCTTCTATGCTTCTATTTCCGCCGGCGCCACCTGAAGTGGAGTCGCCAGCGAGAATCCAATGACGTCGGCACCCGTGGTCATCGAGGACACCGTTGGGGCAGTTGCAGCGGACCGCCGTGGCTTGGGGATGCCGCAAGGAGCCTCCATGCGACTCGCCAATTTCATTCTCACTCACATGGAATCGATCCTGCTGGAATGGGAGAGGTTCGCCAGATCCATCGAAACCCCTTATCCGACCCAGGACGCCAAGGGCCTGCGCAACCAGGCCGAGCACATTCTCAGGTGCATCGCCCAGGATATGCTCACTCCGCAGAGCGATGCGCAGCAGTTCGAGAAGTCCCAGGGCCGTGGCCCGGTCGCCGATGCCGACATTGCGGCGCAGAACCATGCCCAGGCGCGCTGGTCGGCGGGTTTCACCTTGAACCAGATGGTTGCCGAGTATCGGGCCTTGCGGGCCAGCGTGTTGCGCTTGTGGTTGTCCGACGAGCAGGAGGTGAAAGCCTCCCGCACCGACGACATGCTGCGCTTCAACGAGGCCATCGACCAAGCGCTCACTGAGTCCATCGCCTCCTTCGAGGCGGCTCTGGAGCAGACTCGCAAGCTGTTCCTGGGCATCCTCGGCCATGACTTGCGAACCCCATTGGGAGCGGTGTTGATGGGCGCCGACCTGCTGGTGCGTTCGGTACCAGCGGGCCGCCAGCAGGATCTGGCGCTGCAGGTCGGTGCCAGCGTGCGGCGAGCCAACCGGATCGTCGACGACCTGCTGGACCTGGCGCGGGCCAACCTGGGGGAAGGTATCCAGATCCGCAAGGAACCTGTGGAATTGACTGCACTCTGCACCCAGATAGTCGACGAGGTGCGTGCCTGCTACCCCGGGGTGCGGGTCTTGTTCGCGGAGGGGGAAGCGCTCAATGGTCTGTTCGATCCCGGGCGCATGGGCCAGGTCTTCGCCAACCTGCTGGGCAATGCCGTGCAACACGGCGATGTTCGGCAGCCTATCGAGGTGCGCCTGGTGCGTGATCCGATCCAGATCTGCTTTGAAGTGCACAACCATGGAGAACCCATCGCCACCGAGGCGATGCCGCTGTTGTTCAGTGCTGGCGGCAGCGGTGATGAGCGGGGGGCTTCTTCAGGCCTGGGGCTGGGCTTGTTCATCGCCGCACAGATCGTCGCGGGGCACTGCGGGGAAATTCAGGTGCAATCGTCAAAGGAGGCGGGGACCACGTTCCGGGTGACGCTCCCGGCGGCGTAAGGATGAAAGGCGCAAGGGCCGGAGCCCTTGCGCAATCACCTCAGGTATCAGCTGCGGCCATGCCCGCCGCCACTGTGCTGACCACCCTTCTTGCCAGCCTCAGAGGCCTTTTCACGGTCATTGGCAAAGTTGCCGCCGGAAGCGTGACCGCCTTTTTTCCCGGCTTCGGATGCTTTTTCGCGATCGTTGGCGAAGTTGCCCGGGTTGTTATTGCCTTTAGTAGTCATGATGATTTCCTCTTGGTGATGAAATATCAGTGCTCACTACATAGTGAGCATTAACTGGGAGTACAGGAAAATTCCCAAGGTCGAAAAATATCTTCGCCGTGGCGATGAATGGCAGTGGCTGGCAATGAGCTAGTTCGTTTACGGACGATTTTTTATAAGCAAGCGGCGCTCGCTAAACCTGAGCCTATAAATAAGCACTCATATGGATGTATTTGGTATTCATATGGGTGACTCGATAGTCGGTCATTACTGGGACGTTGAATCTTGAACTTGTGCCAGTCAGGTTTTTCTACTGAATGACTACCTACCTTATTGTTGAGGTGTGCCATGAACAAGGTTGTGAAGAGTTCCCGAATAACCCTGTTGCTCGCTGTTCTCCTGGCCTTGCAGGGGTGTTTTGAAAACAGCGGCGACAAGGACAAGGACCGCTCCAAGGCCTCGGTACAGATGAGCCAGCCCGAATCCCGGGACAAGTGAAACCGCGCTGCCGGCGCCAAGCCATGGCAGTGCTCGAACGGGAGCCAGGACGATGCCAGAACCTTCCATCATTCGCAGGGTCGTGGCCCACTGCCATGTTGGCGCTGCACTGCATGAGCGCCAGACCAACCTCAACCTGGCCCGCTGGCTGGCCGAGATCCTCGGCTGGCCGTTCGATGGCGACTGGCAGGAGCCCATGCCTCGTATCGGCATGTACCTGGTGCCTACGCGCACTCTGATCGGCGAACAGCGCCTTGAGCTGGGCGTCAGCGGCGCCCAGGACTTGTTGGGAGGTCATGTGCAGCAGGCCTTCATGGCCAGCAAGGCGATTTCCCATCCGCTGCCTAGGAGCGCCGCTTATCGGCCTGTCGGCTGGAATCCACAGTTCTGCCGCCAGGTGCGCCAGGTGGTGCTGCCGGGGCTGACGGTATTCGACATCGCCGATGCCCGGCGTATCGCCCGCCAGTACCTGGGGTCGGCCGAATTGCGCGTCAAGCAGGTCCAGGCCAGCGGCGGCGTGGGCCAGGCGGTGCTGCGCACTGCCCAGGACCTGGAACATTGGCTCGGGCAACTGGACAGCGATACCTGTCGCCAGGGCCTGGTGCTGGAGGAGAACTTGCACCACGCCCGCACCTACAGCGTGGGCCAGGTCCTGATCGACGGCTTGCTGATGAGCTACCAAGGTCGTCAGTACCAGCGGCCCAACCCGCGCGGCGAGCCGGTATACGCCGGTTCCGAGCTGTGGCTGGCGCGAGGGGACTATACCCAGTTGCTGCAACGTGATCTGGATCCCCAAGTGCGCCAGGCCGTGGAGCATGCCCGGATCTACGACGCGGCGGCCACGGCCTGCTTGCCAGGCTTCTTCGCTTCGCGGCGCAACTACGACGTGGTATGCGGGCTGGGCCACGATGGCCGGTCCAGGCTCGGGGTGCTGGAGCAGTCGTGGCGCGTGGGCGGGGCCACGGGAGCGGAACTGGCGGCCCTGCAGGTGTTTCGCCAGCAGCCGCAGGTGGATTGGCTGCGGGCCCGGACCTGCGAGACTGACCAGGAGCAACTATTGCCGCCGGACGCGGTGCTGCTATATCGCGGGCCTGACGAGGCGGGCGGCTTTCTTCTCAAGTATGCACAGGTGCAGGCCCATGGCGGTTAACAGCGAACAGATCCTGATCGATGTCCAAGCGCAACGATTGGTGGGCAACCTGCTCAGCCCCAAGGCAAGGGTCCCTGGCGTGTTGTTCGTCCACGGCTGGGGCGGGAGCCAGGAGCGCGACCTCAACCGGGCCCGGGGCATCGCTGGCCTGGGCTGCCTGTGCCTGACCTTCGACCTGCGCGGCCACGGTGCGGCCAATCGGCGCCAGGCCCAGGTAACGCGCGAGGACAGCTTGCAGGACGTGCTTGCCGCCTATGACCACCTGGTGGCCCATCCAGCCGTCGATCCGGCGGCCGTGGCGGTGGTGGGCACCAGCTACGGTGGCTATCTGGCGACCATCCTCAGCCAGTTGCGCCGGGTGCGC
Source organism: Pseudomonas sp. FW507-12TSA (assembly GCF_058781435.1). Classification (NCBI taxonomy): domain Bacteria; kingdom Pseudomonadati; phylum Pseudomonadota; class Gammaproteobacteria; order Pseudomonadales; family Pseudomonadaceae; genus Pseudomonas; species Pseudomonas sp. FW507-12TSA. The sequence continues at coordinate 69,240 of NZ_JBYSWT010000027.1, forward strand.
TGGCTGGCGCTCCGGGTTCCGGCGATTTATCGCGATCAGGACTGGCTGGTGCCCAAGCGCGCCCTGGATCGCGAGGATCTCAAGCGCTATCGGGCCAGCCCCATCGACGCGCGGAGCAATCGGGCGCTGCAGGCTTGCGCAGGGTTTCGTGGCGACGTGTTGCTGGTGGAGTCCGAGCACGACGAGCATGTGCCCCACGCCACCATCATGAGTTATCGGGCGGCTTTCCAGCGCAGCCATTCGCTGACCCATCGCATCATCGACGACGCCGACCACGCGCTCTCCAGCGAAACCTCCCAGGAGGCCTACACCACGATCCTGGTGGATTGGGTCACGGAAATGGTGGTCGGCGAGCGCTTGAGCATCAGCCCCAGGAACTGAGGGCGGATCAGCCGCGCTGCATGGCCCGCCGGATGCTCAACCACTGGGCGAAGGCTTCACGGCGTTTGCCGTCCGCCCGGTTCTTGGCCTGGGAATAGCGCGCCCAGACCTGTTGGTCACAGGCGCCATTGCCGATGATCTGGTAGGCCAAGTCATCCAGCCGGTCGGCTTCGTAGAACATCCGGGTGTTTTCGGCTATCTCCGCGTCCCAGTCCCTGGCGGCTGGTTTCCTGGTCGATTGGGGTTTCATTGCTGGCCCTCCGTTGTCCAACAGAGCGGGGCCGACTGGAACCACTTGACGTCGGTTATCCCGTACTTTTCCGCCAGTGGCCGGGAAACTCTCCTGACCGGGTCACGATCGGACTTGGGAATGATCCCTACCCCCGCGTCGCAACTGGCCCAATGCCAAGCCTTGGCGTTATCCATGGTCTTGGCCCTGATAATGAAGAATCTTGGTTGGCCATGCAGCAGATATTGGATCTTGTAGATGGTTTCCTGACTCATGAATATCTCCTTGTACACAACTAGTCGATATCCATGCAGGGTGAAGAATTCAAAGTAAAATCGATTGTTCGACAATTCAAATTAGTACAAGCTGCCAGAGCCGTATGTTTGATCAAAAAACTATTTTCAATTTTTAGCGACTATGGCGTTTTAATGGCGCTGGGTAACTAGTTGCTCACTACGAGCAGGCGTTGCATGGCCATGCAAGTTACAACTTTTCCTGGTCGTGGCTTTATTGGCGCGGTCCGCTTGTTAGTTGTTCATATCTGTGCCTGGACAACTCAGGCGCGCTGGCGTTGCTGACGCAGGGCCTTGGCCCGTCGTTCCAGCACCAGGTAGACCATGCTTGCCAGGGCCAGTGGCAGCAGCAGGTAGATTGCCCGGTAGCCCAGCAGGGCCGCCAGGACCGCTCCCTTGCCCTGTTGATGCTGGAGCAGGGTGATGAATACCGCTTCCAGTACACCCAGGCCGGCCGGGATGTGGGTGATGATTCCGGCGATGCTGGCGATCAGCATGATCCCCAGCACTTGGGGATAGCTGGCGCCGACGGGCAACAGCAGGAACACCACCAGCGCCGGCAGCATCCAATTGAGCGATGACAACGCGGCCTGGATGAGCGACATGGTCGTGCCGGGCAGTTCCAGGCACTGGTTGCGCCAGCGCCAGGTTCGGCGCTTGGCGAAGCGGCACGCCAGCAGGTAGGCGGCGGCCACCGCCAGCAGCGCGCCACCCACCATGCGCAGGCCGCTGCTGCCCAGGGTCCAGTGGTCCGGCAAGCGCACCAGCCCCAGGGCGAACAGCATGCCGGCCAGCAGCAGGTAGCCCAGCCAGTTGGTGGCCAGGCTGAAGCTCAGGATCCGCGTGATCGTGCCCACCTCCAGGCCCAGGCGCGAATACAGGCGGTAGCGCAGGGCGATAGCACCGACCCAGGCGCTCAGGTTGAGATTGAAGGCATAGACCACGAATCCCAGCGCCAGTACCTGGCGCGTCGGCAAGGAGTGGCGTACGTAGTGTCCGGCGAGCAGGTCGTAGCTGCTGTACAAGGCAAAGCTCAGGACTGTGGCCCCCAGCGCCAGCAGCAGGGTAGTGGCGCTATAGGCGCCAACGGCCTGGCTGACCTCGTGCCATTGCAGGTTCCTGGCCAGTCGCCAGAGCAGTACCGGCACCAGCACCAGGAACAGCAGGTTGAGCAGGCGCCGGGCGCATACCAGCCAGCCATGGCGCCCGCCGCTCATGAACTGTGCTCCCGTTCCAGGGGCTGCTGGCACTGGCGTCCAGGCGGGCCCGGTATCGATTCGAGTCGCGGCCGGTGGGCCGGCAGCCAGCCGGCGATGGCCGGGAAATGCCGCAGCAAGTGGAAGTACAGGAAAATCACCGGCCCGCGCCACCAGTGGCCGCGCAGCAAGCGCTGCTGGGTGACCTGGCGACAGTGGCAGGTCATCAGCCGCTCCAGGTGGCGATGCAGGCGTTGGTTGAAATCGACGTCGCGGATGATCAGGTTGGCTTCCAGGTTCAGCGACAGGCTCAAGGGATCGAGGTTGCTGGAGCCCACCGTGGCCCAGTCGTGGTCGGCCAGGGCCACCTTGCCGTGCAGTGGTCGGCGGACGTATTCATGGATGACCACGCCATCGCGCATCAAATAGTTGTACAGCAACCGTGAGAACCCCCGAGCCCAGGGCAGGTCTGGCTGGCCCTGGAGGATCAGGCTGACCTCCACGCCACGGCGTGCGGCATTGCGCAGCTCGCGGATCACGCGGTAGCCAGGAAAGAAATAGGCATTGGCCAGGACCAGGCGCTGGCGGGCAGCGCGGATCGCCTGCAGGTACTGGGTCTCGATATCGTCGCGGTGTCGCTGGTTGTCGCGGATCGCCAGGCGGATGCTTGTCGGGCCGCAAGGCGGCATCGCAGGCAGCGAGGGGCCGGCGGGAGTGACCTGGGCCAGGGTGGCCAGGGCCGCGGCGCGGATATCGGCGACCACCGGCCCGCGTACGTCCACGGCATAGTCCTGCTTGGCCATCGGACCGAAGTCACGCAGATGATCGGCAGAAAAGTTCAAGCCGCCGATGAACGCCCGTTGGCCATCGATCACCAGCACCTTGCGATGCAGGCGGCGGAACAGGTGGGTACGCAAGCCGAACAAGCGGGGATGCGGATCGAACAGGTGGACCCGCACCCCGGCGTCGGCCATCTGTGCGACGAAGTCCGCGCCCAGGTCGGCGCTGCCATAACCGTCGACGGTGATCTCCACCCGGGAAATGCGCCGGGCCGCTTCGATCAGGGCTTGCTGCAGCGCGCAGCCGACCTTGTCCTCGAACAGGATGAAGGTCTCCAGCAGCACCTCTTGGCGGGCATCGGCGATGGCCGCCAGTACCTGGGGGTAGAATTGCTCGCCGTTGATCAGCAACTCGATGCGGTTGCCATCGCGCCAGCCGGGGCTCATAGCCAGACCTGCACTGCCAGCGGCGCGTGATCCGACAGATGCGACCAGGGTCGGGTGGAGAGCACCCGGGGGTCGCAGGTGCGGCCGTTGCGTACATAGATGCGGTCCAGGCGCAGCAGGGGCCAGCGTGCGGGAAAACTGCGGGCCGCACGCCCGCGATGGCGAACGAAGGCTTCGTGCAATCCCTGTTCGGCCAAGAGTGCATCGGCTCGCAGGCGCCAGTCGTTGAAGTCGCCGGCGACTATCACCGTGGCCTGTGGCGGCAGGCTCGCTACCAGTTCGCACAGCAGGCCCAGTTGCAACTGCCGATGAGCTTCGCGCAGGCCCAGGTGTACGCAGATCGCGTGCACCTCGCGCCCCGGCACGGCCAGCACCGAATGCAACAGCCCGCGCTGTTCGTCGCCCTGTTGCGAAACGTCCAGGTTGCGGTGGCCCAGGATCGGGTACTTCGACAACAGGGCGTTGCCATGCTCGCCCTCGGGGTACACCGCGTTGCGCCCGTAGGCGAATTCGTGCCACATGCTGTCGGCAAGGAATTCGTAGTGGGGTTGCTGGGGCCAGTTGTCGAAGCGCTTGGCGTGGTGGCTGTGATCGCCCAGCACCTCCTGCAGGAACACCAGGTCAGTGCCGGTACTGCGCACCGCGTCGCGCAGTTCGGGCAGGATGAAGCGCCGGTTGAGGAAGGTGAAGCCCTTGTGGATATTCACCGTCAGCACCTTGAGCGAAGCCACAGCCGGTGCCTGCTCCGGCCTGGACAGGGACATGCCGTTCATTGCCAGTCGCCTTCGGGCAGATGTCCGGGCTCTACGGCCAGGGTATCGGCCAGGCCGAGGCGTTCCAGCAGATGACGAGCGTCGTAGGGCGCGCGCACCTTGATATCGTTGTCGAAGTAGCAATAGACGTCCCGCGCGCCGCTTCGGTCGCGCCCCATGTCCTGGAATCCGGGAATGCGCCGGGCGTCGGCCGGTTGCCGGCCCTGGCGCCATAGCTCGATGCGCCGGCCCCAGCGTTCCAGGGCCTGGTCGCTATAGCCGCTGCTGTAGATTTGCTGGTCGCCGTGCAGGCGCACATAGACGAAGTCGGCGCACAATTCCTCGATCCAGGGCCACTTGCCGGCGGTGTCGGCCACCACCAATGCGACGTTATATCGGCGCAGCAGCGCCACGAAGGCCGGCTCCAGGAAACTGGCGTTGCGGATCTCCACGCAATGGCGCAGCGCTGCGTCGGCGGGAATGTCCAGGTAGCCCTCGCGCCGCAGGCGTTCGTTGCAGTCCCGGGCCAGTTGCCGGGCCATACGGCCCTGGTGCGGCAGTTGGGCGAGGAATTGCTCGAACAGGGCCGGATCGAACTTGAAGCTCGGCGGGAACTGCCAGAGGATCGGCCCCAGCTTGCGGCCCAGCTGGAACAGCCCCGAGGCGAAGAAGTTCGCCAGTGGTTCGTGGATGTCCCGCAGGCGCCGGACATGGGTGATGAAGCGCGGCGCCTTGACACTGAAGACGAACTCCGCGGGCACCTGTGCGGCCCAGCCGGCATAGCGCTCGGGCGTCTGCAGGGCGTAGAACGAGCCGTTGATCTCGATGCTGCCCACCGCTCGCGAGGCGAAGGCCAGTTCATCTTTCTGGGCCAGTCCCCTGGGGTAGAAATCACCGCGCCAAGGGGCATAGCGCCAGCCGGAAATGCCGATATGGACCTTGCTGCTCATGCTGGGTGCTCCTGCCGCTCAAAGCTCGGGCTGCGGGCGCAGTTGCACTTTGATCCAGCCATGCTCGCGCCGGTCGAAGGCCTCGAAGGCCGCGATGGCGTCGTCCATCGGCCGAGTCTGGGTCAGGATACTGGCCGGATCGATGCGCTGGTTCAGCACCATGTCGATCAGCGTCGGAATGTACTTGCGGTGGTGGCAGTTGCCCATGTTGATGGTCAGGTTCTTGTTCATCGAGAGGCCGATGGGAAAGCTGCGTGCCTGCTGCGGATAGACGCCGATGATCGACAGCGTGCCAGCCTTGGCCAGGCCTTCGACGGCCCATTGCAGGGCCTGGTCCGGAGCGTTGCCAGGTTGCCATTGTCCGCTGCGCGCTGGCTGGCCGTCATCGCCATGGCACGCATGCTCGGCGTCCACCCCCACCGCATCGATGGCCCGGTCCACACCGATGCCGGCGGTCAGCCGCTTGAGGGTGGCCACCGGATCTTCCTGGTCGAAGTCGATGGTCTCGGCGCCTTGCCGGCGAGCCATTTGCAAGCGGTCCGGATGGTGGTCGATGGCGAACACCCGGGCGGCGCCCAGCAGCCTGGCGCTGGCGATGGCGAACTGGCCCACCGGGCCACAGCCGAACACCGCCACGGTGTCGCCGTCGCTGACCTCGGCCAGCCGTGCGCCGAAGTAACCGGTGGGGAAGATATCCGAGAGCAGGATCGCCTGGTCGTCACTGATCTGGTCCGGCAGCTTCACCAGGCCGATATGGGCGAAGGGAATCCGCGCCTTTTCCGCCTGCAGGCCATGGAACGGCCCGGTGATCTCGGGGCCGCCGTAGAACGCAGTGCCGGCTTCCTTGCCATGGGGATTGACGTCGTCGCATTGGGCGTAATAACCGGCCCGGCAATAGGAGCAATTGCCACAGGCGATGGTGGAGGGCACCACTACCCGGTCGCCCACTTGCAGATTGCGCACGTCAGTGCCCAGCTGTTCGACGATGCCCACTGCTTCGTGGCCAAGGATGGTGCCGGGCTTCATCGGTGCCACCGTGCCACGGACAAAATGCAGGTCGGTACCGCAGATCGCCGAGGCGGTCACGCGGATGATGGCGTCGGTGGGAGCCAGCAAGGTGGGTTCGGCGACGTCGTCGAGGCGGATATCGCCCACGCTATGGAATACAACGGCTTTCATGGCAGGTCCTCCTGGGGAACAGGGCAACGCCATGCAATAGGTGCGGCAGGCGGTGCCGGGACTCTTCACTGTTCCGACTGGAGGGGTTCAGGCGCCGTTCAAATTATTGCCGCAGGCCTGGGACGACTGGTCCGCCAGCGGTGCGGTGCTCGTCTGTTGCTCCAGCGCCAGCTGGCGCAGGTAATCGGCGAACCCGCCGCTGGCGCGGCCCAGCAGGCGGGCGCTGGTGGTCACCCGGGGCAGTTGGCTCCAGCAGATGCGCGCACCCAGGCGCTCGAAGGTGCGTACCAGTTGCACATCTTCATGGGCCGACACCGGCAGGAAACCGCCGGAACGCAAATAGGTCGTGCTGCAGAAACCCAGGTTGGCGCCGTGGATATGCCGATGGCCATCGGCCTGGGTATAGGCCTGGGCATAGCGCTGGCGGACGCCCTCGTGCAGCTCGCCCCAATCGCGGACCTGCACCGTACCGCAGACCATCTGCGCTCCCAGGGACAACTGGGCCACCAGCCAATCCGGGGCGACTTCGCTGTCGGCGTCGGTGCAGGCGATCCAGCGTGCACCCTGGGCGATCAGGTAGTCGCTGCCCACCGCCCGGGCATAACCGACATTGCGTGCGTCGACCTTCAGTCCCTGGATGCCAGCCGCCGCCACGAGCGCTTCGCTGTCGTCGTCGCAGGCATCGAGCACCACCAGGATCCGCACCTGTTCCCCGTCCAGATGCGGATGCCGGGCAGCCTGCTCGACGGCCTGGATGCACTGGGCGAGCAAGGCTTGCTCGTTGTGGGCGGGGATCACTACCCCGATCATGCCAGGCCCTCGCGCTGGGCCACCGAGGTGGCACGAGTGCCCCATACCTCAAGGACGAAGTCGGCCTCCACATGGCGCAGCAAGCTGGGCAATTGCAGTTGCGCGGCCAGTTGCCGGTGCACCCGGTCGCCGTCCAGCGGGCATTCGGTGATGGGATGACGCCAGTGGCAGGCCAGTAGCGTGCCGTCCGTGGCCAGTGAGTCATGGGCCTGGGCAATCAGACGTTGCAGGTCTTGCAGGTCGAGGTAGTAGCCCAGTTCGCTGATGACGATCAGGTCGAAGCTCCCGTCCGGCCATTGCCGGGGCAGGCGTGCCTGGCGTACCTCGGCCTGGTCCAGGTGCTGCAAGCGTTGGCGCGCCTCGTGTACCGCCAGCGCCGAGGTATCGCAGCACAACAGGCGGTCGCAGCGCTCGGCCAGGCGCAGGGCCAGCTCGCCGTTGGCGCAACCGGCTTCCAGGCCCCGGCGATAGTGGGGCCGGGGCAGGGCGGCAAGGGTCAGGTCGCGCTTGCGCTGTTCATACCAGCGAGAGCGCATGGCCCAAGGGTCGGGGTTGCCATCGAACAAGTGGTCGAAATAGTCGTCGGTGACGCTCATAGGAATATCACCTCGAAATCCCGCAGCAGGCGCTCCAGGGTCAATGGGCCCAGGACCGGGGCGTTCCCGTTCAGCGGGTCGAGGCTGATCTGGCTGGTGAAGGCATGTACCGCGTGACGCTTGCGGGCCAGGGTCGGGGCATCCAGCAACAGCTTGCGCGCCCTGTGCCAGGGCAAGCGCGGATCTTCCGGTAGGGCCCAGTGCCAGGCCCAGACCGGTATTTCATGGACCCGGACATCCACCTCTCGGGCCGCTGCCAGGCAGGCACGACCGCAGGCTTCGTGATCGCTGTGGCCGTCCTGGTGCCAGGTAGTGAAGACCACATCGCCAGGTTGCAGGCAGCGTTGCAGAAAAGCCTGCAAGCTTCGCTCGTGGCGGGCCACGGCGGTGTCCGGCAAACCAGCGCGCAACCAGGTCATGTGCTCCGGCGCCAGGCCCAGGCGCGCCAGGGCCACAGCGCTTTCCCGGGGACGCACCTGCGCCAGGCGGCGCGGCGTCCAGTAGCGCGAGCCGGGATGGCTGGCACAGCCGTCGGTGACCGAGACCAGCACGAGTTGGCGCTGCATCCGGGCCAGCTGTTGGAGCAAGCCGGCACAGGCGAGGATTTCGTCGTCGGGGTGGGGCGAGACGATCACCGCGCGCGCTCCGTCCGGCACCAACTGTTGCGGTGTCACCGTCCCGAGTGCGGCGAGCCGGCTCGAAGCGTTCCAGGCCCCGGGCGACGTGCCGTTGCCGATGATCGGATTGGCGTTCATGGCAACCAGTCTCCTTCCGGGTGCGCGGCCACCAGGCCACCGAGGACGGCGAGATCGCGCTCGGCATGGCTTTGGCGCAAATACACCGGCAGGTCGGCGAACAGCCGGGCCAGGTGTGCATCGCGGCAGTAGGGCGTGGCTCCCAGGGCCCGGCCGACGTGTTCCAGTACTTGCGTGGCACTGGCCTCGCAGGCGGCGCGCAGACGGCGTGCCGGTACCTCGGCCGCGGCCGTTGGATGCTGGTCGATCCAGCGTGCAGTGCTGCGCACCAGGTTGGCGCTGGCTTGCAATGCGCAGTCCACGGCGCCCAGGTGAGCCAGGGCATGGGGCTCGGGACGTTCGGTGCAATGCCTGCGCAGGGCCTGGCCGATGGCTTGCGCCGCGCCGTGCCAGCAGGCGGCGATACCCGCGCCGCCCTGCCAAAACCCGGGCCGTTGCAGGTAACCGTGCGCCGGGCCGACCAATTGCCCATGGGCGCCGTCCAGCACCACCTCGACGCTTTGACTGGCGGCCATGCCGACGGCCTGCCAACCATTGCCCGTGACTTGCACGCCGCTCTGGTCCAGTGCGACGGCCACCAGGTACTGGCGGTCTTCGGCATCCCAGGCGGTCAACAGCCCGTGGCTCAGCAGCGAGGCGCCGGAGCACCAGGCCTTGAGCCCCCGCAGGCGCACAGCGCCGGCATGCCGGGTAGCGTGCAGGGTGACCCTGGCCTGGGGTGGTTCGGCGGCCCACATGCCCCAGGTACTGTCTGCGGGAGGCAGTGGCGCCGACCAGTACCGCATGATCGCCAGGGCATCGGTATGGCCTTCATAGAGCTTGCACAAGCTCAGGTCGCAGGCCGCCACCCGGGCCAGGGCCTGCCAGCGCAGCAGGGTCTGGCCCTGGCCGGGCAACGGCAGCCGGTCGAGACCCTGGCCAACCAGTCGCTCCATGAGCCGTGCCAGGGCACGGGGCTCGAGTGGGGAGCCCAATGGCCATTCACGCAGGCAGGTATCCAGCCTGGTCAATGAAAAATTCCCGTGCATATCAGCTCCTCGATCTTGCGTTCAGTCTTTGGCCTGGCCCAACTGGGTGGGTTCGCACGGCAGCGGCCGGCCCACAGCACGGGGCGGCCCGCCTGTGCTTGCCCCCGGGTGAGGTGGTCGCCCGCCCTTGGGTTTCCCGGATCCGGTACGCGAATTTGCGGATATATCGTTCGATGTCCATGGCGACGGGTCCTCCAGGGGATTCGGGCGCAGCGCAGCGGCGACGTCAGCATATTGAGGAGAGCGGCGATGGCGCGGTTCAGTTTTTATCGTCGTTCGGCCTGCTGGCGACAGCGTTGGTAGTGCAGCAGCAATGGCTGGGTGCTGAGGCCATGGACCAGGATGCTCAACGCCACCACCGACAGGGTGAGCTGGATGCTGAGTGTCGCCTGCGCCGGTTCGAGTTGGTGGTTCAGGGCATAGAACAAGTAGTACAGACTGCCGATGCCGCGAATCCCGAACCAGCCCAGCAGCAGGCGCTGGTGGCGGTCGAGCAGGGCGCCCCAGGGCATCGCCAGCACGCTTAAGGGCCGTACCACCAGGAACAGCAGTGCCCCCAGCAACAACGCCCGCCAATCCCAATGGGCCGGCAGTACCACTCCCAGCAAGGTGACGATGAACACTTCCATGGCCCGCTCCACCAGGCTGCCGAACGACAGCATGTCACCGAGCATGATGCCGGCCGCCACTTGGCGTTCTTCCAGGGCCTGGACATCGCCGTGCACGGATTGGCCTGGGTCGCCGTGCAGGTGGCCGACCACCGGCTGCACCAGATGCTCCGCCGGTGGGTGGCCGGCGCTGCTGGCATGGACTTCGGCCTGGCGCAACCCCAGGCCGGCGGCGAACACCGAGAGGAAGCCGTAGCCGTGCACCAGTTCCGCCGCGACATAGGCCAGGGCGATCAGGGCGAAGCTCAGGTAGTCGTTGGGCGAGACGCTGCTGTCGGCGTGGCGGATACGCAGGCGCAAGGTCAGGCGCCCCAGGCCATGGCCCAGGCCATAGCCACAGAGCAGGCCGGCCGGTATCGCCCAGAGCAGGCTGTAGAGCATCCAGTCCGCCAGCCAGTGCTGCGGGGCGCTGTCCTGCTTGAGCAGCAGTACCCCGAGGATCACGAAGGCGAAGGCCACGCCATCGTTGAGCCCGGCCTCACCGGACAAGCCGAAGCGCACCCGGTCGTGATCCTGGGCATCGTTGACCTGGACCATGGAGGCCAGCACCGGGTCGGTGGGCGCCAGGATCGCCCCGAGCAGCAGGGCGAAGCTCCAGTCCAGATCCAGCAAGACGTGCAGCACCAGCGCGACACCGAGGATGCCCAGGCCCAGCACCGGTCCAGCCAGGCCGAAGGCCACCCACCAGCTGCGGTCGGCCAGCGGCAGCCGCAGCTTGAGGCCACTGACGAACAGCGAGAACAGCAGCGCCACCTCGGTCAGGTTCTCCATCCAGTCCGCCGCCTGGCGGATATCCAGTTGCAGCAAGCCGCCTCCACCCGGGCCAATGAGCACGCCCAGGGCCAGGCACACCACCGAGGTGGTGATCGGCAGCCAGCGCAGGTAGGAGGAGGTCAGGGCGAGGATCAGCAGCACCGCACCGAGCACCGCGACCCAGATCGTAAAACTCATGGCCTGTGCTTCAACCCAGTGTATGGCTGACTTGCAGCGCGCTGATGATGCACACCGAGCCGTCGCTGGCGGGGGTGCTGTCGCTGTAGTCGACCTGGTTGTAGACCCCGCCGTGGAAGTCGAAACGGCGGTCGTTCCAACTACTGTCCAATTGCCCTGGAGTACTGGCGCTGGTGACGCCGTTGCAGGTCACCACCACCAGGACCAGGCCAGCGGTCGTGGCGCTCAGGGTGATTTCGAAGGGAACCTGCAACGGCACGTTGGTGGCGATGATGCGGGTGGCCGGTTCGCCCTGGTCGAAGCTGGCGCGAAAGCCCCAGGTGATCCTGCCCTTGTTCCAGAACACCTTGACCGCCGGACTGTCGTCGTCCTTGACGTGCATTTGCGAAATCACCACTTTTTGCGCCGAATTGACCTGCTCCAGGCGCATGACCTGGCGGTTGACATGCAGGTTGGCGCTGGCCAGGGACCAGTACAGCGGCTCCTTCCATTCGCAACGGGTGCGGTGGGTGCTCTTGCTGGAGGCGCCACGGGTCGGCGCGCTCATGCGGATCGAGCCGTCGGGCAATTGGCTGATGATCTGGGGCACCCGGGCCAGGGCCTGGGCGCCCATCAGCTCCAGGGCCACGGGGTTGCCCGGCGAACTGGCAACCGGGGTGGTAATCATGAAGGGAAGGATATCGACTGCCATGGGGAACTCCTCGTCGCTGCAAGCGGCTTGTGGTTCAGGGTCATTCAACGGGATGACGCCATAGGCCAGCGGCCGTTCCCGTAGTCTGCCGGGTGGTCGCGCCTAGGCACCGCTGACCTTCCAGTGCTTGAGGTCGTCGGCGAACACGGGCTGGCGCACCTCGTGGGCGATACCGTAGGCCAGCGACTCATGGGCGGCGATGACCTTTTCCTCGGCCGACAGGCATTTGAAGATGTCCAGCTGGGTTTCGGCGGCAGCGGTCTCGATCTCGTAGATCTTCACGTAGCGCGCCAGGTCGTTGTCCAGGCTCGACAGGTACTCGCGCAGGCGCTGGTGATCCACCGAGTTCTGGCTGAAATACCAGTTCATCGGATGGATCAGGAAGCGTGAATGAGGCGTGGTGATGCGCCGGTTGGCCGCCAGGAACAGGATGATCCCCATGGATTCGATGTTGCCCGCATTGATCGCGCACAAGGGCACCGGCAAGGACTTGAGGAAGGTATAGAGGGTGAAGCCGAAGTTGGTGCTGCCGCCGGTGGTCGACAGGTTCAGCAGCAGCGAGCTGGCGCCTTCTTCGATGGCTTGCAGGCACGAGTCGCGAAAACGTTCGCTGGTGCTCTGGTCGATTTGGCAATGGAAGTGAACGATGTGTTCGGTCATAGGACTTTCTCCCCATGGCGTTCAGGTAGGCGTTCTACCTGTTGGTTGAGCCTGGCTCGCCGACGAAGGTTCAAACGTTCTGCTCTGCCGCAGACAGGCCCGGGAAGGTCCCCGGGGCAACCCCGAATCGACCGGCCTGGCAAACCGGATTGAACATCGCCTGGGGCTGCGGACCTAATGCATGTGCGTGCGGCCCAGGCATCCGGCCGCTGGCCCTACATGGGCCGCCATCATCGACGCAACCCCTGGAGATTGCCGTGCCCCGTATCCTGACGTCCCAGACGGATGACACCGAACTGAGCGAACACAATGCCTTGATGTTCGGTTCGCCCAAGGAGCGCCTGGACTTTTATCGGCGGGAAATCCAGTACGAGACCAGCATTCTGGCCAACCGCACCGATGCCTATCTGGCGGCGCAATCGTTCCTGGTGATCGCCTTCGCCTCGTGCATGTCAAACCTGAACCCCGAGTGGGGCAAGCTGTTCACCTTGCTGGTGCCGCCCTTGCTGGCCCTGCTGGGTATCCTCACGACGCTCAATGCCTGGCCGGGCATCCGTGCCGCCTATGACATCATCGACCACTGGTATTTCAAGCAGGCGCAATTGCTGCGCAGCGAGCCGCTGATGGGCCTGGCCTATGACGAGTCGCCACTGTTCTGCGAAAGCGAGTCGACCCACCGGGGCTATCGCAAGTCGCTGCTGTTTTCCCTGCGCACACCCTGGATCTTCGCGATCTTCTGGTTGCTGCTGGGAGGCTGGTCGAGCTATATCCAACTGACCAACCCGGGGAGTTGAAAGGGGGGGGCAGCGGCTGCCCGTACAGGGCGCACCGCTGGCGCAGGAACTGCGTGGGCCCGGGCTTAGCGACCGGTGTGCTGCAGGATCGGTCTTGGCTGTTGACGCTGGCGAGACTGGGCGTGAGTAAAGGGCAGAGGGGCTGGAGCCTGACTTTGGTTGTCGGCGAATTCCTGGTTGATCAGCCGCAGGTGTTCGCTGGCCTCGTGGAATTTTTCCTCGGCCTTGTTGCGCAACAGGTGATAGCGCTCGAAGGTTTCTAGATCCGGCTGGGCCTGCTCCAGCAGTTGATAGGCTTGCTGGTTCAGGTCATGGGCCTGCTTGAACAGGCGCTGGTTCTGTTCGAGGGCAAATTTGCGGCAGGCGCGGAGCTGGAAGCGCTGGTCGGTGCTGTACATGACGTCGTCCCTTTTATCTTGAGTGGATGGAGTGTGTCGCCACCGCCAAAGAGGGTTGCGGGGCGCTTCGGACTCGGGTTCGGCAATGCGCGTTGTCGTGCACTGGTAATAATCTGACCGGGCGGCCAAGGGACGTACTGCAAAAATAAACATCTGAAAAATCGTTGGATTTACATGCTGGCTCCGGTTGAAAAATCGACTTATCCAATAAATCAGTTCTGAGTAAAAGCAGGCTTGCCAAGGGCTTGGCCATAGCTCGGGCCGCAGGGACTCAAAGCGCTTCGTCCTGCGTCGGGTCGATGCAGTGCAAGCGTCCCGATTCGCCGCCGGCGATGCGTTGGGCCTGGTCCACCCCGCGACGCAAGGCGTGCTCCAGGCACCATTCGCTGCCGGGCAGACGGCTCGAGCGTTCGGCTATGCACCGGCCTTGGGCGGTATATACGCAGACCATCAATTCGACGTCGCCGCCAGGCAGTTCGCGGGCTCGGACATCCATCTGGCAGCCGTTGTCCAGCATGCGCTCATGGCACGCCTCCGGCAGGGACTGGGTTTTCCAGGCCGCGTAGACTTTTCCCCGGTTCATGGGTGTTCCTCCTGATTTCGGATAATCAAGTTGGCCAGTATAGGGCGGACTTGGTGGAGTGTTTTATTGGTTTATAGAAGTCTCGACGGAAGGTTTAACAAGTTGCTGTCATTGGGCTACCAGTACCACTCGTCCGGGTTGTAGCAAAATATTTAAACCATCGGCCAGAACTCTCCTTCAAATGTTGACCAAGCGTTCCCGAGAGGGTTGGAACAACTTCGATAAATCAACAGGAGAATCCCCATGAATGATGAGACCAAGCGCTGCGCCTGTCCTGGATGCCACATTCCGATCGATCCCCAACAGCCTTTCGAGCGCGACGGCAAGGCCTATTGTTGCCAGGCCTGCGCTGATCATCACCCCCGTGGGGAGCCCTGTACCAACCTCGATTGCCACTGCGACGAGGAGGCCGCCAATGGTGGTGAAGCAGGGGTTGGCCCCATTGCCTGATTATCGCCGAAGTTCCTGGATATGAATCCATGCTGATTATGGAAAGTATAACTAGCTAGGCTAAAAGTCATTCGACAGCTAACTGGCTGGCTGATTAATCCAAACTTGCGATGGCCAGTTCGTGCGGCTACAGAAAATAAAAATCATGGGGCGGCGTAATGTTTCGCGCCGCTTGAGACTATCAACTGTGGGGTAACTTCACAGTGCAAACTATCAATAGATTTCTGTTGGCGGCTGCTTGCAGTCTTTTATCCGGTTGCAACTTGATCGTGTTCAATCCCAAGGGCCAGATCGCCACCGACGAGCGCAACCTGATCATCCTGGCCACAGCGCTGATGTTACTGGTGGTGATTCCCGCCATCGTGCTGATGTTCGTGTTCGCCTGGCGTTATCGCTCGACCAACAAGCGGGCGCGCTATTCGCCGGGCTGGGCCAGTTCCCATCGGATCGAGGCGGTGGTCTGGGGCGTGCCGCTGTTGATCATCGTGATACTGGGCATCGTCACCTGGCGCACCACTCACTCCCTGGATCCGTACAAACCCATCGCTTCCGATAATCCGCCGCTGAACGTGCAGGTGGTGGCCACCGACTGGAAATGGCTGTTCATCTATCCGGACCTGGGGATCGCCTCGGTCAATGAACTGGCGTTGCCGGTGCATACCCCGGTGAGTTTTACCATCACCTCGGACGCCGCGATGACCTCGTTCTTCATTCCGGCGCTGGGTGGACAGATCTACGCCATGGCCGGCATGCAGACCCGCTTGCACCTGATCGCCAATGAAACCGGGCAATTCCGCGGGATCGCCGCCAACTACAACGGCCCGGGCTTCTCCGACATGCATTTCACCACCCAGTCCCAGACGCCGGCGCAATTCGAGGCCTGGGTCCAGAGGGTGCGCCAGGGGCCGCTGCGCCTCGATCAGCAAAGCTACGCCGTGCTGGCCCGACCCACCCTCGGCCACCCCATCCAGCACTACGCCAGCGTCGAGCCGGGCCTGTTCCAGGTCATCGTCGACAAGTACGAAGGCATGAACAAGGCCCGTGGCAGCGCCCGCCAGGCGGCCCGCGCCGACAACCCCCTGGGCGAAACAAGGAGTTCGGACGATGTTCGGTAAATTGACCTGGGATGCGGTGCCCACCGGCGAACCCATCATCATGTACACCCTGCTGGTGGTCGGCCTCATCGGCCTCGGGGTGCTTGGCGCCGTCACCTACCAGCGCAAGTGGGGCTACCTGTGGCGCGAATGGCTGACCACGGTGGACCACAAGAAGATCGGCGTCATGTATATCCTGGTGGCGCTGGTGATGCTGCTGCGCGGTTTTTCCGACGCCATCATGATGCGCACCCAGCAGGCGATGGCGGCCTCCGGCGGGCCGGGCTACTTGCCGCCGGAACACTATGACCAGATCTTCACCGCCCATGGCGTGATCATGATCTTCTTCATGGCCATGCCGTTCGTGGCCGGTCTGATGAACCTCGTGGTGCCGCTGCAGATCGGCGCTCGCGATGTGGCCTATCCCTTTCTCAATGCCCTGAGCTTCTGGCTGTTCGTCGCCGGCGCGGCACTGGTCAATATTTCCCTGGGCGTGGGGGAGTTCGCCCGGACCGGGTGGGTGGCCTATCCACCGTTGTCGGAGCTGGGCTACAGCCCCGGAGTCGGGGTGGACTACTACATATGGGCCTTGCAGATCTCCGGGATCGGCACCTTGCTCACCGGGGTGAATTTCTTCGTCACCATCCTGAAGATGCGCACCACCGGCATGACCCTGTTCAAGATGCCGGTGTTTACCTGGAACTCGCTGTGTACCGCGGTGCTGATCCTGGCGGCGTTCCCGATCCTCACCGCGACCTTGCTGATGCTGTCCCTGGACCGCTACCTGGGCATGCACTTCTTCACCAACGAGGCCGGCGGCAACCCGATGATGTACGTCAACCTGATCTGGGCCTGGGGCCACCCGGAGGTGTACATCCTGATCCTGCCGGCGTTCGGCGTCTTCTCGGAGATCGCCGCGACCTTCAGCAGCAAGCGCCTGTTCGGCTACGTGTCGCTGGTCTGGGCCACCATCGCCATCACCATCTTGTCGTTCATCGTCTGGCTGCATCATTTCTTCACCATGGGCGCCGGCGGCAACGTCAACGCCTTCTTCGGCATCATGACGATGATCATCGCCGTGCCCACCGGGGTGAAGATCTTCACCTGGCTGTTCACCATGTACCGCGGCCGCGTACGTTTCGCCACGCCGATGCTGTGGACCATGGGCTTCATCGTCACTTTCAGCATCGGCGGCATGACCGGGGTCCTGCTGGCGGTGCCGGGGGCCGACTTCATGCTGCACAACAGCCTGTTCCTGATCGCCCACTTCCATAACGTGATCATTGGCGGTGCAGTGTTCGGCTACATGGCGGGGCTGACCTACTGGTTTCCCAAGGCCTTCGGCTTCACCCTCGATGACCGCCTGGGACGCCTGTCGTTCTGGTGCTGGCTGGTGGGCTTCTACTTCGCCTTCATGCCGTCCTACGTGCTGGGGTTCATGGGCATGACTCGGCGCCTCAACCACTTCGACAACCCCGAGTGGCGTCCCTGGCTGATGCTCGAGCTGATCGGCGTGGGCATCATCCTCTGTGGCGTCACCTGCCAGCTCCTGCAACTGTGGGTCAGCGTGCGCGACCGTCGGGCCAACCGCGACCGCAGCGGCGACCCCTGGGATGGCCGGACCCTGGAATGGGCGACCACCTCGCCACCGCCGCTGTACAACTTCGCCGAACAACCGGTGGTCGACGACCTCGACGCCTACTGGGGCATGAAGGAGCGCGGCACCAGCACCCTCAACCGTACCGACTACCGGGCCATACACATGCCGCGCAACACCTCGGCCGGGCTGGTCATGAGTGCCTTCGCCCTGGTCTGCAGTTTCGCGCTGGTCTGGCACATCTGGTGGCTGGCGCTGGCCAGCCTGGCGGCCACGATGGTCGCCCTGGTGGTGCGCAGCAACGATGAGGATACCGACTACTTCATTCCCGCCGACGAAGTGGCGCGGATCGAGAAGGCCCGGCTCGCAGACCTGGCGGAGGCTTGAACATGGTCAATATCGTGCTGGAAAAAGACATCGCCCATTCCCATGAACAGGGGCATGAAGATGCAGGCTCCCTGCGCCTCTTCGGGTTCTGGGTCTACCTGATGACCGACTGCATCTTGTTCGCCACGCTGTTCGCCAGCTACGCGGTGCTGCGTGACAGCGTGGCTGGCGGTCCGTCGACCATGGACGTCTTCGAGCTGCCCTATGTGCTGGCCGAGACTTTGTTGCTGCTCTTGAGCAGCATCACCTACGGCTTCGCCATGCTGGCCATGAACCGCGACCAGCGGACCCAGGTGTTGCGCTGGCTGGGCCTGACCGCGCTGCTGGGCCTGGGTTTCGTCGCCATGGAGATCAATGAGTTCCACCAACTGATCAGCGAAGGTCACGGGCCGGATCGCAGTGCCTTCCTCAGCGCTTTCTTCACCCTGGTGGGCACCCACGGCCTGCACGTGGCCTGCGGCCTGGTATGGATGGCGGTGTTGATGTGGCAAGTGCATTCCCGTGGCCTGGGCGCCATCCAGGCCACGCGCCTGAGTTGCCTGAGCCTTTTCTGGCACTTCCTGGACGTGATCTGGATCTGTGTCTTCACCGTTGTCTACCTGCTTGGAGTGGCCTGATATGTATACCCAGAGTTCCGTACGCAGCAGCGCTGGCTCCAGCCATGGCAGCCGGCGTTCCTACCTGGTCGGTTTCGCCCTGTCGCTGGTACTGACCCTGATTCCCTTCGCGCTGGTGATGTACCCCAGCTTGCCGCGCAATGTCACGCTATGGGCGGTGGTGGGGCTGGGGGTGATCCAGATCCTGGTCCACCTGCGCTATTTCCTGCACCTGGATACCGCCACCGAGCAGCGCTGGAACCTCACTGCGCTGATTTTTTCCGCGGTGGTGATCTTCCTGCTGGTAGGGCTTTCGCTGTGGATCATGAACAGCATCCATCACAACATGCTCGCCCATTGAACGGCGCCGCGCTGATGACCATGGCCTGGCAACTGGTCAAGCCGGGGATCGTGGCCGGCAACCTGATCGCGGTACTGGGGGGGTACTTCCTTGCGTCCCGGGGCCAGTGGTACGAGCCGCGAGTCCTGCTGGCCACGGTCCTGGGCACCACGCTGGTGGTGGCCGGCGGATGTGTGCTGAACAATTGCATCGACCGCGATATCGACCGCCGCATGGTCCGCACCTGTCACCGTGTCATGGCGCTGGGGGCTTGTCCCCTAGGGCTGGCCAGTGTCTACGGCGTACTCCTGGCCAGCCTGGGGCTGGTGGTGCTGCAGCGCTGCTGCAACGACCTGGCCGCCGCCCTGGCAGGGCTTGGGCTGTTGTTCTATGTGGGTTTCTACAGCCTATGGTTCAAGCGGCGCTCGCTGTACGGCACGCCAGTGGGCAGCCTGGCCGGGGCGATGCCGCCAGTGATCGGCTATTGCGCGGTCAGTGCACATTTCGACGCCCCGGCCTTTTGGCTGCTGGTGATGTTCTGTTGCTGGCAGATTCCCCATGCCCATGCCATTGCCCAGTATCGCAGAGAGGACCTGCGTGCCGCCGGTTTGCCGATCCTGACGATGGCGCGTGGTCAGCGCCAGATCGTGATCGGCATCCTGGCCTTCGTCCTCAGCGCCGTGGTGCTGGGCTTGAGCAGCGCCATGAGCATGGCATGGTTCCTGGTGATCGGCGGCCTGGGAAGCTGCTGGCTGGCAGTGGCCTTGGCGCGACCTGGCCATGGCGAGGGACGGCGTTGGGCACGGCGGATATTCGGCTGGTCGATCATCCTGGTCCTGGCCAGCAGCCTGATGATGTCCACGGCTCATCCGGGACTGTCGCTCGATGCCGGGGGGACACCCGCCCTGGGCGGCTGACTCCGGGTACAGCGTCTCAGCCACCGGCACCACCGGCACCACCGGCACCACCGGCACTACCGGAACCACCGGAGCCACCGGAGCCCGTACTGCCATTGCCGCCCGAGCTACCCCCGCTTGTTCCTCCTGCATTGCCGCTGCCAGTACCGCCGCTCTCGCTGCCGCCGTGGTCGGAGCCCGGGGCGGTGCTGCTGCCATTGGCATCGCCACCGTTGCCTCCCTGGGGACCTCCGGGAAGGGCCGCAGGGGGCATGGCAGGCCCCGAATCGTTGGCGCCGGAAGATGAAGACGAGCCTCCGGTGCTGGGGCTGGCGCCCGTACCGGCCGCCCAAATCGGTCCGCTGCAGGCGCAAGCCAGGCCAACCGCCATCAGGAGTTTTGCAATGGGAGTTTTCATTCGCAGGTTCCTCGTGCTGTATCCAGGGCCGGGTAGCGACCCCTTATAGAGTGGGAGGAGGCGTTGGTGGGCAAAGTTTGAATAAGTTGCCTGGGGCTCGACGAATGGCAATTGCACTCAGCGATCGACCGGCAAGTCGGGATAATGCGCCGTGACCGAGGCGATCAGCCGGCGGATGCGCGGCTTGACTGACGATTGGCGATCGACTCGCCGCCACCGGCAATCGGCGATCTCGTTGGCGGGCACGGGGTTCTCCCGCTCCTCCAGGCGCGCCTGGAACACGTGGTGCAGGCAGTCGCCATCGTGATAGCGCATCAGATAGCGCAAGTCCCGGGCGGTAATCCCGGTTTCTTCTTGCAGCTCACGCCAGCCAGCCTCGGCGGGAGTCTCGCCAGGCTCGATACGCCCACCCGGCAGGGTCCAGTCGGCCTTGGACTTGCGTACATACAACCATTGCCGGTCCTGGCAGCAGATCACGGTGGCGCGTTGTTTCATGCTTGTCTTCGCGAGTAGCCGTCATGGGACCAGTACGGGGCAGCACGCAGCCGCACGGCATGGCTGCGTGATGTCCGGAGCAACCACAGCGTCATTTGGCGTGCTGGGTCTGCAAGCGCTTGGCCATGTCCAGGTGCATGCGCAGTTGGGGCAGGGTGCTCTGGGCGAAAGCCTTGAGCTGGGCGTCGTCCTTGGACTGCGACTCTTTTTCGAACAGCGCCACGGTTTTCTCGTGGGCCTCGACCTGGCTATCGATATAGGCCTGGTCGAAGGACTCGTCGCGCATTTCCAGGATCATCTTCTTCGCCCGGGCGGTCAGCGAGGCTTCGTCCGGCACCTTGATATCGAGCTTGTGGGCCAGGTTCATCAGTTCCTGGTTGACTTTGGTGTGGTCGTCGACCATCTGCTGGGCGAAGGCCTTGACGTCGGTGGCGGTGCTTTTCTCCAGCGCCAGCTTGGCACTCTCCACCTCGTTGATGCCACCCTGGGCCGCTTCATCGACGAAGTCGCTGCTGCCGGCCGCCAGCGCCAGGCCACAACCGCTGACGGTTAGCAATAACGACAGTCCCAGTTGGCGCATGAGTTTGTGGTTCATAAGATTCTCCTTAGGGAGGGCGCGACAAAGGCGTCGCCCTACTGTTGAACACGGAGCATGGCCAATGGTTTAGTTTTTTCGCCCCATGTTCAAAGCGCCGCCAGTGGGCGCAGGTATTGGGGGGCCAGCACGTTGAACCAGAACAGGATCATGCTCACCAGGATGGTCACCAGCACCAGCAGGCCCACGCCCCAGACCGAGGCGGCATACAAGCGCCCGCGCTCCTGGTTCAGGTACATGAACTTCGGCAGGCCCACCAGCAGCAAGTAACTGGCATAGGCACTGGCCGCCAGCAGAGCCGCCACCGCCAGCCAGCGGCTGGGATACAGGCCGCTGATGCCGGCGATGAAGTAGGGCGTGGCAGTGTAGGCGGCGAAGCCAACGCACTGGTTGAGTGTCGGCCGGGCCTCGAACGAGCGCGACATCCAGCGGATGAATCCGCCCATCAGCAGGGTGCCCAGCAGGGCGGTCAGGTAGAGCAGCAAGGCCAGCTGCATGGCACTGTCCAGGCTCAGGCGCACCCGTTCGGCATCGACCAGGCTCCAGCCGACCTGGGTCACGCCAATGAACAGGCAAAGGGCGGGAACCAGGGCCCAGAGCAGCAGGTGGGGCAGGTATTGTCGCGGCTTGCGTTGTTCTTCGGAACGGATCTGGACCCAGGCCGATTCCGGCTGGGTCAGTAGCTTGACGAAGTGGGTTTTCATGGGACCTCCGATACGCGAATGCCGTGTCACGGCTTCTTGGCATATGGAGGCGGGCGCGCATCCGGCGGTTCAAGTTTTATCCCTCAAGGCACCGGTCATCCGTGCTTGGCGCAACGCGATGGAATCTTTTGCCGCTGTGGCCGCTCTGCCTTTGAAAGGCGTACACCCTGTCGCCCCCGAATGATGCTGGTGTTGATCCAAGGAGCCTGCCATGAGCCTGCTGGAAGTTTTCCACGGTAGCCCGACGGCGTTACCTCACGATGCCCCCTTGCGTAGCCTGTACCACCAGTTGCTGGAGCCTGGCGATGCCCAGGCACCCAGCCTGGGCCAGGAGTTTCTGGAGCGGCAATTGCAAAGCCTGGATCCGGCGGTCCAAGTGCTGCCCGGCGATCCCGGGCAACTGATGGCCATGGTCGAGGACAACTGCCAGGCGGTCAGCCGGCAATATGCCGACTACCTGGACCAGCGCCGGCAGGGGGCCGGGCGGCGGTTCTTCGGCAACAAGGCCCATGCCTTGTACTTCCTGCAGGGCGTGGCGCCTACCAAGCTGGTGGATGGCGCCTGGTTGCACGGGGTGTTGGCGCATTGGCGGGACTACCGCTACGACGGCCTGGTCAGCACCTACCTGGAGGAGCTGGGCGAGGGTGAGGCGGCGCAGAATCATGTGGCCTTGTACCGTAGGATGCTGGCCGAGCAGGGCTGCGACAGCGACCCGGGCCTGAGCGACGAGCACTATCGCCAAGGGGCGATCCAGCTGGCCCTCGGCCATTGCGCCGAGTCGTTCATGCCGGAGGTGCTGGGCTACAACCTGGGGTATGAACAGTTGCCCTTGCACCTGTTGATCAGCGCCTACGAGTTGAACGAGTTGGGCATCGATCCCTACTACTTCACCTTGCACGTGACCATCGACAATGCCAGCAGCGGGCATGCGCGCAAGGCCGTGCAAGCGCTGTGGGACTTGCAGCCGGTGGGCATGGAGGGTGGGGAGTTCTGGCGTCGGGTATCCCGTGGCTACCAGCTCAACGACCTGGGCCTGGGATCCGCAGCGGTGATCAAGGCATTCGACCTGGAGCGCGAGCTGGTGGCGATGCTCGAGCGCAAGCGCCTGGCGGGACGGCACATGCATGGCGATTACTGCCGTTTCGATGGCAAGAGCGTGAACCAGTGGCTGGACCAGCCGGGGCAGATCCGTGGCTTCCTGCAAGCCCTGCAGGACAAGGGCTGGATCAAGCGCAACCAGGATCCGCAGGACAGCCGCTTCTGGCAGTTGGTCCACGGGCATGGCGCGGCCATGTTCGGTGTGTTCAGCGGCTATGAAAAACAGCTGCTGCATGACTGGATCGCCGGCGACTGGGATGTCGGTCGCTACCCTTCGCCCAAGCGCCGGATCCAGTCCCAAGGCCTGCCGGAGCGCAACGATCAGGATCCGGAGACCCGGGCATTGCGCCAGGCGCTGCACGAGCAAGACGCCGAACGGCAACTGCAATTGCTGCTGCCCTGGCTGGCGGCGCCCCGGCATTGCCGGCCGGCGGCATTGTTCGCCACGCGCACCTTCATCGATCTACGCCACCGCCTGCGCTGACCTCGGGAGCCTGCCATGAACCAACGCCCTTCATCCTTCCATCCGCCGCGCCAGGCGAGCCGGCCCCAGGCCGACCAGGCCTTGCTGCAACTGGGGCGACGCCTGCAAGCGGCGGGCTATCGCTTCGTCACGCCCACCCCGGCCACGCACCAGCGGGTCAACCGGCGCCCGGACGCCGCGTGCAGCGCCGACCTGCGTGATGTGTTCGGCTGGTCGCGGCCGTTCGCCGCCAGCCTGTTCGAGGCCACGGAACTGGATCTCTTGTACCAGGCCGGGATCATCCAGGCCGAGGCGGGGCGGCTGCACAGCACGGTGCGTTGGTCGAGCCTGGACGAGCTGCTGCTCGTGCACTCGGCCTATCCGACCGACGATGCCGAGGCGGTGTTCTTCGGCCCGGATACCTATCGTTTCGCACGCCTGATCGAGGCCTGCCTGCAACAGCGCTTCACCGTCGTGCGGCGGGTGGCCGACATCGGCTGCGGCACCGGAGCGGGGGCCTTGCTGGTGGCGCGTGCCCGGCCCGAGGCCCAGGTGTTGGCCCTGGATATCAATCCGCGAGCCTTGCGCTACTGCGCAATCAATGCCGAATTGGCCGGGGTCGGCAATGTCGGCGTCTATCACAGCGATGTGCTGGACGGTGTCGAGGGGAATTTCGACCTGATCCTGGCCAACCCGCCCTACATGCGGGACCCTCGCCAGCGCGCCTATCGCCATGGCGGCGGGGCCCTGGGCGAGCACCTGTCGCTACGCATCCTGGCCCAGGCGCTGCCGCGCCTGGAGCCACAGGGAACCTTGCTGCTGTACACCGGGGTGGCGATGGTTCGCGGTCGCGATCCGTTCCTGGATGCCGCCCGTGCGTTGCTGCAAGGCGAGCGCTACGGCTGGACCTACCAGGAACTGGACCCCGATGTATTCGGCGAGGAGCTGGAACAGCAAGGCTATGAACAAGTCGAGCGCATTGCCGTGGTGGCCCTGACCGTCACTCGCCTGGCCTGAGGCGAGCACGGCATGAGCGCTTTCGACCCTGGCCAACCGCAATGCCTGGGCATCGAGGAGGAGTACCTGCTCACCGATCTTGGGAGTCGACGCATGGTTGCCGAGCCACCGCCCGAGGTACTGCGCGACTGCCGCGAAGCCCTTGGCCAGAACTTCGCCTACGAGATGTTCCAGGGGCAGATCGAGGTCGCCTCGCCAGTGTTCGACCACAGCGCCCAGGCCGGCGCCTACCTGCGCCAGGTACGCTCGGCCCTGGACCAGGCCCTGGCCAGCCACGGCCTGGGGTTTATCTGTGCCGGCAGTCATCCGCTGGCTGACTGGCACGAGCAGCGGGCGACGCCGCAGGCGCATTTTCGCCAGCTGTTCGACGAATTCGCCCTGGCGGCCCGGCGCAGCGTGCTCAGTGGCTTGCATGTGCATGCCCAAGTGCCGGCGGCGGTGGACCGGATCGCGGTGATGAACGAAGTCTTGCCCTGGACACCGTTGTTGCTGGCGTTGAGCCTGTCCTCGCCATTCTGGCAAGGCCATGACAGTGGCTATCTCAGCTACCGCCAGGTCGCTTGCGATGAATGGCCGCGTATGGGCATCCCCGAGTACCTGCACGATCACCAGGCCTATGACGACTACCTGCGATTGTTGCGCGGCATTGGCGCGCTGGGTGCCGAGGACAATGCCTGGTGGGGCATTCGCCCGGCGTTGCGCTACCCGACCCTGGAACTGCGCATGACCGATGCCTGCCCGCGGGTCGCGGATGCCCAGACCCTCGCCGGACTGTTCGCGGTGATGGTCCGACATGCCTGCCTGTTGCCCGCGGCGGGTAGCCAGTACACCCAGGCCCGGCGCTGGCTGCTCAAGGAGAACCGTGTCCAGGCCCGGCGCCGGGGAGCCCAGGGCCGCTACCTGATGAGCCCGGACCAGGCACCGATGGGCCTTGGGCGATGGCTGGACCTGGCTGAACAGGTATTTGGCGCCACTGCGCAAGCCCTGGGCGAAGAGTCGCTGTTCGAACGCGCGCGCCAGCTGCTGCGGGGTGGTTGCAGCGCTGAACGGCAACTGCGTTGCCATGCCGCCCAACCCGCAGAAGCGGACCGCGAAACCCGCTGTCGGGCGGTGGTCGACCTGCTGCTGCAGGAAAGCCGCGATCCAGGACCGGAAACGACCCATGCCTCCATGAACGAAGGAAAGCCAATATGAATGTCGCACCCGCCGCATCGCCCACCGAGGGGCCCCAAGCCTGCCCGGAACTGCTCCAGCGCCTGCTGCTGGCTCGCGGCCCGGGTGGCCAGGAAGACGAAGTCCGGGCTATCTGCGTCGAGCACCTGCGGCGCTATTGCGACGAGACCCGGATCGATCCCGCAGGCAACGTCATCGGCCGGTTCGCCGGCCACGGCGCGCCACGTGCCGGATCGGGAATCTGCGTGATGGCGCACATGGACGAGATCGCCATGGTGGTCAAGCGGGTCATGCCTGACGGCACCCTGCAGGTGGTGGCCCTGGGAGGGGCCAATCCGGTGAACTTCGGCATGTGCCCGCTGGACATCCTCGGTGACCAGGCGATCTTGCCGGGGGTATTGTCCTTCGGCTCGATGCATGCCACGCCGGGCTCGCCCCAGGGGCGCGACGTGGTTTCGGGCAACGTGCACTGGAAGGATGTGCACGTCATCACCCGCTGTTGCCCGCAGCAGCTGCGCGCCCAGGGCGTGCGCCCGGGCACGCGGGTGGTCCTGAGCCAGCACTGGCGCAGCCTCTGGCGCGTGGGGGATGCCATCGCCGCGCATTTCATGGACGATCGGGCGCCGCTGGCGGCAGTGCTGGAATGTGCGCGGTTGCTCGCCGACCGGCGCGGGCGCCTGGAACACGAGGTGTACCTGGTGCTGACCACCTGCGAGGAAGAGTCCAACGCGGGGGCCATGTATGCCGCTGCGCACCTGGCCTGCGATACCAGCATCGCGGTGGAGGTCGGCCCGGTGCTTGAAGAGTATGCGACGCGATTGAGCCTGGATCCGATCATCAACACCGGTGACGGGAAGGGCTACTACAGCCGCTCGGTGGTCACGGGCTTGGCCGATGCCGCGCAGCGTTGCGGGTTGACGCCGCAGTATGCCCTGCTGGTGGACTTCGCCTCCGATGCCAGCGCGGTGCTCAGTAGCGGCCTGTGCGGGCAAGCGGGGTGCCTGGGGATCGCCACCGAGAACACCCATGGCTACGAGCTGGTGCTGGATGGCGCCATCGATGCCTGCGCCCGTACCCTGGCCGAATACCTGGGGCATCGTCCCTAACCGCGCCCCTTGCCGATCCGCCTGGCCCGGTACCTGGCGTCATGCCGTTCAGTTGAGGAAAGGGTAGGAGCGAGGCTTGCCCGCGATGGACTTCAGGGCCCTGCGTTTATCCAGTAAGCACGCGCTACCGTTAATCACCATCGCGAGCAATCGAGCGTCGAGTGGCTGCTCCTGCAGTGGATGCCTTCGCTCGGCTGACTGGTACTAGGGTACTGGCGAGCCTTGTCCAGGCCGCTTGGCGGTCTCGCGTTGCCGGGCATTCTTGCCCAGCCCGCGCAGGTTCATCAGCCCCAGGCAGCACTGCAGGATCACCAGGGCATAGGCGTGGGCATACAGGCCCCAGGCGATCCACAGCAGGTTGCTGAGCATGAAGCAGATGAAACCGGTCATTCGGCGCCCGGGGCGTAGCGAGCCGATCAGCCAGGCCGCGAGCACCGTCACCAGCATGGCTGGCCATTGCAGTGCATCCAGGTAGTCCATTCGTCGCTCTCCGCTCAGCGCTAGATGGGGTGATAGAGGTTGCCGCTTGCAGTCGCGGTACTGCAGTCGACCATTGCCCGGCATGGAAGATTCGCTATTTCGCAGCCAGGTCCGCCGGGGTGCATGAATGAAAGATTCAGTGAACCCTGGCCATGCGCCTCGAGCCTAAAGAAGCATCAACCCGGAGGTGCATCATGCTCGCAAGTTATCTATGGATCGGCCTCTGCGCGATCCTCGTGTTGCTCGATCTATGGGCCATCAACAGCATATGGCGCAGCGACAATTCCTCAGGCAGCAAAGCCTTGTGGACGGCCTTGGTGGTCCTGCTGCCTGTGCTTGGGCTGGGGCTGTGGGGCGTGCTCGGGCCGCGGGGCGTGACCAAGGGGCCGTCCTCACCCGAGCACAGCAAGGGTTAGGCCGACCATTCATCCGCTGCCTACCGCAGGCGAAGGAACCCCAGAGCGTTTAGTTCCCCCCTAACGCCAAGAGCCCCGGCATCCAGGCCGGGGCCAGGAGGAAACCCGATGCGTGCCATGACCTACCAGGGCGCTCACAAGGTGACGGTGCAAACCTTGCCTGATCCCTGTATCGAACAGCCCGACGACATCATCCTGCGAGTCACTGCGACAGCCATTTGTGGCTCCGACCTGCATCTGTACCGAGGCAAGATCCCCACGGTGGAACATGGCGACGTGTTCGGCCACGAGTTCATGGGCATAGTCGAGGAGGTGGGACCGGAGGTGACCCGGGTGCGGCGTGGCGATCGGGTGGTGATCCCTTTCGTGATCGCCTGCGGCGACTGTTTCTTCTGCCAGCACCAGTTGTATGCGGCGTGCGAGACCACCAACGATGGTCGCGGTGCGATCCTCAACAAGAAAGCCATCCCGCCGGGAGCCGCGTTGTTTGGCTACAGCCGCTTGTACGGCGGCATTCCGGGCGGGCAGGCGGAGCTGGTGCGGGTGCCCAAGGCCAATACCGGGCCATTCCGGGTGCCTGGCACCCTGGCGGACGACCAGGTGCTGTTTCTTTCGGACATCCTGCCAACGGCCTGGCAGGCGGTGTGCAACGCTGCCATCGGTGAAGGCAGCAGCCTGGCGATCTACGGAGCAGGGCCGGTAGGCCTGTTGTGCGCGGCCTGTGCCAGGATGCTGGGTGCGGAGCGGATCTTCATGGTCGACCAGCATGCCTATCGCCTGGAGTATGCCCGGCGTACCTACGGGATCATCCCCATCAATTTCGGGGAGGACGACGATCCGGCCGATACCATCGTTCGCCAGACCGTCGGCATGCGCGGGGTCGATGGCGTCATCGACGCCGTGGGCTTCGAGGCCAAGGGCAGCACCACCGAAACCCTGTTGTCCACGCTCAAGCTCGAAGGCAGCAGCGGCAAGGCCCTGCGCCAGTGCATCGCCGCCGTGCGCCGTGGCGGAGTGGTCAGCGTGGCCGGGGTCTATGCCGGTTTCATCCATGGCTTCATGTTCGGTGATGCCTTCGACAAGGGACTGGTGTTCAAGATGGGCCAGACCCATGTGCAACGTTACCTGCCCGAGCTGCTCGAACATATCGAAAGCGGCCGCCTGCGGCCCGAGGTGATCATCACGCATCGGCTCTCCCTGGAGCAGGCGGCGCGGGGCTACGAACTGTTCGACAAGGGCCAGGACGAGTGCCGCAAGGTGGTGCTGGTGCCGGGGCTGGAGCAGGCCCCCGTGCCCGAGCCGGTGCCGGGGGCTGCGGGACTGGTGGTCTGAGGGCCGCCGCTGGCGGTCGCGGAGGAGCCTGTGGAGCAGGATGAGTTGCATAGCCGGCAGCGGCCGGTTCGCGAATACATGGGCCTGCAGCGCAAGGTCTGGCGCCTGGAGCGCCTGGGCTGGTACTTGCTGGTGGTGCTGGTGCTGCTGACCCTGGGCGGACTGTTCTCCAAGGGGCCGCTGAGTTCGCGTCAGTTGCACAGCGCCGATGGCCGGTTGCAGGTGCATTACCAGGCGCTGCTGCGCAGCGGTTCCACCGACAGCCTGGTGGTGCACATGCGTGGCAGCGCCGGCCAGCCCCTGGAACTGGAGTTGGGGGGCGAGTTGCTGCAGGGTTTCAGCGTCGAGAGCTTGCTGCCCCAGCCGCTCAAGGCCAGCGCGGTGGGCCAGGGTCTCAGGCTGTGGCTGCTGGCGGATGCCGACGGCCGCGCGTCGTTGCACTTGAGGCTGCGCAGCGAAGGCGCAGGGCGGTATTCGACCCGGATCGCGTTGGCAGCGGGGCCGGTCCTGGATTTCGACCAATTCATTTATCCCTAGGTGACCTCATGGACTCGGTATGGCGGGCGGCAGCGATCTACCTGGCATTGATGGTGTTGTTCAAGATCGCCGGCAGGCGTTCGCTGGCCGAGCTGACCACCTTCGACCTGGTGCTGCTGATGGTGATTGGCGAGGCGACCCAGCAAGCGCTGCTCGGAGAGGACTTTTCCCTGACCAACGCGGTGCTGGTGATAGTCACGCTGATTGCCATCGATGTCGGCTTGTCGCTGGCCAAGCAGCGCTGGCGCTGGTTTTCCCGGGTGATCGACGGTGGGCCCACGGTTCTGGTGGAAAACGGCAGGCTTTTGCGCCAGCGCATGCACCATGCGCGGTTAGTGGAAGAGGACATCCTCGAAGCGGCCCGCTCCAGCCAGGGCGTGCTGGAGATCGGGCACATCCGCTATGCGATCCTGGAGCGCAACGGCAAGATCTCGATCATTCCCTATCCTTGAGGCCGTCGCGACTTCCTGGTTCTTGCGCGGGCTAGAGGATCGGCTTGCCGCCGGTGACGCCCACCCGCGAGCCGGAGATGTAGCTGGCTTCGTCGCTCGCCAGCAAGACATAGATGGGCGCCACCTCCACTGGCTGGCCCGGACGACCCAGGGGCGTCTGCTCGCCGAAATGGGTGACAGCTTCTGGCGGCATGGTGGAGACGATCAGCGGCGTCCAGATCGGCCCCGGGGCGACGCTGTTGACCCGGATGCCGCTGGCACCGAGCAGTTGTGCCAGACCGGCGGTGAAATTGGCGATGGCGCCCTTGGTGGTGGCATAGGGCAGCAGGGTCGGCTTGGGGGCATCGGAGTTGATCGAGCTGGTGTTGATGATCGAGCTGCCGGCGGCCATGTGCGGCACCGCGGCCTGGCAGATGCGAAACATCGCCGTGATATTGATATCGAAGGTCCGTACCCATTCGTCATCGGTGATATCGGCCAACTCATGGTGGGTCATCTGGTAGGCGGCATTGTTGACCAGGATATCGATGCGCCCGAACTGCTCCACGGTCTTGGCGACTATGTCGCGACATTGCTGTTTGCCCGCCAGGTCGCCCGGCAGCAGCAGGTATTCGCGTCCGGCTTGTTCCACCCAGCGCGCGGTCTCGCGGGCGTCGTCGTGTTCGTTCAGGTAGGCCAGCGCCACATCGGCGCCTTCCCGGGCGAAGGCGATGGCCACCGCCCGGCCGATACCGCTGTCGGCCCCGGTGACCAGGGCGATCTTGCCGGCCAGGCGGCCTGAGCCCTGGTAGCTCTGCTCGCCGCAATCGGGGTAAGGCTCCATGGCGCCTTGGGCTCCTGGGACTGCTTGCTGCTGGGCGGGGAAGGGGGGCGTGGATAGGACTTCATGGATACCTCCAGAGGTGGCGGATCAGGTCCCGGCTGCCCCGCAGTCATGCCAGGGGCGAGCGGGCGCGGGACGAGGGTTCAATTATTGGTACGGATTCAGTGTGTGCAGGTAACGCCCTGCAACAGGGTGCTGTTGGCCCCGTGGTCGTGGGCCCGAGTGATGTTGGCCAGGGATACGACACCCACCAGGCGTTTGTCGCGGTTGACCACTGGCAGGCGCCGTAACTGGATGTCGGCCATGTTGCGGGCCACATCGTCCACGTCCTGGTCGTCATAGCAGTAGCGGATATCGCTGCTCATGATCAGGCTGACCGGGGTGTCGCAGGCCATGCCCCGGGCCACCGCGCGCACGGCGATGTCGCGGTCGGTGACCATGCCCACCAGGCGATCCTGGCTGCTGACCAGGATTGCCCCGCAATCGATATCGGCCATCAGGCTGGCGACTTCGCGCAAGCTGTGGTCGGGGCTGGTGGTCTGTACGTCGCGGGTCATGATTTCGTTGATTTTCATCGGTGTCTCCCGAGGTGGAGCGGGTCGCGGAACCCGCGCAAGTAGAAGAAAGCGGGGCTCGCTACGACCCCGCTCGTCCGGCGATCAACCACGACCGCCCGCGCCGCCGCGGCTGCTCTGCTTGCCGGCGCCGGATGTCTTGTGCCGGTCGCCGGTGCTGTGGCCGCCAGAGGCCTGTCCGCCTTTCCTGCCTGCTTGGGCGGCTTTTTCCCGATCATTGGCAAAGTTTCCAGGATTGGGGTGTCCGGTATTGGCCATGGTTGAATACCTCTTGTTAATGGAAAGATATGCCCATAATTGCACCGGGCATTTATTGGGAGGACGCTGAGTTTTAAAAAGTCGAACTGATTGAATGAGCGGCGACGAATGGTTCGAAACCTGGAAATGGCAACTTTGCGCAAGGGGTTGATCCGGTATGCCGTATATATGCAAGCGGCGCGTAAATAAATTATCCGTCTAACGCGCGATTAGGGCCTGGATGTTTTGAACATCAGCAAGGGTAAGTTTTCAAACTTACGAAGAGCTTTCATCGAGTAGCGCACCGCAGGAGGACGCAAATGCGAGATCGAGCCGTATCATCCCCGTCATCGCCATCGAATACCCCGGCCCAAGGCCTGGTGGAGCAGGACCCGGGCCCGGGCTTGACCGACGACCAGCGGGTCCGTCGCGAGGATCAGGCCCGGGCGCGACCGGGACCACGAGTGGAGCCCGGGCCGGCGGATCAGGAGCGCCTCAGGCCCTGATCGGACCTGGCTGGAGTTCCAGTACCAGCAGCAATTGAGCATTAGCCAGCCGCCGGCCATGGCGCACCACGCCGTGGCAGGGGTGGCCATCGCGGTCGAATGTCAGTCCATGGGCGTGTTGCAGTTGCTCGGGCCAGGGCGCGTCGACCAGGAGCTGTAGGCTACCGGCACCGAGTTCGCCGGGTTCGGTCACCTGGACCAGGCATTCGCAGGCTAGTGCGTTGACCCCGAACAGGGTGTCCTGCTGGTAGTTGATAGTGGTGAGGCGTGGCGGCGTCGTCATGGGCATGGTGCAAGCGCTCCTGGCAGGTTCATGACATGCGCGAAGACCGCCGGGAAACCACCATCTCTTCGAGGATTTCGCGCACCAGTCGATTGATGCCCGATTCCCCGTGGTAGTGGCTGCGGTCGATGCTGGCAATGGTGAACTGGTTCGATCCTGGCGCCAGGATGTCCAGCGAGAGGCTGCCGTCGGCATTGATCACGCAGTTCACGCGACAGTTTGGCAAGCGCTGGGCAAGGGCCGTCTCGATTTCGAACTTGCTTAGGGTGTCCATGGGCTTTTCGGCTTGAGGTCATGAGCAAATCAAGACTAGCTCAGTAGCCCAGGCTGTAAATGCTGTCAGGCTGATAGCAAAGTCGTCGGTATTGAACTGCGCAGCTCATCAGGAGCAACTTTGAACTTGCCTGCAAGTTGCCGCTTGTTGGTCGCATGGCAACGAGAATTACCCATGGCGGCTCGCAGGAAGTTGCTCCGTTTTGCCTCTACTGCGCTACCAGCGGGCATCTAGCGCCGGAGGACCGGGATGGGAGGGGAAATGTGGCAGCACCTCCTCGGCCAGTTCCTGGATGACTTCGGCCACCGGGCGCTGGGAGAACTGGATGCCCAGCGCGGCGTGGTTGACGCCGGCCTCTTGCCATTGCTGCAGCAACTGCAAGAGGCCCTTGCGTCCGGTGCGCAAGACGAAGCCGCCGTTGAGTGGTGTACGCGGATGGTCGGGATCGTCCACCAGGTCCAGCCATTCGTTGGTCATGTGGGGGCGCAAGCCGCCGTCGGGAATCAGCTGGCGCCAGGCACGGATCTTCTCGGCCAGTTGTCGTGGCCCGCTGGCGGTGTGGGTGGCGAAGGGGTAGGTCAGCCAGCCATCGGCGTGCCGGGCGATCCACTCCGGCGATTGTCCCGAGGAGCTGGTGACGATCAGCGGAATCGCGCCAGTGCTGGGCTTGGGCAGCAGTTCGGCGCCGGCGAAACGGCCCAGGGGCGAATCGATGGCCTGCGGGCCGTCGGCCATGACTTGGCGAAAGTACTCCACCGCCTGGGCGAAGCGCTGGCCTCGCTCGGCATGTTCCAGGCCGTAGGCCGGGAACTCTACGGGCCGATCTCCCGAGGCGATGCCCAGCACCAGCCGACCACCGGACAAGCGATCGAGGCTGGCGGCCGACTTGGCCAAATCCAATGGGTGGCGCAGGGTGAAGATCGCGCTGCCGGTGGCCAGGGCAATTCGCTGGGTCCGGGCGGCGAGGAACGAGAGGTAGGCGAAGGGCTCGAACAGTTGCCCGGCATCGCCGAAGGTCGGATCGAACAGCGGTACGTCGCGTACCCAGACGGCGGCAAAACCCTGACGGTCGATGGTCTCGACCCAGTCGGCTTGCCCGGCCAAGACCTGCATGTCGCCCTGGTAGAAGCGCAGCGGCAGGAACAGGCCGAGGGTCAAGCGCTCGGGAGCGAACATGCGCCGGTAGCCGGGGTGCCCATGAAAATTCGCCGTCGCTGGGGCGCCGTTGTTCAGGGTGCTCTGCATTGTTTGTCTCCTGTTGCTCATGCGCCGCTGGCGGGCGCGGGAATGGTTACGCCCAGGCGTACGGCGGGACGTTGCGCCACTCGGTCGTGCCAGGCGCTTAGGTGGCGGTGCTGGCTGAAGTCGAAATCGATGATCCGGGCGATATGGGTCCAGCCGAAATGGGCGATGTCGGCGATCGAATACTGGTCCGCGGCCAGGTAGGGGTGTTCAGCCAGGCGAGCGTCGAGCACCGCGAACAGCTCCTCGCTCAGTCGTCGGTAGCGGGCGATGGCCGCGGGCAGTCGCTGCTGGGCGAACAGCTCGAAGTGCACTCGTTGGCCGAGGATCGGCCCGACGCTGGAGGCATGGAATTGCAGCCACTTGATGGTTTCCCAGCGCCCGACCGGGTCCTGGGGCAGAAGACTGCCGCCGCGTTCGGCAAGGTAGAGCAGGATGGCCGCCGATTCGAACAGGGTGATGCCGGTCTCGTGGTCATGGATCACCGGGATCCGGCCATGGGGGGTGAGGGCGAGGAACTGCGGACGGTGTTGCTCACCGGTGTCCAGGTTCACCGGGTGCAGGCGGTAGGGCAACTGCAGCTCGTGCAGGGCAATGGTCACCTTGAAACCATTGGGTGAGCTGTCGGTGTACAGATCGAGCATCGCCTGGCTATCTCCATCGGGTTAAGTAGAGCTAAAGTTATGTGTGCCGCTTCCCGAGGATCTTCCTTTTGCATCAGGTGAATAGGAAACGATTTAAACTACCTGCCTTGTTTAGAAGAGCTAAACCATGAATCCAGTCCTGCCATTGCTGGCATTGCGCGCCTTTGTCGAAGTCGGTCGCCACGCCAGCATCAAGCATGCCGCCCAGGCCCTGGGGGTGACCTCGGGTGCGGTCAGCCAGCAGATCCGCCAACTGGAGGAGCGGGTCGGCATGCCGCTGTTCATTCGCCGGCACCAGCGCATGGTGCTGACCGAAGCGGGCAGCAGGGTCCACCCACAATTGCTGGCGGCTTTCGAGCAGATCCAGGCAGCCTTGTGGACCCTGGAAGCGGACCGCATCCGGAGCACCGTGACCATCAGCACCGTGCCGTCCTTTGCTGCATCCTGGCTGGTACCACGACTGGGGCGCTTCACTTCCCAGCATCCAGAGATCGAGGTGCGGGTCGAGGCGTCGGCGGCATTGGTGGATCTACAGCGTGACCGGGTCGATATCGCCATTCGCCATGGCCTGGGCCACTACCCGGGGCTGGTAACGGAACCCCTGCTGGCGCCGGTGTTGCTGCCGGTCGCGGCGCCCGCGCTGCTGGCTGCTGGCGAACCCATTCGCGAGCCAGCCGATTGCCTGGCCTGGCCGCTGCTGCAAGATACCGATCGAGCGGATTGGGCCCTATGGCTGGCGGCCCATGGGGTCGCCGCGGACCTGCGCGCCGAGCGCGGCACGGCGTTCGAGGATGACTACCTGCTGATCCGCGCGGCGGCGGCCGGCCAGGGGCTGGCGTTGGTGCCCCAGGAATATGCTCGCGAGGAGATTGCCGCCGGGCGCCTGGTGCAGGCCCTGGACAGGCCCTGGCCAGCGCGTTTTGCCTATTACCTGGTGACCCAGGCGCAAGCTTGGCGACGGCCCGAAGTGGAGGCGTTCATGGCCTGGATCAGGCAAGAGGCGAAGGCCTCGGCTTGAAGCGCTAGCCGCAGGGGCGAAGAAAGTCCGGGGCTTGCCCGTCGTGTTCCGGGTCGCAGGCTATGCTCAAGCGACTGTGGCTGCCGGTAATTTCAGCAGGGGTTCAGGAGCGCTCGGGTATGTTCCGAGCAACCTGTACGGCCGGCATGAGATGTCAACTCCATGGCGCGCAAGGCTAAGCTTTTTGTTATCGGGCGAAGGCAGACTGCAAGGACCTGACAACAAAAAAGCTGCGTCCGGTTTCCCTCCGGACGGCGGAGGTTTCCATGCGTCGACTCATGCTTTCGCTAATGGCTGCGCTGGTACTGGGAGCCGGTATCCACACCCTTGGATCCAGGCCGAACGAAGGGACTGATAATGCCCATGTGCCGCGCGCCAGCCATACGCATCCACCGGCCACCGGGATCGGGGAAGTGCTCAAGCATCTCTGATGACACCCTGGGGAAAGGCTCAGTCGGGTGTGCCCCGTTCGTCCTCGTCCAGCGCCTCCCAGACCTGGTGCGGCGACATGCTCATCTCCAGCCAGACCTGGGTCAGCAACAGGGCGACGAAACAGGCCAGGCCGACGCCGAGGCTAAGGTCGGCGATGTCGATCAGCTTGACGATGGAGACCAGGATCCCGATCAGGTAGACCTCGAGCATGCCCCATTCGCGCAGGTGGTGATAACCGCGGTAGAGCAGCATGGCGCTGCGGCGTGCCACCTTGAACCTCAGGCTCAGCAATACCAGCAACTGGCAGAGCAGCTTGAGCAACGGAATGGCCATGCTGTTGAGCAGCACCAGCACGGCAACCCCGGGCATACCGCTTTCGAACAGCCCGAGCACACCGCTCCAGACGGTATCGCTACGGGTCTGGCCCAGGAGGGTCAGGTGCATGATCGGCAGGAAGTTGGCCGGGATGTAGAGCAGCAGGGCGGTCAGGACCAGGGCGAAGCAACGGCGCTGCCATTGATGGCGGTGCACGGCCAGCTCGAAGCCGCAACGCGGGCAGCAGCTCTTTTCACCGGGTTCCAGTGGTTCACGGCGCATCAGCAGGTCGCATTCATGGCAAGCGACCAGGGTTTGGAGTAGCAGGTTCGGCAAGTCGCGGGGGTTGGTCTGGGGCATCGGGCAAGTCCTGGAGGCGCGTGGCCTAGGTATCTGTTCTGGCCTGGGGGCAGGCGCCGTGGAGGAACATCTGCTCCAGGGTCTGGGCGGTATTCGAGCTCGCCGCGCGTCCGCGGCGTTCGGCATCCACCATGCCGTAGACCAGGGTGATGAACAGTTCGGTGAACACCGACGCGCTGATGTCGATGCGGAATGCTCCCTGGTGCTGGCCGCCCAGGAAAAAGGCGTCCAGCGCGTTGATGTAGGACTGCCACCGGGCGCCATCGGCGTGTGGGTCGAGGAAATCCGGGCGGTATTGAAATACCAGGAAGGTCAGCAGCTCTCGATGGGCGAGATGCTCCCTGATCAAATTGTGCAGTGCTTCCAATGGATCTGCATCCAGCAGGCGGGAGGCTTCGATGATCTGGTGCAACACCTCCTTGCCATGCCATTCGAGCATCTCCAGCAGATGGTCACGCGTGCCACAAAAACGGTGCAGCGTGGCCCGGCTCGTGCCGGCGGCTTCAGCCAGTTCCTTCAGTGTCCCGCGTGGGTGGTCGACGATGGCCACGGCCAGCGCCTTGATGAATCGTTCGTCATGGGGCGTCAGGGTCATTCGCAAGTCCTGGTTGAGTCCTCGAATGCGCGCATGGTGCAAAAAAGCTCGCAGCGCTCCGCAATAGATGAGACAAAAAAGTTCATATGAGTCTTTGTTGACTCATTTTGGGTTTGAAAGTAGCATTCTGGACATTCTC
Organism: Pseudomonas sp. FW507-12TSA; assembly: GCF_058781435.1. Taxonomy (NCBI): domain Bacteria; kingdom Pseudomonadati; phylum Pseudomonadota; class Gammaproteobacteria; order Pseudomonadales; family Pseudomonadaceae; genus Pseudomonas; species Pseudomonas sp. FW507-12TSA. The sequence goes on from NZ_JBYSWT010000027.1 coordinate 106,469, forward strand.
AATCAATAGTCAGGTGTGCCATGGTCGATTTGCGTGCAATAGGAAGGGTCAGTGCATTGGCGGTTGTCATCGCACTGGCAGGGTGTGGTCCCTCGGGCGAGCAGCAGAGCGCCGCGGAGATGGTGCTTCCTGTGGATGTGTTCGCGGTGAAGCCGGAAACCCTGGCACTGACGTCGGAGCTGCCAGGCCGGATCGAACCGGTACGCGTGGCCGAGGTGCGGGCACGGGTGGCGGGGATCGTGCTGAAGAAGCGCTTCGAGGAAGGTGCCGACGTCAAGGCCGGCGATCTGTTGTTCCAGATCGATCCCGCGCCGCTCAAGGCAGCGGTGTCCCGTGCCGAGGGCGACCTGGCCCGGGCCCAGGCCGGGATGAAGGAAGCCCAGGCGCGGGTCAAGCGCTATGAGCCGCTGGTGAAGATCGAAGCGGTCAGCCAGCAGGACTACGACAAGGCCAGTGCCGACTTGCACAGCGCCCAGGCAGCGACCCGTTCGGCCCAGGCAGACCTGGAAACCGCGCGCCTGAACCTGGGTTATGCCTCGGTCGCCGCGCCGATCTCCGGCCGGGTAGGGCGTGCGCTGGTAACCGAAGGCGCCCTGGTTGGCCAGGGCGAAGCGACCCTGATGGCGCGCATCCAGCAGCTGGATCCGATCTACGCCGACTTCACCCAGACCGCCGCCGATGCCCTGCGCCTGCGCGAGGCGTTGAAGACTGGCAGCCTGGCCGCAGGCGACAGCAAGGCCCTGACCCTGCGGGTCGAGGGTACGCCCTATGAGCGCCAGGGCTCGCTGCAATTCACCGACGTGGCGGTCGATCCGGGCACCGGCCAGATCACCCTGCGCGGCAAGTTCCCCAACCCCGATGGCGTGTTGCTGCCGGGCATGTACGTGCGGGTCAAGACCCCGCAAGGCACTGACAACCAAGCCATCCTCGTCCCGCAGCGTGCGGTCAAGCGTGGCAACGACGGCAGCTCCCACGTGATGGTGGTCGGCGCCGACGAGCGTGCCGAGGCCCGGGCGGTCACCACCGGCACCATGCAGGGTTCGCGCTGGCAGATCATCGAAGGCCTCAAGGCCGGTGACCAGGTCATCGTCGGTGGCCTGGCCGCCGTGCAGCCGGGCGTCAAGGTCACTCCCAAGCAGGCTCAGGAAACCGAGCAGAAACAATAAGCCCGGTTACGACACGAGGATTTTTTGATGTCCGATTTTTTCATCAAGCGCCCGAACTTCGCCTGGGTGGTGGCTCTGTTCATCTCCCTGGCCGGCCTGCTGATCATCTCCAAGTTGCCGGTGGCGCAGTACCCCAGCGTTGCGCCACCGCAAATCACCGTGACCGCGACCTACCCAGGCGCTTCGGCCAAGGTATTGGTGGACTCGGTCACCAGCGTGCTCGAAGAGTCGCTCAACGGCGCGAAGAACCTGCTGTACTTCGAGTCGACCAACAACTCCAACGGTACTGCCGAGATCGTCGTGACCTTCCAGCCGGGCACCGATCCGGACCTGGCCCAGGTCGACGTGCAGAACCGCTTGAAGAAGGCCGAGGCGCGCATGCCCCAGGCCGTGCTCACCCAGGGCTTGCAGGTCGAGCAGACCAGCGCTGGCTTCCTGTTGATCTACGCCCTTAACTACAAGGAAGGGGTCGAGCGCAACGACACCACCGCCTTGGGCGACTACGCCGCGCGCAACATCAACAACGAACTGCGTCGCTTGCCCGGCGTCGGCAAGTTGCAGTTCTTCTCTTCCGAAGCGGCGATGCGGGTCTGGATCGATCCGCAGAAGCTGGTGGGTTACGGCCTGTCCATCGAAGACGTGAGCAGCGCCATCCGTGGACAGAACGTGCAGGTTCCGGCCGGCGCCTTCGGCAGCGCGCCCGGTACCAGTGAGCAGGAGTTGACTGCGACCCTGGCGGTCAAGGGCACCCTGGACAATCCCCAGGAGTTCGGCCAGATCGTCCTGCGCTCCAACCCCGATGGTTCCACCGTCAAGCTGGCCGATGTCGCCCGCCTGGAAGTGGGCCAGGAAAGCTACAACATCTCCTCGCGCCTGAACGGCACGCCCGGCGTGGGTGGCGCGATCCAGTTGTCTCCGGGCGCCAACGCCATCGAGACCGCGACGCTGGTCAAGGCGCGCCTGGCCGAACTGTCGCAGTTCTTCCCCAGCGACATGCAGTACTCCGTACCCTACGACACCTCGCGTTTCGTCGACGTGGCCATCGAGAAGGTGATCCATACCCTGCTCGAAGCCATGGTCCTGGTGTTCCTGGTGATGTTCCTGTTCCTGCAGAACGTGCGCTACACCCTGATTCCATCCATCGTGGTGCCCGTATGCCTGCTCGGTACCCTGGCGGTGATGTACCTGCTGGGCTTCTCGGTGAACATGATGACCATGTTCGGCATGGTGCTGGCCATCGGCATCCTGGTGGATGATGCCATCGTGGTGGTTGAGAACGTCGAGCGGATCATGGCCGAGGAGGGCCTGTCCCCGACCGAAGCGACGATCAAGGCGATGAAGCAGGTGTCCGGTGCCATCGTCGGTATCACCCTGGTGCTGTCCGCGGTATTCATGCCGCTGGCATTCATGAGCGGTTCGGTAGGCGTCATCTACCAGCAGTTCTCGGTATCCCTGGCGATCTCGATCCTGTTCTCCGGCTTCCTGGCCCTGACCTTCACCCCGGCCCTGTGCGCCACACTGCTCAAGCCGATCCCTGAAGGCCATCACGAGAAGCGCGGTTTCTTCGGTGCCTTCAACCGTGGCTTCGCCCGCGTCACCGAGCGCTATTCGGTGCTCAGTTCCGGGCTGGTCAAGCGTGCCGGACGCTTCATGCTGGTGTACGCCGGTATCGTCGCTCTGCTGGGATACACCTACTTGCGCCTGCCGGAAGCCTTCGTGCCGAGCGAAGACCTGGGCTACATGATCGTCGACGTGCAACTGCCACCCGGCGCCAGCCGCATGCGTACCGATACCACCGGCAAGGAGCTGGAGCAGTACCTGATGTCGCGCAAGGCGGTGGATGCGGTATTTCTCGTCTCCGGCTTCAGCTTCTCCGGCCAGGGCGACAACGCAGCGCTCGCATTCCCGGTTTTCAAGGATTGGTCGGTACGCGATAAGGAAGAGTCTGCTGCTGCCGAAGTGGCGGCGCTGAACGAGCATTTCGCACTGCCGAGTGACGGCACCATCATGGCGGTCTCGCCGCCACCCATCGATGGCCTGGGCAACTCCGGCGGCTTCGCTTTGCGATTGATGGATCGTGGCGGCCTGGGCCGCGAGGCCCTGCTGCAAGCCCGGGACACGCTGCTGAGCCAAGTCAACGGTAATCCGAAGTTCCTCTACGGCATGATGGAAGGCCTGGCCGAGGCGCCGCAGTTGCGCCTGGTGATCGACCGTGAAAAAGCCCGAGCCCAAGGCGTCAACTTCGAGACCATCAGTTCCACCCTGTCCTCGGCTTTCGGTTCCGACGTGGTCAACGACTTCACCAACGCCGGTCGCCAGCAACGGGTGGTGATCCAGGCCGAGCAGGGCGCGCGGATGACTCCGGAAAGCGTGCTCCAGCTGTACGTGCCCAACAACAAGGGCGACCAGGTGCCGCTCAGCGCCTTCGTCAGCAGCAAGTGGGAAGAGGGGCCGGTGCAACTGGTGCGCTACAACGGCTATCCGTCGATCCGCATCGTCGGTGACGCAGGTCCAGGCTACAGCACCGGCCAGGCCATGGCCGAGCTGGAGCAACTGGCCTCGCAACTGCCCAAGGGCATCGGCTACGAGTGGACCGGCCTGTCCTACCAGGAGAAGGTCTCTGCCGGCCAGGCATCGGGCTTGTTCGCCCTGGCGATCCTGGTGGTGTTCCTGCTGCTGGTGGCCCTCTACGAGAGCTGGTCGATCCCGCTGTCGGTGATGCTGATCGTACCGATCGGCGCCGTGGGTGCGGTGCTGGCGGTGATCTTCGTGGGCATGCCCAACGACGTGTACTTCAAGGTCGGCCTGATCACCATCATCGGCCTGTCGGCGAAGAACGCGATCCTCATCGTCGAGTTCGCCAAGGAACTGTGGGAGAAGGGCTACAGCCTGCGTGACGCCGCCATCGAGGCCGCTCGCCTGCGCTTTCGCCCGATCATCATGACGTCCATGGCCTTCATCCTCGGCGTGGTGCCCCTGGCCATCGCCACTGGTGCCGGTGCGGCCAGCCAGCGCGCCATCGGGACCGGGGTGATCGGCGGGATGCTCAGCGCCACCTTGCTGGGCGTGCT
>NZ_JBYSWT010000028.1:0-108075 GCF_058781435.1 Pseudomonas sp. FW507-12TSA
AAGGCCGGGCGGTGGCGTGGGAGCCGGCTCCCTCGCCACCGATGCCGTTATCGAATCATTGAGCAGACGCAGACCTGCGATGCCGTTATTGACCTGAACCTGCAGCCTGAGGAATCGACCTACCCATAACCCCGTCATTGGAGTGCACGATCCATGAGCGCCAACGTTGATCTGAACAACCGTCCCGATTACGACCCGGTTTTGCAGGACATTGCCGATTATGTCCTGGAGTATCGCGTCGACTCCCCCCTAGCTCTCGATACCGCCCGCCATTGCCTGATGGATACCTTGGGCTGCGGCCTGCTGGCATTGCGTTTTCCCGAATGCACCAAGCACCTGGGGCCGCTCGTCGAAGGCACCGTGGTGCCCCATGGCGCCCGTGTGCCGGGTACCAGCTATCGCCTGGACCCGGTGAAGGCCGCCTGGGATATCGGCTGCATCGTGCGCTGGCTCGATTACAACGACACCTGGCTGGCGGCGGAGTGGGGGCACCCGTCGGACAACCTCGGCGGCATCCTGGCCGTGGCCGATCACCTTTCGCAGAAACGCGTCGCCAACGGCGAGGCGCCGCTGAGCATGGGCGATGTGCTGCAGGCGATGGTCATGGCCCACGAGATCCAGGGTGTGCTGGCCCTGGACAACTCCTTCAACCGCGTCGGGCTCGATCATGTGCTGCTGGTGAAGGTGGCCTCCACCGCCGTTTGCGCCCGCTTGATGGGGGCCAATCGCGAGCAGCTGTTGTCCGCGCTGTCCCATGCCTTCGTCGACGGCCAGGCGCTGCGTACCTATCGCCATGCACCCAATGCCGGGTCGCGCAAGTCCTGGGCGGCGGGGGATGCCTCGAGCCGCGGGGTGCGCCTGGCGGACATGGCGCTGCGTGGCGAAATGGGCATTCCTGGCGTGCTCAGCGCGCCGCAGTGGGGCTTCTACGACGTGCTGTTCAGCCATGCCAACAAGGACCTTTCGCTCAAGCCCGAGGGCCAGCGGCGCTTCAGCCTGCCCCAGGGGTACGCCAGCTACGTGATGGAAAACATCCTGTTCAAGATCAGCTTTCCGGCCGAGTTCCATGCGCAAACCGCCTGCGAGGCGGCAGTGGCCCTGCACCCGCTGGTGCGCGATCGGTTGCAGGAGATCGAGCGGATCGTCATCACCACCCATGAGTCGGCGATCCGCATCATTTCCAAGGTCGGGCCGCTGGCCAATGCCGCCGATCGCGACCACTGCCTGCAGTACATGACCGCCGTGCCCCTGGCGTTCGGCACCCTGGTGGCCGAGCACTACGGGGATGATTTCCACGCGGCGCATCCGATCATCGACCAGTTGCGCGACAAGATGCAGATCGTCGAGGACCCGCGCTACACCCGCGAGTACCTGGAGGCCGACAAGCGTTCGATCGCCAACGCGGTGCAGGTGTTCTTCGCCGATGGCAGTTGCACCGAGCAGGTGGCGGTGGAGTACCCCATTGGTCACCGCCGGCGGCGGGCCGAGGGCATCCCGCTGCTGGAGGACAAGTTCAAGGCCAACCTGGCCACGCGCTTCAGCGCCCAGCGCTCGGCGCAGATCTTCGATCTGTGCCAGGACCCGGGACGGCTGTCGGCCACGCCGGTGCAGCGCTTCGTCGATCTGCTGGTGATTTGAAACCGCGATGCAGGCAGCGCCTGGTGCGCTGCCTGCCGATGGTCGCCGGGGCCGCGCAGGCCCTGGGAATAGGGGACAGCTTTACTTGAAACGGCGTTCGACGCCTTTTTCCACGAGGATCTTGGCCGAGATTTCCTCGACGGAGAAGTGCGTGGAGTTGATATGCGGGATGTTTTCCCGGCGCAGCAGGTTCTCGACTTCCCGTACCTCGAATTCGCACTGGGCGAAGCTGGAATAGCGGCTGTTGGGCTTGCGCTCGTTGCGGATCGCGGTGAGGCGGTCGGGGTCGATGGTCAGGCCGAACAGCTTGTGCTTGTGCGGGCGCAGCGCGTTGGGCAGTTGCAGGCGCTCCATGTCTTCTTCGGTGAGCGGGTAGTTGGCCGCGCGGATGCCGAATTGCATGGCCATGTACAGGCAGGTCGGGGTCTTGCCGCAGCGTGACACGCCCACCAGGATGAGGTCGGCCTTGTCGTAGTAGTGGGTGCGGGCGCCGTCGTCGTTGTCCAGGGCGAAGTTCACCGCCTCGATCCGCTCCATGTAGTTGGAGTTGTGGCCGATGGAGTGGGATTTGCCCACGGAGTAGGAGGAATGCTCGCTCAGCTCCTGTTCCAGGGGGGCGAGGAAGGTGGAGAAGATATCGATCATGAAACCATTGGAGGTCGCGAGAATCTCACGGATGTCCTGGTTGACGATAGTGTCGAAAATGATCGGCCGATAACCGTCTTTTTCGGCGGCTATATTGATTTGCTGTACCATGGCCCGCGCTTTTTCCATGCTGTCGATATACGGCCGCGTGAATTTGCTGAACGTAATGTTCTCGAACTGCGCCAGAAGGCTCTGGCCGAGGGTTTCCGCTGTGATACCGGTACCGTCGGAGATGAAGAAGGCAGATCGTTTCATTTGCGGCTTGGGCCTTAAGCTAGTGACGATTCTTGGATATGATAGGCGCGATTTGTCGGCCGGGAATGGCCCGCATTCTCACTTATTTTCCAGGTCCAGGCCATATGACGGGCAGATGCACCCCTGAAGCAGCCCGTTTCTGAGCTTTTCCAACACAGTTAGTGGAGAGATCACCTTGGTAGAGTACGTAGTTTCCCTCGATAAGCTCGGCAAACACGATGTTGAGCATGTGGGGGGCAAGAACGCATCCCTGGGCGAGATGATCAGTAACCTCGCGGGTGCCGGCGTCTCGGTCCCGGGTGGCTTCGCCACGACCGCCCAGGCATATCGGGACTTTCTCGAGCTGAGCGGTCTGAACGACCAGATCCATGCAGCGCTCGACGCGCTGGATGTCGATGACGTGAATGCCCTGGCCAAGACCGGCGCACAGATCCGCCAATGGATCATGGACGCCGAGTTCCCCGAGCGCCTCGACGCGGAAATCCGCAAGGCCTTCGCCGCGCTGTCGGCGGGCAACCCCGAGATGGCCGTGGCCGTGCGCTCCTCGGCTACCGCCGAAGACCTTCCGGATGCATCCTTCGCCGGCCAGCAAGAGACCTTCCTCAACATCCGTGGCGTGGACAACGTGATCCGCGCCGCCAAGGAAGTGTTCGCCTCGTTGTTCAACGATCGCGCCATTTCCTACCGCGTGCACCAGGGCTTCGACCACAAGCTGGTGGCCCTGTCCGCCGGCGTGCAGCGCATGGTCCGTTCGGAAACCGGTACCGCCGGGGTGATGTTCACCCTGGATACCGAGTCGGGCTTTCGTGACGTGGTGTTCATCACCGGCGCCTACGGCCTGGGTGAAACCGTGGTGCAGGGCGCCGTCAACCCTGACGAGTTCTACGTTCACAAGAACACCCTGAGCGCCGGCCGTCCTGCGATCCTGCGTCGCAACCTGGGCAGCAAGGCGATCAAGATGATCTACGGCGACGAAGCCAAGGCCGGTCGCTCGGTGAAGACCGTGGACGTGGACAAGGCCGATCGCGCACGTTTCTGCCTGACCGACGCCGAGGTCAGCGAGCTGGCCAAGCAGGCGATGATCATCGAGAAGCACTACCAGTGCCCGATGGACATCGAATGGGCCAAGGACGGTGACGACGGCAAGCTGTACATCGTGCAGGCCCGCCCGGAAACCGTGAAGAGCCGTACCCAGGCCAACGTGATGGAGCGCTACCTGCTCAAGGAAAAAGGCACCGTCCTGGTGGAAGGCCGTGCCATCGGCCAGCGCATCGGCGCCGGCAAGGTGCGGATCATCAAGGACGTGTCGGAGATGGACAAGGTCCAGGCCGGCGACGTGCTGGTTTCCGACATGACCGACCCGGATTGGGAACCGGTGATGAAGCGCGCCAGCGCCATCGTCACCAATCGCGGCGGCCGTACCTGCCACGCGGCGATCATCGCCCGTGAGCTGGGCATTCCGGCGGTAGTGGGTTGCGGCAACGCCACCGAGCTGCTCAAGGATGGCCAGGGCGTGACCGTTTCCTGCGCCGAGGGCGACACCGGCTTCATCTTCGAGGGCGAACTGGGCTTCGACGTCAAGCAGAACTCCGTGGACGCCATGCCGGAGCTGCCGTTCAAGATCATGATGAACGTCGGCAACCCGGACCGCGCCTTCGACTTCGCCCAACTGCCGAACGCCGGTGTGGGCCTGGCCCGCCTGGAATTCATCATCAACCGCATGATCGGCGTGCACCCCAAGGCGCTGCTGAACTATGCGGGCCTGCCACAGGACATCAAGGACAGCGTCGACAAGCGTGTCGCCGGCTACCATGATCCGGTGGACTTCTACGTCGACAAGCTGGTCGAGGGCATCAGCACCCTGGCCGCGGCATTCACGCCGAAGAAGGTCATCGTGCGCCTGTCGGACTTCAAGTCCAACGAATACGCCAACCTGATCGGCGGCAAGCTCTACGAGCCGGAAGAAGAAAACCCGATGCTGGGCTTCCGTGGCGCCTCGCGCTACATCAGCGAATCCTTCCGTGATTGCTTCGAACTCGAGTGCCGTGCCCTCAAGCGCGTGCGCAACGAGATGGGCCTGACCAACGTCGAGATCATGGTGCCCTTCGTGCGTACCCTCGGCGAAGCCAGCCAAGTGGTTGATCTGCTCGCGGAAAACGGTCTCAAGCGGGGCGAGAATGGCCTGCGCGTGATCATGATGTGCGAACTGCCATCCAACGCGATCCTGGCCGAGGAGTTCCTGGAGTACTTCGATGGTTTCTCCATCGGTTCCAACGACCTGACCCAGCTGACCCTGGGCCTGGACCGCGACTCCGGCATCATCGCCCACCTGTTCGACGAGCGTAATCCTGCGGTCAAGAAGCTGCTGGCCAACGCCATTGCGGCTTGCAACAAGGCTGGCAAGTACATCGGCATTTGCGGCCAGGGCCCTTCGGATCACCCTGACCTGGCCAAGTGGCTGATGGAGCAGGGCATCGAAAGCGTTTCGCTGAACCCGGACTCGGTGCTCGAGACGTGGTTCTTCCTGGCCGAGGGCCAGGGCGCCGCATAATCGGTGAGTGCAGGCCTGGCCAGCGATTGGCCGGGCCTTGCGATTCAAGCAGGGCGCGCTTCTTCCGGATGCCGCCCTTTTTTGTGCAAGAAAGAATATGCAAAGCAGCAGCAACCTATTTCCTGTCGACTTGATCAGTGCCGAGCGTCGAGGCGACCTCAGCGAAGATGTCTATCGCTTGAAACCCGGCAACAGCCCCGATCCTTCGGTGGAGCTGGCCGTGACGCGCCTGGGCCTGGCCGATGCGCCTGGGGCCCAAGGCGTGCCCGTGGTCCTGTTGCACGGCAGCTTTTCCAACCGGCGCTTCTGGTACTCGCCCAAGGGCATCGGCCTCGGGGCCTACCTGGCGCGGGCCGGTTTCGATGTGTGGATCCCGGAAATGCGTGGCCATGGCTTGTCGCGCCGCAATGCCCAGTACCGCAACAACCGAGTGGCGGATTACGCGCGCTACGACCTGCCGGCCATCGCGGCCTTCGTTCGTGAGCTGAGTGGGCAGGTTCCCCACTGGATCGGCCATTCCCTGGGCGGTACCACCCTGGCCGCGGCGCTGGGCGGCCAATACCTGGGCGACGCGGGGGTGGCCTCGGCGGCGTTCTTCGGCACCCAGGTCAGCCGTATCTACTGGCCCTTGAAGATTCCCTTGGTGGAGTGGAGCGGACGCCTGTTCATCAAGCGGTTTGCCCAGTTGTCCGGTTCCCGGCTCAAGCGCGGCCCGGAGGACGAGCCCATTGGCCTGGCCCTGGAGAGCATGCGCTGGCATGGGCTGTTCGGGCGTTTCGGTGATGCCGACAAGGATTGGTGGGCCGGCCTGACGGAGGTCGGCGTACCGGCCCTGGCGGTCAGCGCCGCTGGCGACCACCAGGATCCGACCTGGGCCTGCCGCAAGCTGTTCGATCAACTGGGCAGCGAGCACAAGCAGTTCGTCTGCCTGGGGCGTGAACAGGGCTTTGGCGGTAATTTCGGCCATGTCGAGATGCTCGTGAGCAAACCGGCGCAGGCCGAGGTCTGGCCGTTGGTGGCACGTTGGCTCAGGGACCAGCAGGCGCCGTTGCTGGTTTGCGCCACCGAGCAGATGGCGACGGTTTGACGCAGAGGCTCTGACAAGGGCATTTCGCTGGATAGCGCTTGCGGCTAAGATATGACGCGCTGAACCGTTTTGGTCACATTCAGTTATTGAGTCGACTTTCCGTTCTGTCGGCAGTCTTGCGAAAATGCCCGCCAGGTTGGTGGGCGGCCCGAGTGCGGTAGGCTAAACATCTGCCGATTGGGCTCGTATTTTCATTGCTGGCCCCGGAATGACCGACACCGTCGATCGTGTTCTTTCTGTTACAGGAGCTTCTCGATGAACCATTACCTTACTCCCGACCTGTGCGATGCCTACCCGGACCTGGTGCAGGTGGTCGAGCCCATGTTCAGCAACTTTGGCGGGCGCGATTCCTTTGGTGGCGAAATCGTCACCATCAAGTGCTTCGAGGACAACTCGCTGGTCAAGGAGCAAGTCGAGCTCAAGGGGCATGGCAAGGTGCTGGTGGTCGACGGTGGCGGTTCCCTGCGACGCGCCCTGCTGGGGGACATGCTGGCCGAGAAGGCAGCCAAGAATGGCTGGGAAGGCTTGGTGATCTACGGTTGCATCCGCGACGTGGATGTCATCGCCCAGACCGACCTCGGCGTCCAGGCCCTGGCCAGCCACCCGATGAAGACCGACAAGCGCGGTATCGGCGACCTCAACGTGGCCGTGACCTTTGCCGGGGTGACCTTCCGTCCGGGTGAATATGTTTACGCCGACAACAATGGCGTGATCGTTTCGCCCAGCCCGCTGAAAATGCCTGAATGACCAAGCGGCCAGACAAGGGGTGAGGATGTTCGAGGAAGAAAACGCGCAGTGGGGGCTGGTGCATGCCCTCGTGCTGGATGGTAAAGGCGGCGCGCGCTCGACTGCCCGGACTGAGCTCGACGATCTGCAACTGCAGGCCCATGAGAGCCTGTGGTTGCATTGGGATCGCAGCCATCCGCAGACCCAGACCTGGCTGCGTCGCTCCAGTGGCTTGAGCGAGTTCAGTTGCGACTTGCTGCTGGAGGAAAATACCCGGCCACGCTTGCTTGCACTGCCTGATTCGGAACTGCTGCTGTTCTTGCGTGGTATCAACCTCAATCCGGGTGCCGAGCCTGAGGACATGGTCTCGGTGCGGATCTTCGCCAGTGCGCAGCGGGTGATCTCGCTGCGTTTGCGCCCCTTGCGAGCCACCGATGAGCTACTGGCGCAGTTGAGCGAGGGCAATGGCCCGAAAAGCGCCGCCGAGTTGCTCCTCTACATGGCCGAATACCTGACCCACAAGGTGCAGACCCTGGTCAGCGATCTTGCTGAAGTGGTCGATGACGAGGAAGAAAAACTGGATGCCGACGAACGGTATACCCCGGAGCATGGCAGCATTTTGCAGATTCGTCGTCGGGCTGCCGGGCTGAAGCGGTTCCTGGCCCCGCAACGGGATATCTTCTCGCAGTTGAGCCGGATAAAACTGCCCTGGTTCGCTGCCGACGATGGCGACTACTGGAATGAATTGCACAACAGCCTGACCCGCTACCTGGAAGAGCTGGAACTGGCCCGGGAGCGCGTGGGGCTTGTGCTCGAGGCCGAGGATCGGCGTTTGAGCGTGCGCATGAATCGCACCATGTACCGCTTCGGCATCATTACCGGGATCTTCCTGCCGATGAGCTTTCTCACCGGGCTTTTGGGGATCAACGTCGGTGGCATTCCGTTCTCTGCCAGTCCCTATGGCTTCATCATCGCCTGCCTGTTGCTGGTGGCGGTGGCGCTGGGCCAATGGTGGCTATTCCGGCGTTTGCGTTGGGTATGAAGAGGCTTCATGTGACCCGAATAAATCTGATCGCGTCTTTTTCAAACATCACCAGAGGTGCTTATGCACGATCCGTTTGAAGAGTCGCTGCGTGACATGCTCAAGGCCTCGCCATCCAGCCGCGATGACGACGCTTGCCTGGGCCGCGTATTGAAAACCGCCAACCGCCAAGTGGGGGCAGGGGACCTGTTCAGCCTGCTGGGTCGCTGGTTGCCGGCCTTGATGATCGCCCTGAATAACGGATCGGCCCATATCGCGCCGGTTTCTCGTCTTAAATCTACTGCTCGCACTGCTGATAAGGCTGATTGAATATGGAACTTGATCTCTGGACGCAGAGCCTCGTCACAGCGATGACCGCCTTGTGGACCAAGGTGGCGAACTTCATTCCGAACCTGTTCGGCGCATTGGTGGTGCTGTTGCTGGGCTTCGTGGTTGCGAAGCTGCTCGACACCCTGCTGTCCAAATTGCTGGCCAAGCTGGGCCTGGATCGCCTCATGGGTGGTACCGGCCTGACCAAATTGTTGTCCCGGGCGGGCTTGCAAGTTCCCATTTCGACCCTGATCGGCAAGATCGTCTACTGGTTCGTGCTGCTTATTTTTCTGGTTTCTGCTGCTGAATCCCTTGGCCTTGAGCGAGTTTCGGCTACGCTCGACATGCTTGCGTTGTATTTGCCGAAGGTTTTCGGCGCTGCGCTGGTGCTGTTGGTGGGGGTTCTGCTGGCGCAGCTGGCCAATGGGCTGGTGCGGGGCGCGGCGGAAGGCGTGGGGTTGGAGTACGCCAGCGGCGTGGGGCGGATTGCTCAGGGATTGGTGATCATCATCAGTATTTCCGTGGCGATCAGCCAGTTGGAGGTCAAGACCGACCTGCTCAACCATGTGATCGTGATCGTTTTGATTACCGTTGGTCTGGCAGTTGCGTTGGCGATGGGATTGGGAAGCCGGGAAATTGCCGGTCAGATTCTTGCGGGAATCTATGTGCGTGAGTTGTACCAGGTGGGTCAACAAGTGCGTGTTGGCGAGGTTGAAGGCCAGATCGAGGAGATTGGCACGGTCAAAACTACATTGCTGACCGATGAGGGTGAGCTAGTCTCTCTCTCCAATCGGATCCTGCTGGAGCAGCATGTAAGTAGCCGCTAACCCGGCACCCTGCTAATGTATGCCGCCGTAAAATGCCCCTCGCCGGGCTGCGGTGGACACTGACCTGACTGTCGGCACGACTCGTTTTGAATAACACCCAAACGCTATCCACGCGCTATGACCCCCGTGAGCTCTCTGATGAGGAGTTGGTTGCGCGTTCACATACGGAGCTGTTTCACGTAACACGCGCCTATGAAGAGTTGATGCGACGCTATCAGCGAACCCTATTTAATGTTTGTGCGCGTTATCTGGGGAACGATCGGGATGCCGATGATGTCTGTCAGGAAGTGATGTTGAAGGTGCTGTATGGCCTTAAGAACTTTGAGGGTAAATCGAAGTTCAAGACCTGGCTATACAGCATCACGTACAACGAATGCATCACGCAGTATCGCAAGGAGCGACGCAAGCGGCGGTTGATGGATGCTTTGAGTCTTGATCCCCTTGAGGAGGCGTCTGAAGAAAAGGCGCCGAAACCTGAGGAGAAGGGCGGACTTGACCGCTGGTTGGTGCATGTGAACCCGATCGATCGGGAAATTCTGGTGCTGCGTTTTGTCGCAGAACTGGAGTTCCAGGAGATCGCAGACATCATGCATATGGGTTTGAGTGCTACAAAAATGCGTTACAAACGTGCTCTTGATAAATTGCGTGAGAAATTTGCAGGCATTGCTGAAACTTAGTTCGGCGCAAATATCTCTTACGTCTAGGTGAGTTCTGATAGACTTACCGCCGAGTTGTCCCCCGGTATGTGGGACTGCTTTACAATCACCAGATGGGGATTTAACGGATGAAACTGAAAAACACCTTGGGCATTGCCATTGGTTCTATTGTTGCCGTGACTTCGTTCGGCGTTCTGGCGCAAGGCCAAGGCGCGGTCGAGGGTGAACTGTTTTACAAAAAACAGTACAACGACAGCGTTAAGCACATCGAAGATGGCTTCAACCCAGGCGCCCGTATTGGTTACTTCTTGACCGACGACCTGTCGTTGGACCTGAGCTACGACAAGACTAACCACACCCGTTCCAACGACGGTACCGGCAACCAGAAGATCAAGGGTGACACCGCCAGCCTGCTGGCCACCTACCACTTCGGCCAAGCTGGCGTGGACTCCCTGCGTCCATACGTTTCCGGTGGTTTCGGTCACCAGAGCCGTAGCAACGTAGAAGCCGACGGTCACAGCGGTCGTGACAAGACTACCCAGGCCATCATCGGTACTGGTGTTAAGTACTACTTCACCGACAACCTGTTCGCCCGTGCTGGCGTTGAAGCCGACTACGGCATGGACAACGGCAAGTGGGACTACGCTGCCCTGGTTGGTCTGGGTGTGAACTTCGGCGGCAACGCCGGTAAAGTCGCTCCAGCTCCAGTAGCTCCAGCTCCGGCTCCAGAGCCAGCTCCAGAAGCTCCAGTTGCTGAAGTCGTACGTGTTGAGCTGGACGTGAAGTTCGACTTCGACAAGTCGGTCGTCAAGCCTAACAGCTACGCTGACATCAAGAACCTGGCTGACTTCATGAAGCAGTACCCACAGACCACCACCGTTGTTGAAGGTCACACTGACTCCGTCGGTCCTGACGCTTACAACCAGAAGCTGTCTGAGCGTCGTGCAAACGCCGTTAAGCAAGTACTGGTTAACCAGTACGGCGTTGGCGCTGAGCGCGTTCAGTCCGTTGGTTACGGTGAGTCCCGCCCAGTTGCCGACAACGCAACTGAAGCTGGTCGTGCTGTTAACCGTCGCGTAGAAGCCTCGGTAGAAGCTCAAGCTAAGTAATTAGCCTGTCAGCTTGGAAAAACCCGGCCTAGGCCGGGTTTTTCTT
Source organism: Pseudomonas sp. FW507-12TSA (assembly GCF_058781435.1). NCBI lineage: Bacteria > Pseudomonadati > Pseudomonadota > Gammaproteobacteria > Pseudomonadales > Pseudomonadaceae > Pseudomonas > Pseudomonas sp. FW507-12TSA. Next base: position 10,892 of record NZ_JBYSWT010000028.1, read on the forward strand.
TGCCCGGATTTTGTCCTGGGCCTCAGGCCTGGAGCAGGCGGGTGGCGCTGGTACCGGCAGTTGCCGCTACTGCGCCGATCACCAGGATCGCCGGGCTCTTGAGCCCGAAATCCAGGGCATCCTGCTGCATATTCCCCAGCATGCTGCGACATTCCCGCTGCTCTGGCAGCGAGGCGTTCTCGATCATCGCCACCGGTGTCCAATCCGGCATGCCAGCGGCGCGCAACTGTTCGCCGATATCTGTCAGTTTCGCCACTCCCATGTAGATCACCAGGGTCGTTCCTCCCTGGGCCAGTGCCTGCCAGTCCAACGGGCTGTCGTCCTGGGTATGGGCGGTGAGTAACGTCACGCCGCGGACCACGCCACGCAAGGTCAGGGAGATATCGCAACTGGTGGCGCCGGCCAGGCCGGCGGTGATGCCGTTCACCACCTCCGCCTTGATGCCGTGCTCCTGGGGCCGGCCAAGGTCGCTGAGAGTGATGTCCTCGAACTGCTGTTCGCCGGTCAGCATCAGCGACCGCGAGATACGGTTGTAGTCGGCATCGAAGGCGATGATGTCGAGCTTCTCGCTCCGCTTGAGCAGTTCCTCCAGAGAGCGGACCTCGGCCATGCCATTGTCGATCATCACCAGCCTGAGTTTTTTTGTAGGCTTTTCCGGGGCATCGCTACCGTTGACCCAGGCCAGCGCCGGGCGAAGGTGTTCAATCATGGGGGCTACCTTGCGTGAAGGATCTGGCCTTGGCCCGGGAGGATGGCGAAGCGGCAGGTGCAAGGCATATGCCAGCGCTGGTCGGATTTGCCGACGCGCCTCGCCTGTGGGGCCCGGGCCCGGCTATAATCGCCGCCCCATTTCGCTGTCCACCGAGTCCATCGCGCCCATGTATAACCTGGCCCGCCAGCTGCTGTTCAAACTCTCCCCGGAAACCTCCCACGATCTGTCCCTGGACCTGATCGGCGCGGGCGGGCGTCTGGGCCTCAACGGCTTGCTGTGCAAGGTCCCGGCGGCAAAGCCGGTGACGGTCATGGGCCTGGAGTTCGCCAACCCGGTGGGGCTGGCCGCCGGCCTGGACAAGAACGGCGCGGCCATCGATGGCTTCTCCCAGCTGGGTTTCGGTTTCGTCGAGATCGGCACCGTCACCCCGCGCCCGCAGCCAGGCAACCCCAAGCCACGGATCTTCCGCCTGCCGGAGGCCGAGGGCATCATCAACCGCATGGGTTTCAACAACCTGGGGGTCGATAACCTGCTGGCGCGGGTCGCCGCCGCCAAGTACCGGGGCGTGCTGGGGATCAATATCGGCAAGAACTTCGATACCCCGGTGGAGCGGGCGGTGGACGACTACCTGATCTGCCTGGACAAGGTCTATTCCCGGGCCAGCTACATCACGGTCAACGTCAGCTCACCCAACACCCCGGGCCTGCGCAGCCTGCAGTTCGGCGAGTCCCTCAAGCAGCTGTTGGCCGCCCTGGGCCGGCGCCAGGAGGAATTGACCGCGATCCATGGCAAGCGTGTGCCGCTGGCGATCAAGGTCGCTCCGGACATGAGCGATGAAGAAACCGTGGAAGTGGCCCGCGCCCTGCTGGAGGCGGGCATGGATGCGGTGATTGCCACCAACACCACCCTCAGCCGTGAAGGCGTCGAAGGCCTGGAGCATTGCGACGAGGCCGGTGGCCTGTCCGGTGCGCCGGTGCGGGAGAAGAGCACCCATACGGTCAAGGTCCTGGCTTCCGAGCTGGCCGGTCGCCTGCCGATCATCGCGGTGGGCGGCATCACCGAAGGCAAGCATGCGGCCGAGAAGATCGCCGCCGGCGCGAGCCTGGTGCAGCTGTATTCGGGGTTCATCTATAAAGGGCCGGCGCTGATTCGCGAATCGGTGGATGCCATCGCGGCGATGGGCTGAGGCATCGGCGGACTTTTGCGGCGGTAATAAAAAGGGCTCCTTGAAGGAGCCCCTGGGCCGAAGCCCGCCGCCCGGATGGGGCGCGCGTGGTTAAATCGTCATCTATTCAAGTTTTAGGTGTCGGAATGTGCCCTGATCAGCCGACAGCGCGAAGTTCGTTGAGTCTGTGTATACCCGCAGTGCCTGTCATACCGTCCCAGTTGTCGCCGCGTCCTTCGCGCCAGCCGTTGATCCAGGCTTGGCGTACCGACGGTAGAGTAAATGGGCAAAGCTCACGGGACTTGCCATTAACGCCATACTGATATCCGCGTAAAAACGCTCTTTCCAACGGATCACGCTTTAGTCTTCTCATAGGGTGTTTCCCTCACTTGTTGACTGTATATGTCCCGTCGACCTTCGTTGAGGTCGGGCAGATCGGTTCTGCCGTTGGTGCTCGCTGCCGGCGTCGCGAGCCTTGATGTCGACGCCGTTGCGGCGCCAACCTGTGTTGAGTTCTAACCAATAGGTCACAGCAAGTGAATGATCGTTTTGTCATAAGAACGTAACCATAATGCTGTCCAGGCCATAAGCCAGAGCGGTTTTTGCACGGTCTCCTTGGAGCAAAGCCTGCTGTGATCAGGCCTCTACTAGATGATGAGGTTAATGCTTTAGTGAGAATGTCGAACGGTTGCACTCAACTACTATTCGACGAAGGGTAGACTTATGTCATTTTGTTGCCCTGACTTTTCATCTGCCCCGGCCTCTAAGCTCTTTTGTCCTGCAAGAAAGCCTGCCCGCCGGGGTGGGACGGCACGTTGCGTGCCACACGAGCGCTCTTGAAGAAAAGCGCTTGATTAAAAACCGAGCGGGCGATGCGTTGCCCGTTCACTTATTTGCCTAAGGCCCTGGTATTTCCATGTCGGATCGTTACGAACTCTTCCTCACCTGTCCCAAAGGCCTAGAAGGCCTGCTGATCGAGGAAGCCACCGGGCTTGGCCTTGAACAAGCGCGCGAACACACCTCCGCCGTGCGCGGCATGGGCGACATGGAGACGGCTTACCGCCTGTGCCTGTGGTCGCGCCTGGCCAACCGGGTCTTGCTGGTCCTCAAGCGCTTCCCGATGAAGAACGCCGACGACCTGTACCAGGGCGTGCTGGATGTCGACTGGCAGGACCACATGCTGGCCGACGGCACCCTGGCGGTGGAGTTCAGCGGGCATGGCTCGGGCATCGACAACACCCATTTCGGCGCCTTGAAGGTCAAGGATGCCATCGTCGACAAGCTGCGGACCCCAACCGGCGAGCGTCCCTCGGTGGACAAGCTCAATCCGGACCTGCGCATCCATCTGCGCCTGGATCGTGGCGAAGCCATCCTCTCCCTGGACCTCTCCGGCCACAGCCTGCACCAGCGCGGCTATCGCTTGCAGCAGGGCGCCGCGCCACTCAAGGAAAACCTCGCCGCGGCGGTGCTGATCCGCGCTGGCTGGCCGCGTATCGCGGCTGAAGGCGGGGCCCTGGCCGACCCGATGTGCGGTGTCGGGACCTTCCTGGTGGAGGCCGCGATGATCGCCGCCGACATCGCCCCCAACCTCAAGCGCGAGCGCTGGGGCTTCACCGCCTGGCAGGGACATGTGCCGGCGCTGTGGCGCAAGCTGCACGACGAGGCCCAGGCCCGTGCCCAGGCCGGGTTGGCCCGGCCGCCGCTGTGGATCCGTGGCTACGAAGCCGATCCGCGCCTGATCCAGCCGGGCCGCAACAACGTCGAGCGTGCCGGCTTGAGCGACTGGATCAAGATCTACCAGGGCGAGGTGGCGACCTTCGAGCCGCGCCCGGACCAGAACCAGAAGGGCCTGGTGATCAGCAACCCGCCCTACGGCGAGCGCCTGGGGGACGAAGCAAGCCTGCTGTACCTCTACCAGAATCTTGGCGAGCGCCTGCGCCAGGCCTGCCTGAACTGGGAGGCGGCGGTCTTCACCGGCGCCCCGGAGCTGGGCAAGCGCATGGGCATCCGCAGCCACAAGCAATACTCGTTCTGGAACGGTGCCCTGCCTTGCAAGTTGCTGTTGATCAAGGTTCAGCCGGACCAGTTCGTCACTGGCGAGCGCCGGACTCCCGAGCAACGCCAGCTGGAACGCGAGCAGGCCCAGGCCGCGCCTGAGCCGGTCGAGCGCCAGTACAACAAGAACGGCAACCCGATCAAGCCCGCTCCAGCCCCGGCCCCGGTGGTGGAGCAGGCGCGCTTGAGCGAAGGCGGGCAGATGTTCGCCAACCGCCTGCAGAAGAACCTCAAGCAACTGGGCAAGTGGGCCAAGCGCGAGGGTGTGGAGTGCTACCGGGTCTACGATGCCGACATGCCCGAATACTCCCTGGCCATCGACCTGTACCAGGATTGGGTGCATGTGCAGGAATACGCGGCGCCCAAGTCGGTGGATCCGGAGAAGGCCCAGGCGCGGCTGTTCGATGCCCTGGCGGCGATCCCCCAGGCACTCGACGTCGACAAGAGCCGTGTGCTGATCAAGCGCCGTGAGCGCCAGAGCGGCACCCGCCAGTACGAGCGCCAGGGGGCCCAGGGGCAGTTCACCGAGGTCCGCGAAGGCGGGGTCAAGCTGCTGGTGAACCTCACCGACTACCTGGATACCGGGCTGTTCCTGGACCACCGGCCGATGCGCATGCGCATCCAGAAGGAAGCGGCGGGCAAGCGTTTCCTCAACCTGTTCTGCTACACCGCTACCGCCAGCGTGCATGCGGCCAAGGGCGGGGCGCGCAGCACCACCAGCGTCGACCTGTCGAAAACCTACCTGGACTGGGCACGGCGCAACTTCTCGCTCAATGGCTTCTCCGACAAGAACCGCCTGGAGCAGGGCGATGTGATGGCCTGGCTGGAAACCTGCCGCGACGAGTTCGACCTGATCTTCATCGACCCGCCGACCTTCTCCAACTCCAAGCGCATGGAAGGGGTGTTCGACGTACAGCGCGACCACGTGCAGTTGCTCGACCTGGCCCTGGCGCGCCTGGCTCCTGGCGGCGTGCTGTATTTCTCCAACAACTTCCGCAAGTTCCAGCTGGATGAGAATCTCGTTGCGCGCTACCAGGTCGAGGAGATCACCGCGAGTACCATCGACCCGGACTTCGCCCGTAACGGCAAGATCCACCGCGCCTGGAAAATCAGCGTCCGCTGAAGACCGGACAAGCCGCCGAGGCCTGAATTTCCAGGCTTCGGAATGGCTTGATACTGGTCAAATTAATGGCTAATGGCTATAACTCACAGCAAGTCCGAATGACACCCAAACTCGCTGGCGTGATGAGTTCTACTTATGCCGTTGCATGTGGTACGCCCGAAAATCCTGGGTTTCATCAGTGAAGAAGTTTCCGCCTGGCTGGTGGCCCTGTTGGTGCTGCTGGCCGGCGGCATCCTGACCGGCCTGCTGGCCTGGTCCACCTACAACCTCAACAAGCAGCAGTTGCGCCAGCGCTTCCAGTTGCTGGCCAGCGAGCGCTACAGCCGCATCGAGGAACGCTTCCAGGACCAGGAGCAACGCCTGGATGGCCTGCGGCGTTTCTTCGTCAATTCCGACCTGGTGAGTCGCCAGGATTTCGATGGTTATGCCAAGCCCTTGTTGCGTCGTACCCAGGCCTATGCCTGGGCGCCGCTGATCAGTCGTGCCCGGCGCCCGGCCTTCGAGCAGGAGGTGCGCGACCAGGGCGTGGCAGGGTTCTCCATCCTGCAACTCAATGGCGCCGGGCAGATGGAGCCGGCCGGCGAGCGCGAGGACTATGCCCCGGTGTTGTACAGCCAGACCCAGAGCCCCATGGGTTCGCCCCTGGGCTACGACCTGCTGGCCCAGCCCCTGCGCCGGGCCACCCTGGAGCGGGCGCGGGAGCTGGATGGCATGGCGGTGTCGGCGCCAGTGCACCTGGTGGCGGTCGACCCGGCCTATGCCCGCGGCGTGGTCCTGGCGGCCCCGGTCCGGCGTGCTGTGCACGGCGGCCAACAGCAGTCGCGGCCTGACGGCTACGTATTGGCGGTGATCAGCCTGCGGCAGTTGGTGGCCGAAGGGTTGTCGGTGCCGGCCAGCGACAATCTCTCGGTGCGCATCCTCGACCTGTCCAGCGAAGGCCGGCACGAGGTGCTCTATGAATCGAACAACCCGCCGATCAACGGGTACCTGAATGCCAGCCGCCTGCTGCGCCTGGCGGACCGCGATTACCAGGTGGAGATCCGGCCGGGAGCGGCCTTCCTGCATGCCAACCATTTTTCCCTGGCCAGCCTGGTGATCCTCGGCGGGCTCTTGAGCCTGTTGCTCAGCGCCTTGCTCTACGTGCTGGTCAGCCAGCGCCAGCGGGCCCTGACCCTGGTTGAGCAGCGCACCGCCGAACTGCGTAGTCGCGAGCACGAACTGCGCGGGACCCACAGCCAGCTGCGCAGCGTGCTCAACGCCGCGACCCAGGTGGCGATCATCGCCACCGACCTGCGCGGGATCATCACCACCTTCAACGCCGGGGCCGAGCAGATGCTCGGCTACAGCAGCAGCGAAGTGGTGGGGTTGTTGACCCTGGAGAGCCTGCATTTGCCCAAGGAGCTGGAGAGCTGGGCCCAGAGCCTCAGCCAGCGCTATGGCAAGCCGATCCCGATGTCCCAGGCGATGCTTGTGGAAGAGGGCATGGCGGGCGGCCACGAAGCCCGGGAGTGGACCCTGGTGCGCCGGGATGGCAGCCACCTGCCGGTGAACATGCTGGCGACCCCGGTACTCGACGACCAGGGTTTGTGGATCGGCCACCTGGCGATCTGCATCGACATCACCGAGCGCAAGCGCGTGCACGAGGCCCTGGCCGCCCGTGACCGCTTGCTCAAGCGGCTCAGCGCCCATGTTCCTGGCGGCATCTACCAGTTCAAGATCGACGCCGACGGGCACATGAGCTTCACCTATGCCAGTGATGGCATGCGGGAGATCTACGAGATCGATCCGCTGCTACTGCAAGAGGATGCCGCGCCGGTGTTCGAACGCATTCATCCCGAGGACCTGGAACGGATAAGCCAGTCGATCCAGGTGTCGGCGCAGCACCTGAGCCCTTGGCGCGAGGAATACCGGGTCTGCCTGCCGGAGCGAGGCCTGCGCTGGATGCGCGGCGCGGCCAGCCCGGAAAGCCTGCCTGGCGGCGGGGTGCTGTGGCACGGCTATATCTCGGATATTTCCGATCTCAAGCGGGTCGAGGAAGAATTGCGCGCGCTGTCGGTCACCGACGCCCTGACCGGCATCCACAACCGACGCTATTTCCAGGAGCAACTGCAACAGGAGATGCAGCGCCTGGAGCGCAGCGGCGGGGAGATGGCGGTGATCATGCTGGACATCGACCACTTCAAGCGGATCAACGACCGCTACGGCCATGCCGTGGGCGACCAGGTGCTGCGCGGCGTGTGCCAGCGCATCAGCCGGCGCTTGCGCCGCACCGATGTGTTCTGCCGCCTGGGGGGCGAGGAATTCATGCTCCTGTGCCCGGACACCAATGGCCAGCAGGCGCAGGTTTTGGCCCAGGAGCTGTGGCAGGGCTTGCGCAGTGCGCCGATCGAGCCGGTGGGCAGGGTCACCGCCAGCTTCGGCATTGCCAGCTGGCGGGTAGGCGAGGGAGCGGATGGCTTGTTGCTGCGGGCCGACTCTGGCGTCTATGCCGCCAAGCAGGCCGGGCGCGACCGGGTACAGCCGGAGCAGGCGTGAACGGCAGCGGCGGATGCGCCGCCGCTGCAACAGGGCCTAGCGCGTCGCTGCGCTACCGGCCAGTTTGGGCTGGCGATAGAGGTCCAGCAGGACCTGGTCCAGCACCGAGGAAGCGCCGAAGGGTTGCGGATCGTTGAGGATCGCCACCACGGCCCAGGTGTTGCCATTGTCATCGCGGCTGTAGCCGGCGATGGCCCGAACGGTGTTCAAGGTGCCGGTCTTGATGTGCGCCTCGCCGCTCATGGCCGTGCGTTTCAGGCGCTTGCGCATGGTCCCGTCCATCCCGGCGATAGGCATCGAGCTGATGAACTCGGCAGCGTAGGGGCTTTTCCAGGCCGCTTGCAGCAGGCCGGCCATCTCCCGGGCGCTGACCCGCTCGGCCCGGGACAGGCCGGAACCGTTCTCCATCACCAGGTGCGGCGAGGTGATGCCTTTTCTCGCCAGCCACTGGCGCACCACTCGCTGCGCGGCCTTGGCGTCGTCGCCGTCGGCTTCGTTGCGGTACTTGGCCCCCAGGCTCAGGAACAGCTGCTGGGCCATGGTGTTGTTACTGTACTTGTTGATGTCGCGGATGATCTCCGCCAGGTCCGGGGAGAAGGCCCGGGCCAGGACCTTGGCGTCCTTGGGCACCACGGCCAGGCGATCCTTGCCCTGGATGCTGCCGCCCAGTTCGCTCCAGATCGCCCGTACCGCACCGGCGGTGTAGGTGGCATGGTCCAGCAGCGACAGGTAGGTCTGCGAGCTGCAGCCATCGCCCAACTGGCCGCCGACGGTAACGATCACGCTGCCATCGGCCTGGGTCACCGGGTTGTAGCGCACATCGCCCGTGCATTGCTTGCCGCTGAGGGCCTTGACCTGGTTGTCGATGCGGATCTTGGCGATCGGCGGTTCCACCGATACCAGCACCCGGCCGGAGTCGTTGCGGGCGACGAAGCGCAGGGCCTTGAGGTTGACCATCAGGGCATCGGGCTTGACCAGGAATGGTCTGTTCTCGTCCTTGCCGTCGTCATCGAATTCCGGCAGTTGAGGCTGGACGAAATAGTTGCGATCCAGCACCAGGTCGCCGGTGATCTGCTGCACGCCGTTGGCCCGCAGGTCGCGCATCAGCAGCCAGAGCTTCTCCATGTTCAGCTTGGGGTCGCCGCCGCCCTTGAGGTACAGGTTGCCGTTGAGGATGCCGCCGCTGAGGGTGCCGTCGGTGTAGAACTCGGTCTTCCACTGGTGGGTCGGGCCGAGCATTTCCAGGGCCGCGTAGGTGGTCACCAGCTTCATGGTGGAGGCCGGGTTGACCGATACGTCGGCGTTGAAGATGGTCGGGGTGCCAGGGCCATCGAGAGGCAGCATCACCAGGGACAGGGCGTTGTCCGGGACCTTGGCGGCCTTGAGGGCTTGCTGGACCTTGGGAGTCAGGGTGGTGTTGATCGGGGCGGCGTAAGCCTGGAAAGCCAGGGGCAAGACGACACTGGCGAGCAGTAGTGGACGCAACGATTTGATCATATGGAATGGAACCCTGCAGTCGAGGGGAAAAAAGGCGAGGGGTACAAATGAAAATCCCTCAGTGGTCATGAAAGTGTCGGCATTATGCCCCAAGGTATAGCGGCTTGTGCCGTGCCACGGCCCGCGGTGGCGGTATTTTTTTTGCCAATGACCGACCGGCGTTCTCATAGAGTCAGGCAATCGCCTGGCTAAACTGGTAAAGTGCCGCCCGTTATTACTTATGAGGATTGTTCCATGGCCACTAACCGTTCCCGCCGTCTGCGCAAAAAGCTCTGCGTAGATGAATTCCAGGAGCTGGGTTTTGAGCTGAACCTGGATTTCAAAGAAGATCTGTCCGACGAAGCCATCGACGCTTTCCTCGACGCATTCCTCAAAGAAGCGATGGAAGCCAACGGCCTGGGCTATGTGGGCGGTGACGACTTCGGCCTGGTTTGCCTGAGCAAGCGCGGTTCCGTCAGCGAAGAGCAACGTGCCACCGTTGAAGCCTGGCTCAAGGCACGCACCGAGCTGACCAACGTTGAAGTCAGCCCGCTGCTGGACGTGTGGTACCCGGACAACGCGATCAACCCGACCGCGTGATGTCATGCACGGACGACCCGGCCGGGTCGTCCGTGCGTTGTTGCCCGAGGGCAACCTTTCCTTTTTCCCTATCGATAGTTGCTCCGGCCTCGGGCTTGTCCCGGGTTTTGTCGTGGGCGTCATTTGGCGCCCACGCCGGTTCCGGGTCTCAGGCGTTGCGCCAGTTGAGGATCAGCAGGGTCAGCACCCCGGCGACGATGCCCCAGAATGCCGAGCCCACCGAGAACAGCGTCAGCCCGGATGCGGTCACCATGAAGGTGATCAGCGCCGCTTCGCGCTCCTTGCTTTCGCTCATGGCGATGGTCAGGCCGTTGATGATGGAGCCGAACAGCGCCAGGGCGGCGATGGACAACACCAGCTCCTTGGGCAGAGCGGCGAACAGCGCGGCCAGGGTGGCGCCGAAGGTCCCGGCGATGCCGTAGAAGATCCCGCACCAGACCGCTGCGGTGTAGCGCTTGGCGTGGTCTTCATGGGCATGGGGGCCGGTGCAGATCGCCGCGCTGATGGCCGCAAGGTTGATGCCGTGGGAGCCGAAGGGCGCCATCAGCAACGAACCCAGGCCGGTGGCGGTGATCAGCGGCGAGGCTGGCACGTTGTAGCCATCGGCTCGCAGCACGGCGACCCCGGGCATGTTCTGCGAGGTCATGGCCACCACGAACAGCGGGATGCCGATGCTGATGGTGGCCGCCAGGGAGAAGTGCGGGGTGGTCCAGACCGGGGTTGCCACTTCCAGCTTGAAGCCGCTGAAATCCAGCAGCCCCATCATTCCAGAGAGCGCCGTGCCGATCAGCAGGGCCGCCAGCACCGCATAGCGCGGCGACAGGCGCTTGACCACCAGGTAGGTGAAGAACATGCCCAGCACCAGGGCGGTGCGATGCTGGGCGGCAACGAAGATCTCGCTGCCGATCTTGAACAGGATCCCGGCCAGCAGGGCCGCCGCCAGGGACGCCGGGATCTTTTTCACCAGGCGTTCGAAGCTGCCGGTGAGGCCGCAGATGATGACCAGCACCGCGCAGGTGATGTAGGCGCCGATGGCTTCGCCGTAGGTCACGCCCCCCAGGCTGGTGATCAGCAGGGCGGCGCCCGGGGTCGACCAGGCGATGGTGATGGGGGTGCGGTAGCGCAGGGACAGGCCGATGCTGCATACCGCCATGCCAATGGATAGGGCCCAGATCCACGAGGAGATCTGGCCGTTGCTCAGGCCGGCGGCTTGTCCGGCCTGGAACATCAGCACCAGGGAGCTGGTGTAGCCGGTCATCATGGCGATGAAGCCGGCGACTATGGCTGAAGACGAAGTGTCGGCCAGGGGGCGCAATTGCGCGGGATTGGCATCGGACATCATGGGGTTCCTTGTTCTTGAAAGACGCGATGGACCGCTCTTGTTCCTGGTGCGAGCCGCGAGGGAGGGCACTGCGATGCCTAAGGTCCAAGGGCCCAAGCCTAAACGTAAACCGTGCTTGCCGTTGCCATACAGCCGCGCCTGCAAACAGCCGTACAGTCCGGGTGCGCCAACGGGGGCAAGCACACTTTTTACTGTTGCGTCCCAAGGGTTGTGTACAATGTGCACCTGTTTTAACGCGATACTTGCCAGCGCCCCATCGTGGCGTATTAAAGTCACGCTGACGCCGCTGCAGTCCTCCCGACCCGAGTGCCCATGAACGAACAGTTGCAACCTCTGAAGAAACAACCGCGAGCAGGCAAGGCCGGACGCAGCGGAACCCAGGACGATATCGTCTACGCGCATATCTTCGAGGCCATTCTCGAACAGCGCCTGGCGCCCGGTACCAAATTGAGCGAAGAGGCGCTGGGGGAGATTTTCGGGGTCAGCCGTACCATCATCCGTCGCGCGCTCTCGCGCCTGGCCCACGAAGGCGTGGTGCTGCTGCGTCCCAACCGTGGGGCAGTGGTGGCCAGCCCGAGCGTCGAGGAAGCGCGCCAGGTGTTCCTCGCCCGGCGCCTGGTGGAGCGGGCCATCACCGAGCTGGCAGTGCAGCACGCCACCACCGAGCAGTTGCTGGAGCTGCGGCAGATGGTCAACGAGGAGCGCGACAGCTTCTCCCGTGGCGATCGTGGTGCCGGCATCCGTCTTTCCGGGGAATTCCACCTGAAGCTGGCGGAGGCGGCGAAAAATGCCCCGCTGATCAGCTTCCAGCGCAGCCTGGTATCCCAGACCTCGCTGATCATCGCCCAGTATGAAAGTGGCAACCGCTCCCATTGTTCCTACGACGAGCATACCCAGCTGATCGATGCCATCGAGGCGCGTGATGCCGAGCTGGCGGTGAACCTGATGATGCACCACATGGACCACATCGACAGCAAGCTCAATCTCGACGAGGAAAGTGCCTCGGACGACCTGCACGCGGTGTTCTCGCACCTGCTGCAAACGAAAAAACCGGGCCGCTCCAGCGCCAAGCTGTAGGACCTCGTCCCGCACGACCGATCCCCCGTTCCATGTTCCATGGGGCGGGGGATTGTTGTTTGGCGCCCCGGGCGCTGGGCAACTGCTGGATTGTTGTGGTTTTCTTGTTTAATTGTATACAGTTCTGTCTTCAACGCTCTCGGCCAGCCCGCGGCGGCCTTTCATCGTGCCCAAGGAGTCCAAGGCATGAGCGGCAGAACCCTGCGTATTCATTCTTGCGCGATCCATTATTTCGACATGGTCCGCCGTTGCCGCTCGATCCGCGAGGCTGCCCGGCGCTTGAATGTCGCCTCCTCGGCGGTGAACCGGCAGATCCTCAAGATCGAGGATGAAATCGGTACCTCGCTATTCGAGCGCCTGCCCGGCGGCCTGCGCCTGACCCTGGCCGGCGAGGCGTTGAGTCGGCATGTCAGCCTGGTACTGCAGGACCTGGAGCGAGTGCGCCTGGAGTTCGATGCGCTGCGCGGGCTCCAGAGCGGGCACGTGGAGATCGCCACGGTGGAGGGCGCCACCGTCGACCTGTTGCCGGCGGTACTCAAGCGCATGCGCGACCTCTATCCCCAGGTGACCATCGGTGTGACGGTCCAGGGCTCGCAGGCGATTCCCCAGGCGCTGACCAGCAATCGAGCGGACCTGGGGCTGGCGTTCGCCTTGCCCAGGGCGGCCGAGATCCGCCAATTGAGCGTCGGGCATTTTCGCCTGGGAGCGCTGGTCAGCCCCGGGCATCCCCTGGCTGATCGGGGAAGCGTGAATTTCGCCACCTGTGCCGAGCATGGCCTGATCCTGGCCAAGAGCGAGTTGTCGATCCATCACCTGCTGATGCCCCTGCACAAGCGCCTCGGCCTGGTGGACAAACCACCCCTGCAGAGCAACTCCATGGAGCTGGCGCGGCAGATGGTCCGCCACGGCCTGGGTGTGGCCTTCCAGACCCGGATCGGAGTCGAGGCGGACCTGGCCCACGGCGCGCTGGTGCACATCCCCCTGAGCGACCAGGGCGGCATCTACAGCGACCTGGGGCTCTATGCCCGAAGCGGTCGCGACCTGCCTGGCGCCGTGGAGGCACTGGCGCACCTGCTGGATGAAGAGATCGGTATTCGCCAGCGCGCCGAATGCACTGGCCGCCAGCCAGTGCTTAATGTCGATCAGCTGAGGAAATCGTAGGAGCGAGGCTTGCCCGCGATGGACTGCAGAGCGCCGCGTTTATCCAGTCAGCAAGCGCTAACGCTGACAGCCATCGCGAGCAATCGAGCGTCGACCGGCTGCTCCTGCAGGGGATCACCTCGCTTAACTGACCGGCATCAGGCCAGCGCTGCCGTTTTGGCAGCACGCCGGGCGATATTCTGTGCTTTGGCCCCTGCGGCGCTTGTGTCGATACTGCGCCGGTCGGCAGCCAGCGAAGCTGCCATCAGCCACAGGACATAATAAAAATGAAAAAGGCACTACAAGGCGCGACCCTGCTGATGACCTTGATCGGAGCGGGGCAAGCGACCGCCCTGGAATGGATGAGCAACAGCGTGGGCTTTCGCTATGGCAAGGAATTCACCAATCCCAACAACCCGCACTACATCAGCAAGCGTGTCTATAGCTTCACCCACGCCAGCGGCTATCAGTACGGCAGCAACTACCTGCACCTGGATGTGCTGCTCTCCGACAACGATGACCCGCGCAAGGGCACCAACAAGGGCAGCAGCGAAGTGTACGGCGTCTATCGTCACCAGCTCTTCGCCTCGCGGGTGCTGGATACGCCCCTGGGCACAGGCCTGGTCAAGGACTACGCGCTGACCCTGGGTTTCGACGCCAGCCGCAACAACAACCTGGGTTCGGCGAAGAAACGCGCCCTGGTGTTCGGCCCGACCCTGAAGTTCAACACCGTCGGCGTGCTCGACCTGAGCTTGCTGTACTACAAGGAAAACAACCATTCCGGCATCCCCGGGGCCAAGGACCCGGACCATACCTTCGATGATACCTACCTGCTCAACCTGGCCTGGATGCGGCCATTCGAGATGGTCAGCCATGCGGCCAAGTTCCAGGGCTTCGTCAACTACATCGGGGAGAAGGGCCATGACTACAACGACCGTGACACGGCCCCGGAAACCCTGATGCGCACCTCGTTGATGTTCGCCGTGCTGCCGGGCAAGAACGTCAAGCCCAACCTCTACCTCGGGGTCGGCTACGAGTACTGGCACAACAAGTTCGGCGTGGATGGCGGCCGTGGTACCCGCACCTCGGCGCCAACCCTGAACCTGGAAGTGACCTTCTAGTCCGAGCACCCGTACCGGAGCCGGGCTCTCCCCAGGGCCCGGCCGCCATCGCCGATCAAGATCTCAACGCCGTTTCACTCGTCCTCATCCGGATCGGGCTTGAGGCCGGCCAGCAACGCCTCGAAGCTGGGGGCGAGAATCTCCGGCTCGCTACCGTCGTCGTGTCGCCACAGGCGCACCTCGGGGCCTTGGCTCGGGTCGATGATGAGCTGGTCGCCGCTGCCGTCCCCGGCGATGGCGATCACCTTCCTGCCCAGTTCCTCGCAAGGCCACTCGGAGGCCACGGCGATGCTGTAGCTGTCGTCCGGATCGCTTTCCAGGGCCAGGTAGTGGAAGGCCTCGATGGCGAAGGCGGCCTCGTCGTTCTCGAAGAAGTTCAGCGTGGGCGCGCCGCCATTGACCGTGCGCAGGAACTGCAGGTAGTCCGCGGGCAGGGCGACGCCCTGCCTGGCCTGGAATTCGGCGATCTCATCCAGGCTCGGGATGGGCCGTTCGATGACGCAGTTCTGGTAGTAGATGCCAAGTTCAGCTAGCTCTCTCATGTGCTTTCTTCCGGTTCGGGGGCGGCCTGCGGCGACGCCCCTTGTTGCTCCATGGGGCCCGGGGCAGAGCAGCAGGGCCCGGGCGAAGGGGACAGATGATACGCAGTGCGAGCCCATCCGCGTGAGCTCTTTGCCGATGGTCGGCGCGAGCGTGCGCAGCAGGTTGCGACTCCATGAAAAATCCCCTGGTCGAGCGGTGTCGAGCGGGGGATCCTTGGCGCCGGGGACCGATCAGCGCTGGTGCACTTGCTGGCCGGCGGCGTAGGTCTGCAGCACGGTGCGGTCGTCGCCCAGGGTCATCAGCACGAACAGGGTCTCGGCGATGCTCTTGGCCTGTTGCAGGCGGTACTCCAGCAGCGGCGTGGCCTTGTAGTCCAGGACCAGGAAGTCGGCGTCGGTGCCGGGGTGCAGGGTGCCGATCCGTTCTTCCAGGCGCAGGGCCCGGGCGCCGCCGAGGGTGGCCAGGTACAGGGATTTGAACGGGCTCAGGCGCGCGCCCTGCAACTGCATCACCTTGTAGGCCTCATTGAGGGTGTTGAGTAGCGAGAAGCTGGTGCCGGCGCCGATATCGGTGCCCAGGCCGACATTGAGCTTGTGCTTCTCGGCCATCGGCAGGTTGAACAGGCCGCTGCCGAGGAAGAAGTTCGAGGTCGGGCAGAAGGCCACCGCCGAACCGGTCTGCGCCAGGCGCGCGCATTCGTCGTCGCACAGGTGCACGCCATGGGCGAACACCGAGCGTTCGCCCAGCAACTGGTAATGGTCGTAGACGTCCAGGTAGCCCTTGCGCTCGGGGAACAGCTCCTTGACCCACTCGATTTCCTGCAGGTTCTCGCTGATGTGGGTCTGCATGTAGAGATCGGGATATTCCTTGAGCAACTGGCCGGCCAGGGTCAACTGCTGCGGGGTGCTGGTGGGGGCGAAGCGCGGGGTCACTGCGTAGTGCAGGCGACCTTTGCCATGCCAGCGCTCGATCAATGCCTTGCTGTCCTGGTAGCCGGACTCGGCGGTGTCGACCAGGTAGTCCGGGGCGTTGCGGTCCATCATCACCTTGCCGGCGATCATCCGCAGGTCGAGCTTCTGCGCGGCGCTGAAGAAAGCATCCACCGACTGGGGGTGCACGCTGCCGAACACCAGGGCGGTGGTGGTGCCGTTGCGCAGCAGCTCCTTGATGAACACGTCGGCCACTTCGTCGGCGTGGGCCCGGTCGGCGAACTGGCTTTCGCAGGGGAAGGTGTAGGTATTGAGCCAGTCCAGCAGTTGTTCGCCGTAGGCGCCGACCATGCCGGTCTGCGGCAGGTGGATATGGGTGTCGATGAAGCCCGGGGTGATCAGCGCGTCCGGGTAATGGTTCACCGGTACCTCGGCGGGCAGGCTCGCGAGCAGTTCGCTGGCATGGCCAAGGGCGCTGATCCGGCCGTTTTCCACCACCAGCAGGCCGTCCTCGAAGTACTCGTAGGAGGCTTCGATTCCGACCTGCGCCGGGTCGGCGATGCTGTGCAGGATGGCGGCACGGTAGGCTTTGCGAGTCTGGGACATGGTCATTCTCAAGTGTGTGGCTGTTTCAGTTCGAGGCCTGGCTGCGGCGCGAGACCGGCAGCAGCTGGGCAATGGGTTCGGCGGTGACGCTGGGCTGGCCGAAATGGGCGTTGTAGGTGGCGATGATTTCACCGGCGATGGAGATGGCGATTTCCACGGGTAGCTTGCCCTTGACCTCGCCCAGCCCCATGGGGCACCGCATGCGTTGCACGGTAGCCGCGTCGAAGCCGCGATCGCGCAGGCGATGTTCGAACTTCACCCGCTTGGTCCTGGAGCCGATCAGGCCGAAATAGGTGAAATCGTTGCGCTTGAGCAGGGCGGCGGTCAACTCCAGGTCCAGCTGGTGATTATGGGTCATGACGATGCAATAGCTGCCTGGGGGCAGGTCATCGATCTCGTCCACCGGCTCCTCGCTGACGATCTTGCGCACCCCCTGGGGAATCTGTTCGGGGAATTCCTGCTCCCGCGAGTCGATCCAGCGCACCCGGCAGGGCAGCGCGGCGAGCAAGGGTACCAGGGCGCGGCCGACATGGCCGGCACCGAACACGGCAATTTGCGCCTGCACCTGGCCCATGGGCTCGAACAGCAGCACCGTGGCCCCGCCGCAGCACTGGCCGAGGCTGGCGCCGAGGCTGAAGCGCTCCAGGTGGGTGGTTTGCCGGCCGCTGGCGAGCATCTGCCGGGCGATCTGCATGGCCTTGTATTCCAGGTGGCCGCCGCCGATGGTGTCGAAGGCCCGGCTGGCGCTGACCACCATCTTCGAACCGGCGTTGCGCGGGGTCGAGCCCAGCTCTTCGATGATGGTCACCAGCACGCAGGGTTCACCCTGGTTCTGCAGGTCGGCGAGGGCGCTGATCCAGTCGTACATGTTCACCTCGACATCGCTGTTGTCTGTTCGGGCCTCATCGCGGGCAAGCCTGGCTCCTCCAGGGAAATGCCATCCCGGCAGGAGCCAGGCTGCCCGCGACAGGCGCGCCTGGGTCTAGAGCGGAGCCAGCTCGGATTCGCTCTCTACGGCTTTCGCCACCTGCAGCTGGCGCATCTGTTCACAGCCCCAGAGCACCCGTTCCGGGGTCGCCGGGGCGTCGATCCGTGGCTGGTGCCGGTAGTCGCCAAGGCTGGCCACGGCGTCCTTGATGGCGCACCAGGCGGCGATGCCGAGCATGAACGGCGGTTCGCCCACCGCCTTGGAGTGGAACACTGTGTCTTCCGGGTTCTTGCGGTTTTCCACCAGCTTGACCCGCAAGTCCGCCGGCATGTCGGCCACTGCCGGGATCTTGTAGCTGGCCGGGCCGCAGGTCTCAAGCTTGCCCTTGGCGTTCCAGACCAATTCCTCGGTGGTCAGCCAGCCCATGCCCTGGATGAAGCCGCCTTCCACCTGGCCGATGTCGATGGCCGGGTTCAGCGACGCGCCGACGTCATGCAGGATATCGGTGCGCAGCATCTTGTATTCGCCGGTCAGGGTATCGACGAGCACCTCGGCGCAGGCCGCGCCGAAGGCGAAGTAGTAGAACGGCCGGCCGCGGGCCTGGGCGCGGTCGTAGTAGATCTTCGGCGTCTTGTAGAAGCCGGTGCTGGACAGCGACACCTGGGCGAAATACGCCTGCTGGATCAGTTCCTCGAAGGTCAGGATCAGCTCGCGAACCCGCACGTGGCCGTTGTGGAACTCCACATCTTCCTCGCTGACCTGGTACTTGCGCGCGGCGAACTCCACCAGCCGGTCCTTGATGGTCTGCGCCGCGTTCTGTGCCGCCTTGCCGTTGAGGTCGGCGCCGCTGGAGGCCGCGGTCGGCGAGGTATTGGGCACCTTGTCGGTATTGGTGGCAGTGATCTGCACCCGGCCGATATCGACCTGGAACACCTCGGCCACCACCTGGGCCACCTTGGTGTTCAGGCCCTGGCCCATCTCGGTGCCGCCATGGTTGAGGTGGATGCTGCCGTCGGTGTAGACGTGGACCAGCGCGCCGGCCTGGTTGAGGAAGCTGGCGGTGAACGAGATGCCGAATTTCACCGGGGTCAGGGCCAGGCCTTTCTTCAGCACCGGGCTGTTGGCGTTGTACAGCCGGATGGCTTCGCGGCGCTCGGCATACTGGCTGCTGGCTTCCAGTTCGGCGGTCATTTCCTCGAGCATGTTGTGCTCGACGGTCTGGTAGTAGTGGGTGACGTTGCGCTCGGTCTTGCCGTAGTAGTTGGCCTTGCGCACGGCCAGCGGGTCCAGGTGCAGGTGACGGGCGATGGCATCCATCACTTCCTCGATGGCGACCATGCCCTGGGGGCCGCCGAAACCGCGATAGGCGGTGTTGGAGGCAGTGTTGGTCTTGCAGCGGTGGCCGTTGACCGTGGCGTCGCCCAGGTAGTACGAGTTGTCGGCGTGGAACATCGCCCGGTCGACGATGGACGCCGACAGGTCCGGCGAGCAGCCGCAGTTGCCCGCCAGCTCCAGCTGGATGCCGTGCAGCCGGCCGCTGTCGTCGAAGCCCACGTCGTATTCGATGTAGAACGGGTGGCGCTTGCCGGTCATCAGCATGTCCTCGACCCGGGGCAGGCGCATCTTGGCCGGCTGGCCGGTGAGGCGCGCGATCACCGCGCACAGGCAGGCGGGGCTGGCAGCCTGGGTTTCCTTGCCGCCGAAGCCACCACCCATGCGGCGCATGTCCACCACGATCTTGTTCATCGAGACATCCAGCACCTCGGCCACCAGCTTCTGCACTTCAGTGGGGTTCTGGGTCGAGCAGTAGACGATCATGCCGCCGTCTTCGGTGGGCATCACCGAGGAGATCTGGGTCTCCAGGTAGAAGTGCTCCTGGCCGCCGATGTGCAGGGTGCCCTGGATGCGGTGCCTGGCGCTGGCCAGGGCGCTGGCCGAGTCGCCGCGCTGGTGGGTGTGGCTGTCGAGCACGAAGTGGCGCTTGCGCAGGGCCTCGACCACGTCCAGCACGGGTTCCAGGTCCTCGTACTCGATGATCGCGGCCATGGCGGCCTGGCGAGCGGTATCCAGGTCGCGGGCGGCCACCGCCAGCACCGGCTGGCCGACGTATTGCACGGTGTCGATGGCCAGCAACGGGTCGCCGGGCAGCAGCGGGCCGATGTCCTTGAGGCCGGGAGTGTCCTGGTGGGTGATGACGATGCGCACCCCTTCGAAGGCATGGCAGGGGGTGGTGTCGATGCTGATGACCCGGGCGTGGGCACGGTCCGAGAGCCGGGCATAGACGTGCAGCTGGTTGGGGAATTCCAGGCGGTCGTCGATGTACACCGCTTCGCCGGACACGTGTTTTTCGGCGCTGTCATGCTTGACGCTGCGACCGACGCCGGTGGTCAGGTCCTGGCGAAACAGGGCCGAGAGTTCGTCCTGGGTCTTTTCGACCTTGTGCTGGTTAGACATGAGCGGTCACCCGAGTCTCGATGTGCGGTGTGTGCAGTTCGATGAAGTACTTGCGCAGCAGGTTCTGCGCGCTCAGCAGGCGGTATTCCTTGCTCGCGCGAAAATCCGAGAGCGGCGTGAAGTCCTGGACCAGGGCCGCGCAGGCCTGCTCGATGCTCGCCTGGGTCCAGTCGGCGCCGGTCAGGATCGCCTCGCAGTGCCTGGCGCGCTTGGGGGTTGCGGCCATGCCGCCGAAGGCGATGCGCGCTTCCTCGATCACGCCGTCGACTATCCGCAGGTTGAAGGCCGCGCAGACCGCGGAGATATCGTCGTCCAGGCGCTTGGACACCTTGTAGGCGCGGAACTGCCGCTCGGCGCTGGCGCGGGGCACGATGATCTTCTCGATGAACTCGCTGTCCTGGCGGGCGGTGACGCGGTAGTCGATGAAGTAATCCTCCAGGGCCAGGGTCCGGCGCACCTGGCCCTTGCACAGCACGATCTGCGCGCCCAGGGCGATCAGCAGCGGCGGCGAGTCGCCGATGGGCGAGGCGTTGCCGATGTTGCCGCCCAGGGTGCCCTGGTTGCGGATCTGCAGCGAGGCGAAGCGTTGCAGCAGTTCGCCGAAGTCCGGGTATTCGCCGCGCAGGGCGTCGTAGCAATCGGTGAGGGCGGTGGCTGCGCCGATCTCCAGGCGGTCCTCGAAGTGTTCGATGCGCTTGAGCTCGGCGATATTGCCGACGTAGATCATCACCGGCAGGGTGCGGTGGAACTGCGTCACCTCCAGTGCCAGGTCGGTGCCGCCGGCCAGCAGGCGGGCCTGGGGATAGGCGTCGTAGAGATCGGCCAGGTCGGCGACGGTCAGGGGCACCAGGCAGCGCTTGTCGCCGCTGTTGAGCTCGGCGGTGTCTTGCGGGGCGATGGCCTTGAGGCGGGCGATGGTCTCGGCCTGGCGGGCATCGAACTGGTCGCCGCGTTCATCAGCGCAGGCCTGTTCGGCGGCAGCGAGGATCGGCCGGTAGCCGGTGCAGCGGCACAGATTGCCGGCCAGTGCTTCGTGGGCCTTGTGGCTGTCGGGCTGGCTGCTGTTCTTCTGCAGGGCGAACAGCGACATGACGAAGCCCGGCGTGCAGAAGCCGCACTGCGAACCATGGCAGTCGACCATGGCCTGCTGCACGCTGTGCAACTGGCCCTGGTGCTTGAGGCCTTCGATGCTGATCAGCTGCTTGCCGTGCAGGGAGGACACGAAGGTCAGGCACGAGTTGAGGCTGCGGTAGCGGATCGATTCGCCGCCCCGGGCATCGACTTGCAGTTCGCCGACCACCACGGTGCAGGCCCCGCAGTCACCGCTGGCACAGCCTTCCTTGGTGCCAGGCTTGCCCAGGTGTTCGCGCAGGTAGTCGAGCACGGTCAGGTTCGGGTCCAGGGTGTGCTCGCTGCGGAGCTCCTGGTTGAGTAGAAACTGGATCACGGAAGGCCTCGCAAACTCATTATTGTTGTTAAGCGACGTGGGCCGAATTTAGTCATGTCTGACTTTTCGGTCAATGATTTTCTGACTTCAAGGTCAGGAAATTTATTCGCCCAACAATTCAAGTATGACCAAGATCCTCGTGGCCGCAGGCGCGGGGCCGGGCGTCAGTCGACAACCATCGGTGCAGACCCGACCAATAGCCGTCTATGTGCGGGTTTCATGGCAAATTCCGCTGCCGTGGCACTCCGCGCCGAGGTATCAATTGCGCTACACTTCGCCGCTTGTGCCGATTAAAGATTCTGAAGGAAAACCATGACGTTCAAGGCGCCGGACAGTCTCGCCGAGCAAATTGCTCACCACCTCGCCGAACGTATCATTCGCGGGGATCTCAAGCCTGGGGAGCGCATTCAGGAACAGAAGGTCACCCTGGCTCTCAATGTCAGCCGCGGCTCGGTGCGCGAGGCCTTGCTGATTCTGGAGCGTCGCCACCTGATCGCCATCCTGCCGCGCCGTGGCGCCCACGTGACCGAGCTCACCGAGCACAAGGTCCGCAGCCTCTGCACCCTGATGAGCGAGATGTACATCCTGCTCGGCAATTCGGTAGCCAGCGGCTGGCAGCAGCAAAGCGACATGGCGCCGTTCCTGCAGATCCAGCAACGCCTGGAAAGTGCCTACCAGAGCCAGGACATCCGCGCCTTCGTCGAAGACAGCTTCAGCGTGATGCGCGCCGCCTATCCCTTCGCCAACAACCCGTACCTGCAGGAGACCGTCGAGAACCTGCACCCGGCCATGAGCCGCGCCTATTACCTGGCGCTGGACCAGCGCAAGGCGTCCATGAGCGAGTACCTTCAGTTGTTCGAGCAATTGCTGGCTGCCGTGCTGGCCCGTGACCTGGCGCAGATCCGCCGGGTACTGACCGCCTACGGCCAGCGCAGCAGCGACCTGGTGGTGTCTGCCCTGGCGGATGCATAAACGTGCGACTCAAGTGCATCAAGCTGGCGGGGTTCAAGTCCTTCGTCGATCCGACCACGGTCAACTTCCCCAGTAACATGGCGGCGGTGGTCGGGCCCAATGGCTGCGGCAAGTCGAACATCATCGACGCCGTACGCTGGGTGATGGGCGAAAGCTCGGCGAAGAACCTGCGCGGCGAATCGATGACCGACGTCATCTTCAACGGTTCCACCAGCCGCAAGCCGGTGAGCCAGGCGAGCATCGAACTGGTATTCGACAACTCCGATGGCACCCTGGTGGGCGAGTATGCCGCCTATGCCGAGATCTCGATCCGGCGCAAGGTCACCCGCGATAGCCAGAACAGCTATTTCCTCAACGGTGCCAAATGCCGTCGCCGGGATATCACCGACATCTTCCTGGGCACCGGCCTCGGGCCGCGCAGCTACTCGATCATCGAGCAGGGCATGATCTCCAAGCTGATCGAGGCCAAGCCCGAGGACCTGCGCAATTTCATCGAGGAAGCCGCTGGCATTTCCAAGTACAAGGAGCGCCGGCGCGAGACGGAAAACCGCATCCGTCGCACCCATGAGAACCTGGCGCGCCTGACCGACTTGCGCGAGGAGCTGGAGCGCCAGCTCGAGCGCCTGCATCGCCAGGCCCAGGCCGCTGAGAAATACCAGGAATACAAGGCCGAGGAGCGTCAGCTCAAGGCGCAACTGTCGGCCTTGCGCTGGCAGGCGCTGAACGAGCAGGTGGGGCAGCGCGAGTCGGTGATCGGCAGCCAGGAGGTCAGCTTCGAAGCCCTGGTGGCCGAGCAGCGCAACGCCGATGCCGCCATCGAGCGCCTGCGCGACGGCCATCATGAGCTGTCCGAGCGCTTCAACCAGGTGCAGGGGCGTTTCTACTCGGTAGGTGGCGACATCGCCCGGGTCGAGCAGAGCATCCAGCACGGTCAGCAGCGCCTGCGCCAGTTACAGGACGATTTGAAGGAAGCCGAGCGCGCGCGCCTGGAGACCGAATCGCACCTGGGCCACGACCGCACCTTGCTGGCGACCCTGGGCGAAGAGTTGGCGATGCTCGAGCCCGAACAGGAGCTCACCAGCGCCGCTGCCGAGGAAGCCGCGGCGGCCCTGGAGGAGTCCGAGGCCACCATGCATGGCTGGCAGGAGCAGTGGGACGCCTTCAACCTCAGTTCCGCCGAGCCAAGGCGCCAGGCGGAAGTGCAGCAGTCACGCATCCAGCAGTTGGAGGCCAGCCTGGAGCGCCTGGCCGAGCGCCAGCGACGCTTGGGCGAAGAGCGTGAGCAACTGACCGCCGATCCGGAAGACGCGGCCATGCTCGAGCTCAATGAACAACTGGCCGCCAGCGAGGCCACCCTGGAGGACTTGCAAGCCAGCGAGGAGTCTCAGGTCGAGCGCCTGGAACAACTGCGTCAGCAGTTGCAGCAGGCGACCCAGACCCAGCAACAAGCCCAGGGCGAGTTGCAGCGGCTCAACGGTCGCCTGGCGTCCCTGGAGGCCCTGCAGCAAGCGGCCCTGGATCCGGACACCGGCACTGCCCAATGGCTGCGTGAGCAGCAACTGGCCGAGCGCCCACGCCTGGCCGATGACCTGCAGGTGGAGGCCGGCTGGGAGCTGGCGGTGGAAACCGTGTTGGGTGCCGACCTGCAGGCAGTGCTGGTGGAGGATTTCACCGGTATCGACCTGGGTGGGTTCGAGCAGGGCGACCTGCGCTTGTTGAGCCTGCCGGGAGAGGCTTCGTCCTTGCCCGGCAGTTTGCTGGACCAGGTGCAGTCCCAGGTCGACCTGGCGCCCTGGTTGGGCCAGGTCAAGCCGGTGGACAGCCTCGAGCAGGCCTTGGCCTTGCGTGGCCAGTTGGCGGCGGGGCAGAGCCTGATCAGCCGCGACGGTTATTGGGTCGGCCGGCATTTCCTGCGGGTGCGCCGCGCCGGCGACGCGCAGAGTGGGGTGTTGGCCCGGGGCCAGGAAATCCAGCAACTGATACTCGAGCGCGATGAGCGTGAAGCCAGTGTCGAGGACCTGGAAAGCCAGTTGCTCAACCTGCGGGCCCAGCAGCGCCAGCAGGAAAACGGGCGTGAGCATCTGCGCCGGCTATTGCAGGACGAGGCTCGCCAGCAGGGTGAGTTGAAAGCCCTGTTGTCCGCTGGCAAAGCCAAGGCCGAGCAGTTGCATCTGCGCCGCAGCCGCCTCGACGAGGAACTGGTGGAGCTGGCTGAGCAGCGCGAACTGGAGCATGAGCAGATCGGCGAGGCGCGCCTGCAGCTGCAGGATGCGCTGGATGGCATGGCCTTGGACACCGAGCAGCGCGAGTCGCTGCTGGCCCAGCGCGACAGCTTGCGCGAGCGTCTCGACCGGGTGCGCCAGGAGGCCCGCCAGCATAAGGACCACGCCCATCAGTTGGCGGTGCGCATGGGCTCGCTCAAGGCCCAGCACGACTCCACGCGCCAGGCCCTGGAGCGCCTGGAGATGCAGTCCGAGCGCCTGACCGAGAAGCGCGAACAGTTGAGCCTCAACCTGGAGGAGGGCGAGGCGCCCCTGGAAGAATTGCGCCTCAAGCTCGAAGAGTTGCTGGAGCGGCGCATGAGCGTGGATGTCGAGCTCAAGGCCGCGCAGATCGCCATGGAAGACGCCGACCGTGAATTGCGTGAAGCCGAGAAGCGTCGCAGCCAGGCCGAGCAGCAGTCGCAGTTGATTCGCGGGCAGCTCGAGCAGCAACGGATGGAGTGGCAGGCGCTGAGCGTGCGGCGCAAGGCGCTGCAGGAGCAGTTGCTGGCCGATGGTTATGACCTGGATGGGGTACTGGCGACCCTGGCGGCGGATGCCAGCGAGCCGGCCGCGGAAGAGGAACTGGAGCGGATTGCGGCGCGGATCCAGCGCCTGGGGGCGATCAACCTCGCGGCGATCGACGAATACCGCCAGCAGTCCGAGCGCAAGCGCTACCTGGATGCCCAGGATGCCGACCTGGTACAGGCCCTGGAAACCCTGGAAAACGTGATCCGCAAGATCGACAAGGAAACCCGGAATCGTTTCAAGGACACTTTCGACCAGATCAATGGTGGCCTACAGGCATTGTTTCCAAAAGTTTTCGGTGGCGGCAGCGCTTATTTGGAACTGACGGGCGAAGATCTACTCGATACAGGGGTGACGATCATGGCGCGCCCTCCGGGGAAGAAGAACAGCACCATTCATTTGCTCTCCGGTGGAGAAAAGGCACTGACCGCACTGGCCCTGGTATTCGCCATCTTCAAGTTGAATCCGGCACCTTTCTGCATGCTCGACGAAGTTGACGCACCGCTGGATGACGCTAACGTTGGACGCTATGCAAAGCTGGTCAAGGAGATGTCGCAAACGGTGCAGTTCATCTATATCACCCACAATAAGATCGCCATGGAGATGGCCGATCAATTGATGGGCGTGACGATGCACGAGCCCGGTTGTTCGCGCCTGGTGGCCGTGGACGTCGAAGAGGCCATGGCGATGGTGGACGCTTGAACCAGCGGGGTTGAGGGGGCTGTCGGGGGCAGCGCAGGAGGTTTTTCGCCATTGTCGGGCCAGCCAGGCGACATATTGGCCATAAGCGTTGCGACAGACGGTGTAAAGTTGCCTTTGGTCGTGCTAGTTTAATGTCAATTTTTTCTACGCGTGAGCAAAAGGCCATTCAGAACATAGAGTTGGCGCCACGTTTTAAAGCGGTTTGCAGATTGTAAGCCCCTTATTTTTCAGCATTTTTCATAGAGGCACGGGATTACATGGAAATCGGTCTGCGCGAGTGGCTGATCGTCATCGGCATTATTGTCATCGCCGGTATTCTTTTTGATGGCTGGCGGCGTATGCGCGGCGGCAAGGGCAAGTTGAAGTTCCGTCTTGATCGAAGTCTTTCCAACTTGCCGGATGAGGAAGGCAATGCCGAACTGCTGGGTCCGTCCCGGGTGCTGGACAACCACAAGGAGCCGCAACTGGATGAGCATGACTTGCCTTCGGTGAGCATGCCGGCCCGCGAGCCTCGGGAAAGTTCTTCGTCCAAGCGCGGCAAGCGTGGTAGCGAGCCGCAGCAGGGCGACCTCAACTTGGACCTGGATCTGGACAACGGTCCGAGCTTCAGCAGTCGTGACGATGATTTCCCGGCCGATGAAGGCAAGGCTGCCAGCTTCGGCGACAAGGAGCAGCCCCAGGCCGAGGAAGTGCTGGTGATCAGCGTGATCTGCCGTGATGCGGCGGGCTTCAAGGGGCCGGCGCTGTTGCAGAACATCCTCGAGAGCGGCCTGCGTTTTGGCGAGATGGATATCTTCCACCGCCACGAAAGCATGGCTGGCAACGGCGAGGTGCTGTTCTCCATGGCCAACGCGGTCAAGCCCGGGGTGTTCGACCTGGACGATATCGACCACTTCAGTACCCCGGCCGTGAGCTTCTTCCTGGGCCTGCCGGGCCCACGTCATCCGAAACAGGCTTTCGACGTGATGGTGGCCGCGGCGCGCAAGTTGTCCCAGGAACTCAATGGCGAGCTCAAGGATGACCAGCGCAGCGTCCTGACCGCCCAGACCATCGAACACTACCGCCAGCGCATCGTCGAGTTCGAGCGCCGTGCCCTGACCCAGAAGCGGTGACCCTCTGATCGCTGGCCAGCGATTTCGCCGAAGCGGGATCTATCCTGTAGGAGTCGACTGGCCAGCCAAGCCTGAACACCATCTTCGATCGAGCAGCCTAGGCTGCTCTTTTGCTTTATGAGAGAACCCCATGACCGCCGCCGAAACCCGCATTCTTGAGCTGCGTGCCGAGCTGGACCTGCACAACTATCGCTACCACGTGCTCGACGAGCCCAGTATCCCTGACGCCGAGTACGACCGCCTGTTCCGCGAGCTCAAGGCCCTGGAGGCCGAGCATCCGGAGCTGGTGACCAGCGACTCGCCGACCCAGCGGGTCGGCAGCGCCGCGCTCTCGGCCTTCACCCAGGTCCGCCATGAGATCCCCATGCTCAGCCTGGGCAACGCCTTCGAAGAAGTCGACATGCGCGAGTTCGATCGCCGGGTCAATGAGGGCCTGGACCTGCCGAGCGGCGACCTGTTCGGTGGTGGCGCGGCGGTGGAGTACAGCTGCGAGCCCAAGCTCGACGGCCTGGCGGTCAGCCTGCTGTACCAGGACGGCCTGCTGGTGCGTGGCGCCACTCGTGGCGACGGCACCACCGGCGAGGACATCAGCGTCAACGTGCGTACCGTGCGCAACATTCCGCTGAAGCTGCAGGGCAGTGGTTGGCCGGCGACCCTGGAAGTGCGCGGTGAAGTGTTCATGTCCAAGGCCGGCTTCGAGCGCTTGAACGCCGCGCAACTGGAGACGGGCGGCAAGACCTTCGCCAACCCGCGCAACGCCGCGGCGGGCAGCCTGCGCCAGCTGGATTCGAAGATCACCGCCAGTCGGCCCCTGGAGTTCTGCTGCTACGGCCTGGGCCAGGTCACGGCGGACATCGCCGATACCCATATCGGCAACCTCGAGCAGCTCAAGCAGTGGGGCATGCCCATCAGTCGCGAGCTGCGCCTGGCCAAGGGGATCGACGAGTGCCTGGACTACTACCGCGAGATCGGCGACCGGCGTAACGCGCTGCCCTACGAAATCGACGGCGTGGTGTTCAAGGTCAACAGCATCGCTTCCCAGCGCGAGCTGGGCTTCCGGGCCCGGGAGCCGCGCTGGGCCATCGCCCACAAGTTTCCGGCCATGGAAGAGCTCACCGAGCTGCTGGATGTGGAGTTCCAGGTCGGTCGTACCGGCGCGGTAACGCCGGTGGCGCGCTTGAAACCGGTCAAGGTGGCGGGGGTGACCGTATCCAACGCCACCTTGCACAACATGGACGAAGTGGCGCGCCTGGGGCTGATGATCGGCGACACGGTGATCATCCGGCGTGCTGGCGACGTGATCCCGCAGGTGGTGCAAGTGGTCACCGAGCGGCGCCCGGAGGATGCCCGGGCGGTGCAGATTCCCGAAAGCTGCCCGGTCTGCGGTTCCCATGTCGAGCGCACGCAACTGGTCAAGCGCAGCAAGGGCCGCGAAACCGTCAGCGAAGGTGCGGTCTATCGCTGCGTGGGCCGCCTGGCCTGCGGTGCGCAGCTCAAGCAGGCGATCATCCACTTCGTCTCCCGGCGTGCCATGGATATCGAAGGCCTGGGGGACAAGACCATCGAGCAACTGGTGGACGAGCAGCTCATCGCCTCGCCGGCCGATCTCTACAAGCTCAAGTACGAGCAGATCATCGACCTGGAAGGCTTTGCCGAGGTCTCCAGCAACAAGCTGCTCAAGGCCATCGAAGACAGCAAGCGCCCGTCACTGGCGCGTTTCGTCTATGCCCTGGGCATCCCCGATGTCGGCGAAGAGACCGCCAAGGTCCTGGCGCGTTCCCTGGGCACCCTGGAGCGGGTACGCCTGGCGTTGCCGCAGGTGTTGACCTACTTGCCGGATGTCGGCCTGGAAGTCGCCCATGAAATCCACAGTTTCTTCGAGGACAGCCATAACCAGCAGGTGATCGGCGCCTTGCTGGCGGCGGACCAGTGCGCCCTGGTGCTGCAGGACCAGGGCGAGCTGGGGGCGGAATTCGCCGCCAGCACCACCCTGGGCGGCATGCTCGACAAGTTGAACATTCCTTCAGTGGGGCCGGGCGCGGCACAGAAGCTGGCGGACAAGTTCGGTTCCTTGCAAGGGGTGATCGACGCCGATTGGCTGGACATGCGCCAGGCCTTGCCGGAGAAGCAGGCCAAGGCGGTCCGTGAGTTCTTCGACAATCCGGCCAATGCCCAGTTGGCCCAGGCCATCGAGCAACAGTTGCGTGACTTCGGCATGCACTGGCAGAGCGAGAAGAAGGCGGTCGAAGGCTTGCCCCTGGCCGGCCAGACCTGGGTGCTGACCGGTTCCCTGGAGTTGATGAGCCGCGATGTGGCCAAGGACAAGCTGGAAAGCCTGGGAGCCAAGGTGGCTGGTTCGGTTTCGGCCAAGACCCATTGCGTGGTGGCAGGTCCCGGGGCCGGTTCCAAATTGGCCAAGGCCAACGAACTGGGCCTGAAGGTGCTGGACGAGGAGGCATTCGTCGCCTTCCTCGGTGAGCACGGCATTTCCGCTTCGGCCTGAAGCGTGGGCCGGCCGGCGCGAGCCAGCGCCCGCCGGCCCTGCTTGGTGACACTCCAAGTGCTTGAAGCTCTTCGAGTTTTTTATTCTGCAATGAGCGGTTGTATCTTCAACTCAGATAGGTACAATGGCGCGGCTCGCCGTCAGGTGAGCGTCGTTATGGTGGCCCCATCGGTCCCCCCGCAACGATTACCCGTTAACCTGGTCAGGCCCGGAAGGGAGCAGCCACAGCGGGAACATTGTGTGCCGGGGTGTGGCTGGTGGGGCTGCCTCCAATCATCTAGATGATTGAGTCTCAACGAATTCAAAGGCTTTAGCGCGTGTTTGGGCCTTGTTTCGTATCTTTTCCAATCCTGCATACCCCTATCTTCGACTGCTCATCGTTGAGTCAAGTCGCAGGACTGCTTCGTTTCCATTTTAAAAGACCTCTCTGCGCTAGTTCGGAGAACGAACTGCGGAAGAATCAGCAACGGTCGCAGTTGTCCTTGGCATGGCGACTCAGAGGCCGGGATCAAACAGCGATTTGCTGGAATCCAATGGTTTTCTGAGGTGGAGAGGAATGCCATCCAGTTTGCTGAAATCAGGTTTGAGCTTTTTACCTCCCTTGGGCGCAGGCGCTGCTGGCTTGGCATCCGGAGCGGCGGCAGCCGATCCTGTTGTACCTTCAAGACCGATCATGTGTTTGAGCTGGAGCAGGTTGGCCTGGGCGAGATTGTCATAGATCTTCGCGCAAGCGCTGTCCAATGATGGGGGCCGGCGTGCGCTGGGCAGGTTCGCATAGGCGTTGAGGCAGATGTAGAACAGGTCGTTGGTCCAGGTGGTCATTTCGGTAATGCGCTGGACCGCTTCGGCAATTGCCTGCACGTCTGCGGCAGGAAGAGTGGTGGCAGGCGCGGCACTCAGGGTTGCTGCGCTGGAGGTTTGCACCATTGCTTGCTGCGCTTGCTTGAGCTGGGTCTGCATGGCGTCGATATTGCCTTGCATGGTTTTGGCTTCTTCACTGCCAGCGGTCATTTTGGCCAATTTGTCCTGAGCGTCCTTGATTATCTTGCTCTGGTCGAGCAGGTATTGGCTGTTGGCGGTCGAACTGGCGCTGGTCAGGGCCACGGCGGGGCCCTTGGCTACACCGGTGAGTTGCTCGATTGCAAGAATGGCGACGGTGTTGCGTTGGTTGCGGGTCATGTACATCTGATACATGTCGGCAGTTATCGCCCCATTGGCATAAGCCTGGCACACGGCAAACAGCTGGTCGCGCAGGAGCTGGATGGATTGGGTACGCAGGCCAATACTGGCTCCGGACTGCTGGTACGCGGCAGACAGCGCCGCGATATCTTCCTTGGACGCCGTGCCTGATGCTGCGAATGTCTTCAAGGCGTCGGGGCTGGGCTCGGGGCAGATGATCCGGACGTCCTGAAGGACGTTGTTGACCAACTCCTTGCGCTCGATACCTGTTATGACTCGATCCTCTGCCTGGAGAGTCCGGGTCGATAGGCGGGCGGTGGTGCAGCCCGACAACAAAGCCAGGCAAAGAGCTGCTGACAAGGCTCGTTTCACCGAATTCCCTTCCGTTGGATCATGGTTTTTCATGTTCTGCCGGAGTCTAGATGCAGTCAGAAGATCGATATGGCGCTTCGCCATATTGCTGACGAGTGGCAAGTGCCGAAGCACTCGCGAGGGTGTAGTAGTGCCCTGGATAATCGAAACGAACGCACATCCAAGGAGTGAACATGGCGTTGACCAGCAAGATTTCCCCCTACGACCCGCGATGGCCCCTGTCATTCGCCGCGGAGCGCGAGCGCATTGCGCCGGGTTTTGTCGGCGAGCTGCTGGACATTCATCACGTGGGCAGTACTGCGGTGGCCGGGCTTGCGGCCAAGCCGGAAATCGATGTGCTGCTGGTGGTCGCGCAGCATCGGGACGAGGCGCTGCGCCAGGCTTTCATGGCGACCCTGGGTTATGTCCGGGGCAGCGACTTGTCTGCCGGGCATCATTTCTATCGGCGGGACGTCGATGGGGTGCGGACCCACAAGGTGCACGTGTGCCTGGCGGGGCATGGGCAAATCCGGCGGATGCTGGGGTTTCGCGACCTGTTGCGCAGTGACCCGAACCTGCGCCAGCGCTATCAGGAACTGAAGCTGCAACTGGAAGCCAGTAACCGCGACGGTATCGGTGAATATCTTGCGCGCAAGGCGCCTTTCATTGATGCAGTGATGGAGGGCTGTCGATCGTGACCGCTCAGGGTTCGCTCATGCGCCGAGTTTCTCGCGCAGCAGCTGGGCGAAGGCATCCCGGGCGCGGTGCTGCTGCACGTCTTGATGCCAGACAAAACGGTTGTCCACCGGCGCCAGGTCATCGAAGCGTTGCACGGTCAGGGTCGAGGACTGCGCATAGCGCTCCAGTACGCCTTCGGGGATCAGCGACACTCCCACACCCGCGCTGACGCAGCCGATGATAGTGCCCCAGCTGGCATAACCGGTGATCGGCAGGTTCAGGCCGTGCTTGCCGAGCCAGTTCTCCAGGGCGCGGCGATAGGGGCAACCGACTGGCCACATGAACAGGTGCTGGCCTTGCAGGTCGCTGGCGCTGTGGATCGGAGCGCTGCCGGCACTGGAAATCAGCACCAGGGGTTCGTGGTAGAGCACGGTTTGCTGCAGTTTCGCCGGCAGGGTATCGATGGCCACCAGGGCGCCGTCGATGCGCTGGTGGCGCAATTCTTCGAAGAGTTGCGACCAGGTGCCGGTGACCAGTTCTACGCTGACTTGTGGGTAGCGCCGGTGATACTCGGCCAGCAGCGGGGGCAGGCGGCCGCCGGCGCAGGACTCGATCGAACCCAGGCGCAGCAGGCCGCTGGGCCCGGCCTGGCTGTCGACCGCGCGCCGGGCCTCATCCACCAGGGCGAGGATGCGCTCGCTGTAGCCGAGGAAGATTTCCCCGGCCGGGCTGATCTTCAGGCCGCGCCCGATGCGAGTGAACAAGGGAGTGCCCAGCTCGTTTTCCAGCTGCTTGAGGCGGTTGGTGATATTGGACGGCACGCAGTGCAGCTGCTCGGCCGCGCGAGCGATGCTGCCGAAGCGGGCCACGGCCTGCACCATCTTCAATTGAGTCAGTTCCATCGTTCATTTCCAGTGAGCAATGGGCTCAGTATTGATCAATTGTGATGAGCTTTCGAGGGCGCGACACTGTAGTTCTCTACCTTGCCTGGAAGTTTGTCTCGTGAAGATCTCGCCCTCGCTGAAACTGGTTCTGGCCACGGCCATGGTCATCTTGTGCTGGGCCTATTCGCCGGTGGGCATCCATATCGGCCTTGAGGGCTACAGTCCCGGGCACCTGGCGTTGCTGCGCTTTCTCATCGCTTCGGTATTCATGGTCGGCATTGCACTGGTTGCAGGTATTTCCCTGCCGCGCTGGCGCGATATGCCCTGGTTGCTGGTGCTGGGGTTCTTCGCCATCGCCCTGCATCACGTCAGCCTCAACTACGGACAGCAGGGTTTGAGTGCTGGCGCGTCCAGCGTGTTGGCGCAATCGGCACCGATCTTCAGCACCCTGATCGCGTTTTCCTGGCTCAAGGAGCCGGTCAGTGCCTGGCGCTGGAGTTGTGTGGCGCTGGGCCTGGTGGGCGCATTGCTGGTGGTGGCTGGTGATCGCGGCCTGGGTTCGATCCAGCCGCAGGGCTTGCTGGTGCTGCTGGCGGCTTTTTCCTGGGGGTTGTATTTCGTGCTGCTGCGGCGCTTTTCCGGGCGCCACGGGCTCTTGACCACCACTTGCTACATTGTCTGGGGCGGTACCTTGCTGTTGGCGGTGTACACCCCGGGCCTGGCCCAGGCCGTTGTCCAGGCGCCCTTGCGGGTGAACCTGGCGGTGCTGTTGCTGGGGGTGTTTCCCAGCGCGCTGGCCTACCTGGCCTGGGCCTATGTGCTGGCGCGGGTCGAGGTCAGCCGGGCATCGATCGCCATGTACCTGATCCCGCCGGTGGCGATGTTGTTGGCCGCGGTCGTCTTGGGCGAGACGTTGCGCTCCGGGGTGGTGCTGGGGGCGGCGGTGGTGCTGGGCAGTGTGATGGCGATGCAGTTGGAGGGGCGCTGGCGCTGGCGCAGGAGCGCCAGTGCGCGGGCCGTGAGCGACAAGGCCCCGGTTTGACGGGGCCTTGTGCAGTGGATCAGCTTTTCTTCTTGAACAGTCGGCCGATGAAGGCGACGACGGCAAGCACGCCGATGACGATGAACTTCTTGCCCGCCAGGAGCAGGACCCCGAGCTTGGCGAACAGTCCGGCCTTACTGGCGATACCGCCGGCCACCAGGGCTGCCAGGCCATAGGTGGCCAGCTTGTCGGTGCTCGGGTTGTAGTCGGCGTAGCGGTTGCCGTCGGTGAAGTTGGTGAAGGCCAGCACCTTGGGAATCTCGCGCTTGATGGTGGGCAGGTCCTGCATGGAAGCGACCGCATTGAGTTCCAGCACGCCTTCACGGCCCAGCACGCGGATGCTGTAGTTCAGGGTGTTGCTTTCAGCGCCTTCGGCCTTGAGTTCGCGGGCCCAGTACATCTTGTGCGATTGCGCGTCATAGCTTGGCTGCTCGGCCCAGCCCAGCAGGTGGATGGCACCGTAGCCCTGTTCCTTGCGTTCTTTGTTGTCTTCCTCGTCCGCGGCCTGCATTTCTTTGAGCAGGTCCTGATAGTCGATCTTCGCTGCATCGTCGTCGGAGATGTGGCCGTCATTCTTGTAGCTGATGATCACTCCCCAGCCTTCGGCGGCCAGCGGGCTGACGGCGCTGGGCACGATCATGCCCAGGGTGGTGAAGCCGGGCGGGTTGCCCCAGCCTTCGGTCAGCAGCTTCTCGGTGTCCTTGGGAGTGAGGTAGTAGAACTCTTTGCTCAGGTCGAGGCTGGCGATATCGCCAGGTAGCTTGATGTTGCCGTGGCGTGGCGAGAGCGAGGCGAGAAACTGTTCGGCAGTCTGGGTTTCGGCGTCCTTGGTGTCGGGCGTGTCGGCAGCGTTGGCCAAGAATGGGGTGGCGCAGAGCACGACCATGGCCATGAGGTGACGCAGGTACTTCATCGTATTCCCTTACATTTTGTGACAAGTGATAGGCGCGCAAGGATAGCGATGAGCCGCGTGCTGCTCAATGCAATGTTTCCATTTATTTCCGATGACTGGCAGAAGGGCAGCCCAAGGGCGGCGATTGCGCCCTTGGGGAATAAACGGATCAGTTCGCGGTGAGGAACAGCACTCGCAGGCGGTGTCCATCCGGGTCGAGGGCGAGCAGGGTGTAGCCGAAACCCGTCACGGTCGGCTCCTGGACGATGGGGATGCCCAGCGCCTGCCAGTGACGATGCAGTTCATCCACGGCTTCGCGGCTGTCCACGGCCCAGCCCAGTTCGCCGCCGCCGGCCAGTACCTGGGATTCGGGTCTGACGACCTGGCGGGACCAGAGCCCGAGCTTGATTCCCGAGTCGAGGATGAACAGGGTGAAATCCGCCGAAGCCTGCACCGGCGGTTTGTCCAGCAGCCGGCTGTAGAAGTCGGCGCTGGCGATGGGGTTATCCACGTAGAGCAAAAAATAGGTGTTGGTGATCATCATGACTCCTGGGGGGGCTGGATTGGAGCGGCAGCTTATGCGCCGAGTCCGTCAGTTCCTGTCAGGAGTCGCAAGGTGAAAAAGAGACCTGCTCGCAAGGGGGGGGCGAGCAGGCCTCTCTTGGTTGATTGACTGCGGGGCTCAAGGCTTGGACAAGGCCTGGTCTACCGCTGCTATCAGCTTTCCCAGATCCTTCGGGGTGGCTTTGTGAATGACACCGAACAAATAAGCCCGCTGTTCCTCTTCATCACCCAGATCGGCGAAGAAGGCTTTCAGCTTCACTCCCAGTACTTCGGCCAATAGAAATAGAGCTTCAACGCTGGGGGTGTAGGTGCCGGTTTCGAAGCGGCTGATGGTTTTGGGGTCAAAACCGGTTTTTTCACCTAGTTCAGCCTGAGTAAGCCCCGCTACCTTTCGATAGCGCTTGATGGCTGCACCCAAACTTGAAATTTGCATCGCTCAATTCCCATTTAGAATCAAGAACTTAACGATAAATATTGGCATTAGACAACACCATGTTTCATCACCTTGCTTTGCAAAATGTGATGCATTTCGTAGAATTGGCGCTTCGGACAGGTATTTGGTGATCTAGTTTCAGAAGG
Source organism: Pseudomonas sp. FW507-12TSA (assembly GCF_058781435.1). Classification (NCBI taxonomy): domain Bacteria; kingdom Pseudomonadati; phylum Pseudomonadota; class Gammaproteobacteria; order Pseudomonadales; family Pseudomonadaceae; genus Pseudomonas; species Pseudomonas sp. FW507-12TSA. The sequence goes on from NZ_JBYSWT010000028.1 coordinate 46,392, forward strand.
CAGGTTTATGAAACAAGAAATCATTGCATTTCCCTTGTTCACCTAAACCCAGGACTTGGCAGAGGCTCGAACGTCTCGTAATCCCGCCAACACTCCGTCCGCCGCCTCCATCTGACGCCTTACCTGATCCTAGTTGATCTATGTCGCACCGACGGTCAACCGCGGCGCAAACCCGCTGTACGGCTGCAATCAGGGCGTATCTTCCGATTGAGTCGTACCGCCAGGAAAGTAATCGCCAATCAATTAATGCCGGCTCCGGCAACTATTGATTGCAGGCTGTCTATGGAGTTCTAAAGTGCGTCTCAATTTGCCGGTCAACTCTATCGAGCAGACCTTTCCCGACCAGCAGCGGCTTATCTCCGCCACCGACACCAGCAGTCACATCACGTACTGCAATGCCGAGTTCGCCGCCATGAGCGGCTTCAGCCAGGCCGAACTGATCGGCAGCACCCACAACCTGGTGCGGCATCCGGATATGCCGGCTGCGGTGTTCGAATCCATGTGGCGCTATCTCAAGGCCGGGCGCAGTTGGATGGGAGTGGTGAAGAACCGCTGCAAGAACGGCAACTTCTATTGGGTCAGCGCCTATGTCACGCCGATCCTCGAGGACGGGCGATTGGTGGGGTATGAGTCGGTGCGGGTCAAGCCGACCCGGGAGCAGGTAAGCCGTGCCGAGGCCCTGTATGCAAGGTTGCGTGCCGACAAATCACCGGTCCCGGCCTGGCGGCGCCTGGAGGCTGGCGCCCGGCCTTTGTTGCTGCCCATGGCCGTAGCCACGGCCTGCCTCGCGGCATTCAATTGGTTGCCGACCCTGGCGGCCCAGGGCCTGACGCTGGCCGGCTTCCTCGGCGTCGGTCTGTTGGCCCAGCGTCGCTTGGGACGACAACTCAAGGAGATCGTCAGCAGCACACCGAACACCTTCGCCGATCCGATCTGCGCCCTGGCCTATAGCGAATCCCTTGGTCCGGCGGCGCAGCTGCAGATGATCCTGGTGAGCGAGGAGGCACGGTTGAAAACCGCCTTGACCCGCCTCAGCGACCTGGCCCGGCAGATGGCGGAAGCGGCGGCCGATTCCAGCCAGTTGTCCAGCCGCACCGAGACCGCTCTTCTGGAGCAGCGAGCGGAAACCGACATGACCGCCGCTGCTATGACCCAGATGGCCGCTTCGATCACCGAAGTCGCCGAGCATGTGCAACACACCGCCAGCCAAGCCCATACCGCCAACCTGCTGGCACAGCAGGGCAGCGAGGTGGCAGGCACTTCCCGTGACGCTATCCAGGTGCTGGCGCGCACGGTCACCCAGATCAACCAAGCGGTTGGGGACCTGGCCGGGCAGACCCAGGACATCATGGTGGCGGCGAGCATGATCCAGGCGATCGCCGACCAGACCAACCTGCTGGCCCTGAATGCGGCGATCGAGGCCGCGAGGGCCGGCGAACAAGGACGCGGGTTCGCCGTGGTGGCCGACGAGGTGCGGGCCCTGGCCGGCAAGACCCGGGAATCCACCGAGCAGATCCAGGGCATCATCCACAGCCTGCGGGCCGGGGCCGACGAAGCGGTGCAGATCGCCAGCCTGGGGATCGAGGAGGCCGAGCAGGGGGTGCAGCAGGTATTGCAGGCGCAGCAGGCCTTGCAAGGCATCGGCGCCGCGGTCGAGCGCATCACCGACATGAGCCAGCAGATGGCCGCCGCTTCGCAGGAGCAGTCCCATGTAGCCGAATCGGTGTCGGAACAGATCAACAGTGTCGCCGCCACGGTGCAGCGCACTGCCGAGAACGCCAGCGCCGGGGTGCTGCGTGGCGCCGAGCTGGAAAACATCTCTTCCGGGCTGCATGCCCTGGTCGAGCGGTTCAACCGCTAGCGACAGTGAGTTCGACTCATGGATGAGAAATACCGCAGGGCCGTCGATGCCGCCGCCATTTTTTCCGAAACCGACCTGGCCGGACGCATCACCTATGTCAACGACCTGTTCTGCCAGGTCTCGGGCTACAGCCGCGAAGAGCTGATCGGCGCCGACCACAGCATGCTCAGCTCCGGACTGCATGCTCCGGAGTTCTTCGCCGGGCTGTGGAGCACCATCACCCGGGGCCAGGTATGGAAGGGCGAGATCTGCAACCGCGCCAAGGACGGTAGCCTGTACTGGGTCGACAGCACCATGGTGCCGCTGGTGGACCCGCGTTCGGGGCGCGTGGTGCGCTATGTCTCGATTCGTTTCGATGTCAGCGAAAAACGCCAGCTCCTGCATTCACTGCAATGGCGGGTCGGGCATGACGTGCTCACTGGGCTGCCGAATCGCGCGTTCCTCTCCGACCGACTGCACCAGGCCCTGGAGTTCTCCCGCCAGGAAGAAATTCCCCTGGCGGTATGCATGCTCGACCTCGATGGCTTCAAGGCGGTCAACGACGGTTATGGCCATGCCTGTGGCGACCTGCTGCTGGTGGAAGTGGCCGCGCGGCTGCGCTCGATCATTCGTGGCGAAGACGTGGTGGCGCGCCTGGGGGGCGACGAGTTCGTGCTGATCCTGCGTTACGTGCGCGACATGCTGGAGTTGCGCGCCGCGCTGCAACGGGTGCTGGCCACCATTTCCCAGCCTTATTCGATCCAGGGCAAGGACATCAATGTCTTCGCCAGTATCGGCGTGACCCTGTTTCCTGCCGACAACCAGGATGCCGACACCCTGCTGCGCCATGCCGATCAGGCCATGTACGTGGCCAAGCAGAGCGGCCGCAACCGCTTCCACCTGTTCGATGTATTGCGCGATCGCGAGGTGATGGTCACCTACCAGACTGTCGAGCAGGTGCGCCAGGCCCTGGATGGCGGACAGTTGCGGTTGTTCTTCCAGCCCAAGGTGAACATGCGCAGCGGGACCGTGGTGGGCCTGGAGGCCATGTTGCGCTGGCAGCATCCGCAGCGCGGATTGCTGGCGGCCCACGAGTTCCTGCCCCAGGTGGAAGAGACCGACCTGATCGTCGATATCGGCGAATGGGTCATGGCTGGCGTGATGGACCAGTTGCAATGCTGGCAGGCCGCCGGCCAGCAATGGCCGGTCAGCCTGAATGTCGCCGCCCGGCATTTCCAGCGTGCGGATTTCGTCGAGCGGCTCAAGGGCATGCTCGATCGTTTTCCGGACGTGTCTCCAGCCCTGCTGGATTTGGAGATCGTCGAGTCGGTGGCCATCGACAACATCCGCAAGGTCAGTGATTGCCTGGATGCCTGCCAGGGTTTTGGCGTGCAGTTCTCCCTGGGCGACTTCGGCACCGGGCATTCGTCCCTGAGCTATCTCAAGCACCTGCGGACCCAGACCATCAAGATCGACCGCTTGTTCGTGCGCGACATGCTCCACGACCAGGACGACCAGGCGCTGGTCCAGGCCCTGGTGGGGTTGGCCCAGGCGTTTGGCCGCCAGGTGGTGGCCGAGGGCCTGGAAAGCCTGGCCCATGGCGAGCGCCTGATGGCCCTGGGCTGCGAGGTGGCCATGGGCGATTTCATCGCCGCGCCGATGCCGGCGGGCGCCGTGCTGGAGTGGGCCCATCGCTATCTGCCGCCGCCAGCCTGGCGCGGCGGCTCTCAGGGCGTGGCCGAGGTTTGCGCGGGCGGGGCGGAATCGACGTAGCGCTGGACGATGGCATCGATTTCGCCGGATTCCTTCATTTGCCGCAGAGTGCCCAGGATCTGTTCGCCCGGTACGGCCGGATCATTGCGCACATAACAGCCCACGGCCTGGTCCTGAACCAGAGCGACCCCATGCAGCGGGTTGTCGCTGGCCTGGGTCTTGTTGAACCAGTCCAGGGTCCACTGGCTGGCGATGGCGTAGCGGTAGCGGCCCACCACCAGCTTCTGCAGTACCTGTTGTTCGTTGCGCGCGTCATCGCGGATCAGCAGGTTGGCGTCGAACAGTGGCTGCAAGGGGGCATAGGTATAGCTAAGGACGGTGCCGATGTGCTGGCGCGGCAGGTCGCCGAGCTTGACGACGGCGGGTATCGGGCTGGTGCTCACCAGCAAGTTGCGCTGGCGGAACAGCGGGGCGCTCCACAGGTAGTCGGCGGACGGGTCCGGCAGCCAGGCAGGGGCGGCGTAGCAGCGCACGTCGACTTCGCCTTGGGCCATGGCCTTCTGTATCCGGGCCCGGGCCAGGACATGGAATTCGGCACGCAGGCCCAGATGCCGGGCCAGGCTGTCCATGGTGTCGTAGAGAATGCCGCCGCTGGGGCGACCGTCCTCCAGCGCGACGGTCGGCATGGCCCAGCTGTCGGCGACGGCGAAGCGCAGGGGTGGCTCCGTGGCATGCAGGCTGCCGCAGAGCAGAAGCAGGGCGCCTGGGGTCCAGCGCATAGAGTCTCCGGGTATCGGCGAGCGGGCAATCCTTGGCAAAAGGCAGCTTAGACAGATTAGACGAGCGCGCCGGATGCAATTTCGCCCTTGCTCCGCTAGCATTACCGGCTTCCGCTTTCCAGTTGCGACGGTTTTCGATGAGTTATCAGGTTCTTGCACGTAAATGGCGTCCGCGCTCGTTCCGCGAAATGGTCGGCCAGACCCATGTGCTCAAGGCTCTGATCAATGCCTTGGACAGCCAGCGGCTGCACCATGCCTATCTGTTTACCGGTACGCGCGGGGTGGGCAAGACCACCATCGCGCGGATCATTGCCAAATGCCTGAATTGTGAAACGGGCATCACTTCCACCCCGTGCGGCACCTGTTCGGTGTGCACCGAGATCGACGAAGGGCGCTTCGTCGACCTGATCGAGATCGACGCCGCGAGCCGGACCAAGGTCGAGGACACCCGCGAACTGCTGGACAACGTGCAGTACGCCCCGAGCCGCGGGCGCTTCAAGGTCTACCTGATCGACGAAGTGCACATGCTCTCCAGCCACTCGTTCAACGCTCTGCTCAAGACCCTCGAGGAGCCGCCGCCCTACGTCAAGTTCATCCTGGCGACCACCGATCCGCAGAAACTGCCGGCGACCATCCTGTCCCGCTGCCTGCAGTTCTCCCTGAAGAACATGACCCCCGAGCGGGTGGTCGAGCACCTGAGCCATGTGCTGGGTGTGGAGAACGTGCCGTTCGAGGACGACGCCCTGTGGCTGCTGGGCCGCGCCGCCGATGGTTCGATGCGCGACGCCATGAGCCTCACCGACCAGGCCATCGCCTTTGGCGAGGGCAAGGTCATGGCCGCCGATGTGCGAGCGATGCTCGGCACCCTCGATCACGGCCAGGTCTACGATGTGCTCCATGGGCTGATCGAGGGCGATGCCAAGGCTCTGCTGGAGGCGGTACGCCACTTGGCGGAGCAGGGGCCGGACTGGAACGGCGTGCTCTCGGAGATCCTCAACGTGCTGCACCGGGTGGCCATCGCCCAGGCGCTGCCCGAGGGCGTCGACAACGGCCACGGCGATCGCGAGCGCGTGCTGGCCCTGGCCCAGGCCCTGCCGGCCGAAGACGTACAGTTCTATTACCAGATGGGCCTGATTGGCCGGCGCGACCTGCCCCTGGCGCCGGACCCGCGTGGCGGTTTCGAAATGGTCCTGCTGCGGATGCTGGCCTTCCGGCCGGCGGATACCGCGGATGCACCGAGACAACCGCTAAAGCCAGTGGGGATCAGCCAGGCCACAGTTGATTCCGCCCAAGCCGTGGCGGCGCCAGCAGCGGTCGCGTCCGTTGCCGTGCCTGTGACCAGCGTGCCGGTCGCTCCGGCTCCTGCCGCACCTCCTGCCGCGGAGCCGTTAGCCGAGCCGGCCGTCGCGCCAACAGCAATACCTGCGCCAGCACCCGAGCCGGCCCCGGCCTCGGTCGAAGCCGCGCCTGAGCCTGAGGCCGTGCAGGCCGAAGAAGTAGTCGACCTGCCGTGGAACGATCCGGTGGAGCCGCCGCTGGAACAACAGCTGGCCGTGGAGCCGATGCTGGATGTCATCGCCGAGCCACCGCAGTTGCCGGCAGTCCTGACTCCGGTGCCGGACAGCGTGGTGCCGGACGTCCCCGAGTGGGCCAGTGCGCCGATGCCCGAGCCGACCGTGGCCCAGGTGGATGCCGCGACCCCGGGGAGCGACCTGGACGATGAGCCACCGCTGGATGAGGACTACATCGAGCCGGACATGGATTCGGCCTACAGCTACCTCGATGAACTGGCCAGCGAACATACCGCCGAGCCGGCCCCGGAACCCGAGCCTGAGCCGGCCGCCATGCCGGCCACCGGCCTGGCCCTGGAGTGGCTGGAACTGTTTCCGAAGCTGCCTATTTCCGGGATGACAGGCAGTATTGCCGCCAACTGCACCCTGATCGCGGTGGACGGCGACCAGTGGCTGCTGCATCTGGATCCGGCCCACAGCGCGCTGTTCAACGCCACCCAGCAGCGCCGTCTCAACGAGGCGCTGAACCAGTACCACGGGCGTACGCTGACGCTGAACATCGAGCTGATCAAGCCCGAGCAGGAAACCCCGGCCCAGGCCGCGTCCCGGCGTCGCGCCGACCGTCAGCGCGAGGCGGAGGAGTCGATTCATGGCGATCCGTTCATCCAGCGGATGGTCCAGGAGTTCGGTGCCGTGGTGCGCCACGATACTATTGAACCTGTCGAGGCCCCGGCCGCGCAGGGTTGAGCATTTAACTTAAAGGGCGCCGGCCAAGGGCCGGGCGCCGTTCTCATCACCATACTTTGAGGTAATTACCATGATGAAAGGTGGCATGGCCGGCCTGATGAAGCAGGCGCAGCAGATGCAGGAAAAGATGGCCAAGATGCAGGAAGAACTGGCCAACGCCGAAGTCACTGGCAAGGCCGGTGGCGACATGGTCAGCGTGGTCATGACCGGCCGTCATGACATCAAGCGCGTGAGCATCGACCCGAGCCTGCTGGAAGGCGTCAGCGACGACGACCGCGAAGTGCTGGAAGACTTGTTCGCTGCAGCGGTGAACGACGCCGTGCGCAAGATCGAAGCCAACAGCCAGGAAAAGATGTCCGGCATGACCGCCGGCATGCAGCTGCCTCCGGGCATGAAGCTGCCTTTCTGATTCGCTGCGGCGTATCGGATTGCAACGAACAGTGCCAGGCCCGGAGCCTGGCATTTTTTTGCCCGTCGATTGGCCCGGCGGGGCCCAAGCGCCCCGTGCGCCACTGCGGCCAGGGGCAGAAACATCGAACACCGGTGCCTGGCCACGGTCTGCACCCTATACAGTCTTGTCCATTCATCGATAACGGAGTGTCTGTGATGCCGCAAACAATGACCCTCAATCAGCGTGTAGTACTGGTGTCGCGCCCCCAGGGCGCGCCGGTTCCAGAGAACTTTCGCCTGGAGCGGGTGGCGCTGCCGGAGCTGGCGGACGGCCAGGTGCTGCTCAAGACCCTGTACCTGTCCCTGGACCCCTATATGCGTGGCCGCATGAGCGATGCGCCATCTTACGCGGCACCGGTGGAGATCGACGAAGTCATGACCGGTGGTGCCGTGAGCCGGGTCGAGCGTTCGCTGAATCCCAAGTTCCAGGAAGGCGACCTGGTGGTGGGCGCCACCGGCTGGCAGAGCCACTGCATCAGCGATGGGCGCAACCTGGTGCCAGTACCGGCGGGCTTGCCCAGCCCGTCCATGGCCCTGGGAGTGCTGGGCATGCCCGGCATGACCGCCTACATGGGGTTGATGGACATCGGCCAGCCCAAGGCCGGGGAGACCCTGGTGGTGGCTGCGGCATCCGGGGCGGTGGGCTCGGTGGTGGGGCAGGTGGCCAAGCTCAAGGGGTTGCGGGTGGTGGGAGTCGCCGGTGGGGCCGACAAATGCCGCTACGTGGTGGAGGAACTGGGATTCGATGCCTGCATCGATCACAAGAGCCCGGAATTCGCCGACGAGCTGGCCCAGGCGTGCTTCAAGGGCGTGGATATCTATTTCGAGAACGTCGGCGGCAAGGTGTTCGATGCGGTGCTGCCGTTGCTCAATGACAAGGCACGCATCCCCTTGTGTGGCCTGATTGCCCAGTACAACGCCCGGGAGTTGCCGGCGGGGCCGGATCGCCTGCCGCTGCTGCAACGCAGCCTGCTGACCAAGCGGGTACGCATCCAGGGGTTCATCGTGTTCGACGACTACGGTGATCGCCAACCGGAGTTCATCAAGGCCATGGCGCCTTGGGTGCGCGAGGGCAAGGTCAAGTTCAAGGAGGATGTGGTCGAAGGCCTGGAGCAGGCGCCGCAAGCGTTCATCGGCCTGCTGGAAGGGCGCAACTTCGGCAAGCTGGTGGTCAAGGTCGCCACCGACGGCAGCATTTGACGCTATCCCGGGGCGCGGGTATAAACCGCGTCTCGTCGTTTTGTCGGACCTTTGCCCATGAGCTTCAGCCCCCTGATTCGCCAACTGATCGATGCCTTGCGCACCTTGCCCGGGGTGGGGCAGAAAACTGCCCAGCGCATGGCCCTGCAACTGCTCGAGCGTGATCGCAGCGGCGGCTTGCGCCTGGCCCAGGCCCTGAGCCAGGCCATGGATGGGGTGGGGCATTGCCGCCAGTGCCGGACCCTGACCGAAGACGAGCTCTGCCCGCAGTGCGCCGATCCGCGACGCGACGACAGCCTGCTGTGTGTGGTCGAGGGGCCGATGGATGTCTACGCGGTGGAGCAGACCGGCTATCGCGGTCGCTATTTCGTGCTCAAGGGGCATCTCTCGCCCCTGGACGGCCTGGGTCCGGAAGCCATCGGCATTCCGCAATTGCTGGCGCGGATCGAAGAGCAGGGCACCTTTAGCGAGGTCATCCTGGCCACCAACCCCACGGTGGAAGGCGAAGCCACCGCCCATTACATCGCCCAGCTGTTGACCGACAAGGGCCTGATCGCTTCGCGGATCGCCCACGGCGTGCCCCTGGGGGGCGAGCTGGAACTGGTGGACGGCGGCACCCTGGCCCACTCCTTCGCCGGACGCAAGCCCATCACCCTGTAACCCGATCCGTCTGCCGGCCCGCCGGCGGACGGTTGCTTGCGCTCTCTTGAAAACCAAGCAAGCGCTTGGTAAGTTTCTCCGACCCTTCAGAGGAGCTTGCCGATGTCTGCCTGCCAGGAATACTTCGATCCCAGCCACCAACTGATCCGTGACAGCGTGCGACGTTTCGTCGAGCGCGAGATCCTCCCCGACATCGAACAGTGGGAGGAGGCTGAGAGCTTTCCCCGTGAGTTGTATCTCAAGGCCGGCGCGGCCGGCATTCTCGGTATCGGTTATCCGCAGGCCCTGGGGGGCAGCCATGAAGGCGATCTGTTCGCCAAGGTGGCCGCCAGCGAAGAGTTGATGCGCAGCGGTTCCGGTGGGCTGGTGGCGGGATTGGGGTCGCTGGATATCGGCTTGCCGCCCATCGTCAAGTGGGCGCGTCCCGAGGTTCGCGAGCGTGTGGCGCCCCTGGTGCTGTCCGGGGAGAAGATTTGCGCCCTGGCGGTAACCGAACCCGGTGGCGGTTCCGACGTGGCCAACCTGCAGACCCGCGCAGTGCGCGACGGCGATCATTATCGCGTCAGCGGCAGCAAGACTTTCATTACCAGTGGCGTGCGCGCCGACTTCTACACCGTGGCCGTGCGTACCGGTGAGCCGGGTTATGGCGGTATCAGCCTGCTGTTGATCGAGAAGGGCACGCCCGGCTTCACCGTGGGCCGGCAGTTGAAAAAGATGGGATGGTGGGCGTCTGATACCGCCGAGCTGTTCTTCGAGGACTGCCGGGTCCCGGTGTGCAACCTGATCGGTGTCGAGAACATGGGGTTCGCCTGCATCATGGGCAATTTCCAGAGCGAACGCCTGGCCCTGGCGTTGATGGCCAACATGACTGCGCAGATGGCTGTGGAAGAGAGCCTGAAGTGGGCACGCGAGCGCGAGGCGTTCGGCAAGCCAGTGGCCAAGTTCCAGGTGATCAAGCATCGCCTGGCGGAAATGGCCACGGCCGTGGAGGTATCCCGGGAGTTCACCTACCGCCAGGCGGCCAAGATGGCCGCCGGCAAGAGCGTGATCAAGGAAATCTCCATGGCCAAGAACTTCGCCACCGACACTGCCGATCGCGTCACCTACGATGCCGTGCAGATCCTCGGTGGCATGGGTTACATGCGCGAGAGCCTGGTGGAGCGCCTGTATCGCGACAATCGCATCCTGTCCATCGGCGGTGGCACCCGCGAGGTGATGAACGAAATCATCAGCAAGCAGATGGGGCTCTAGCCAGGTTCGGGAATCACCAGCGGGCCACGGTCTTCGTCACTGATGAACAGCGTCAGCGACTGCGCCGGTTCAATGGCCCTGGCGGGCGTCGAACCGGTAGATGGCTGCGGCAACCGCTATCGGACTATGCCGAGACGGCCCGCCGGTGGGCCCGGTGCTTGGTGTGGCTGCTGGTATGAGGCGCCGCCCCCGGGGGACGGCATGCCGAGATCAGCGTTCGGTCAGGGAGAACTGGGTCAGGCAGAAGGTCGGGATGCCCATGTCCTCGAGCTTTTGCGATCCGCCAAGTTCTGGCAGGTCGATGATGGCTGCAGCTTCATGGATCTTCGCGCCCATGCGCCGTACCAGGTTGGCAGCGGCGATCAGCGTGCCGCCGGTGGCGATCAGGTCATCGAACATCAGCACCGAGTCACCCTCGCACAGGCTATCGGCATGGACTTCGAGGAAGGCTTCGCCGTATTCGGTCTGGTAGCCCTCGGCCAATACATCCGCTGGCAGTTTGCCTTGTTTGCGAAACAGGATCAGCGGCTTGTTCAGCTGGTAGGCGATGATCGAACCGATCAGGAAGCCCCGGGCATCCATGGCGCCGATATGGCTGAAGTCTTCTTCGACATAGCGCTGGGCGAAACTGTCGGCCACCAGGCGCAGGGCCCGTGGAGACTGGAACAGGGGGGTGATGTCGCGGAAGATCACGCCCGGCTTCGGGAAGTCGATGACGGGGCGGATCAGGGATTTGATGTCGAAGGAGTCGAAGGCCATCTGCAGGTGTCCTGGCGGGCGAAATAAGCCGCGCCAGTATACCCGCGACCGAGCCGCTTGGCTCAGTCGCAGCGCCTGTGGATCAGGCGTCCACCGAGCCGCCGGCCAGGGCGCAGAGCTGGATCGGATCGAGGATGTGGACTTCCTTGCCTTCGGCGGCAATCAGTTCGTTCTGCTGGAAGCGGGTGAACACTCGGGACACGGTTTCCACGGCCAGGCCCAGGTAGTTGCCGATTTCGTTGCGCGACATGCTCAGGCGGAACTGGTTGGCGGAAAAACCCCTGGCACGGAAGCGCGCCGACAGGTTCACCAGGAAGGTGGCGATGCGTTCGTCAGCGGTCTTTTTCGACAACAGCAGCATCATCTGTTGGTCATCGCGGATCTCGCGGCTCATGACCCGCATCAACTGGCGACGCAGCTGGGGCAGCTGCAATGCCAGCTCATCCAGGCGCTCGAAGGGGATCTCGCAGACCGAGGTGGTTTCCAGGGCCTGTGCCGAAACCGGATGGCTCTCGGTATCCATGCCGGACAACCCTACCAGCTCGCTGGGGAGGTGGAAGCCGGTGATCTGTTCTTCGCCGCTGTCGCTGAGGCTGAAGGTTTTCAGGGCGCCCGAGCGGACGGCATAGACCGAGTCGAAGCCATCACCCTGACGGAACAGGAATTCGCCTTTTTTCAATGGGCGGCCACGTTTGACGATTTCGTCCAGCGCGTCCATGTCTTCCAGATTCAGAGAAAGTGGCAGGCAGAGAGGGGCCAGGCTGCAGTCCTTGCAATGGGCCTGGTTATGAGCGCGCAGTTTAACTGGCTCGGACATTCTAGAATCCTTGTGGGAAAGCACACATAAGCCGTAAGGGTAACTCACGGGAGGAGGTTCCGGCCAGTCCGTGCCGTGTTGACGATCAGTCGTAAAGCAATCCTTTAATGGGTCGATAGCCTGTAAACGAAAGCAACTTGGAGAGGCGCGGTTATGTCGTCCGTTGGCGGTATTACTAATGGCAGCAATAACTTGCAGCTGTTTTCTGAGTCCTCGAAAAGCGTTGATGGTGAAGAACTAAGGGTTTCTCCGTTAGTTGCCGAGCCGTTACCTGGGGAGGGCGTCAAAGTGTCGCTGTCCGGAGCCGGGCTGAAGAAATCCTCCAAGGCTGCCGGGGACGACAGCGACATCGAGGAAAGTGGCTTGCCCCAGACTATTCAGCAAATCCTCAAGATGATCAGGAAATTGCAACAACAGATTTCAGAGAAGATGGCCGAGCTACAGGCGGTCATGGCCGACAAGCGTTTGAGCCCCGAAGAAGCCAGGATCAAGGTCGGTGGCCTGCAAGCGGACCTGGCGACTCTGAACAGTGGCTTGCTGTCTGCCAATACCTCCCTGGTCAAGGCGATGAGGCAGGAAAGCCTGACCCCAGAGCAAGTGATGAAGGCCGCTGCGTTGCTGATGAAATCCTAGTGACGCTACGAAAGCGAGCCGGGCTTCGATCATGTCTTGGTGTCGATGTCCGGCAAGTTTTCGTCCCCGTCTTAAATTACCCGGGAAAACCGCTGGCGGTTTTGTTGGCCCAGGTAAGCGTCGAACACCATGCATACCGAACGTACCAGCAGGCGACCTGCCGGCAATACCGTAATGCCTTGGTCGTTTAGTTCGATCAGGCCATCGTCTGCCATCTCCTGCAAGTTTGCCCATAGTTCATGGAAATAACCGCGGAAGTCGATATTGAATGCCTGTTCGATGTTTTCGAACTTGAGACTAAAGTTGCATATCAGTTGTTGAATTATTTCACGGCGCAGACGGTCATCGGCATTGCAAACCAAGCCGCGACTTGTCGCTAGTTGTGCCCCCGCCAAAGTATTTTGATAGTGGGCCAGGTCACTGCTGTTCTGGCAGTACAGGTCGCCGATCTGGCTGATGGCCGAAACCCCCAGGCCGATCAGGTCGCAATGGCCGTGGGTGGTATAGCCCTGGAAGTTGCGTTGCAGGGTCGACTCTTCCTGGGCAATGGCCAGCTCGTCGTCGGGCAGGGCGAAATGATCCATGCCGATGTAGCGGTACCCGGCGGCGGTCAGTTGTTCGATGCTGCGTTGCAGCATCTGCAGTTTTTCCGCGGGGGCCGGCAGTTCGCTGCTGTTGATCCGGCGCTGTGGCATGAAGCGCTCGGGCAGGTGAGCGTAGTTGAATACCGAGAGCCGATCCGGTTGCAGGCTGATGACCTCGTCCACGGTCCGGGCGAAGTTCTCCGGCGTCTGCTTGGGCAGGCCATAGATCAAGTCGATGTTGATGGAGCGGAACTGCAGGGTCCGGGCCGCCTCGATCACCGCGCGGGTTTCCTCCAGGCTCTGCAAGCGGTTGACCGCACGTTGCACGGCCGGGTCCAGGTCCTGCAGGCCGATACTGACCCGGTTGAACCCCAGCTCCCGCAGCAGGCCCATGGTCGACCAATCGGCCTCCCTGGGGTCGATCTCGATACCGTAGTCGCCGGAATCATCATCGAGCAGGTTGAAGTGCTTGCGCAGCAAGGCCATCAGCTGGCGCAACTCGTCATGGTTGAGAAAGGTCGGGGTGCCGCCACCGAAGTGCAGTTGCTCGACCCGCTGGTTCGGGGCCAGGTGGCAGGCGATCAATTGCATCTCCTGCTCCAGCCGCTGCAGGTAGGGCAGCGCGCGGCTGCGGTCCTTGGTGATGACCTTGTTGCAGGCGCAGTAGTAGCAGATGTTGGCGCAGAACGGGATGTGCACGTACAGCGACAGCGGGCGCTGGGCCTTGCGGCTGTCGCGCAGTGCGTGCAGCAGGTCGAAGGCACCGACCTGGCTGTTGAATTGCACAGCGGTCGGGTACGAGGTGTAGCGTGGGCCCGCCAGGTCGTAGCGGCGGATCAGATCTGTGTCCCAACGAATGGCGTCGAGCATGCGGGAATTCCCCCGGATAGGCTGGCAATGCTCGCGAGTCTAGGGGGTAGGGGCTGAAGCCATCTTGATTTGTATCAAGGGTGTTCCCAGGCGGCTGGGGTAGTGCTCCGCGAAGATTTCAGTGGCCCATCAACCAGTGCTGGTGCGGACCTGGCAGGGTCCAGATGCCGAACAGCATGACCAGCAGGCCGCCAGCCAGGCGCACGCTGCGACGGCGCAGCAGGGCCGTGACCCGTTCCGCCGCCAGGCCGGTGGCCAGCAGTACCGGCCAGGTGCCCAGGCCGAAGGCCAGCATCAGCAGTGCGCTGTCCAGGGCATTGCCCTGGCTCGCCGACCACAGCAGGGTGCTATATACCAGGCCGCAGGGCAGCCAGCCCCAGAGTGCGCCGAGTACCAGGGCCCGCGGCAGGCTGGACACCGGCAGCAGGCGACTGGCCAGGGGCTGGATATGTCGCCACAAGCCCTTGCCCAGGGCTTCGATACGGGTCAGGCCGCTCCACCAGCCGGCCAGGTACAGGCCCATGGCGATCAGCAGCAGCCCGGCCAGGGTGCGCATGAACAGGGCCACGGGGCTGTTGGCCACCGCCCAGCCCGCCAGGCCCAGCAGCAGGCCGGCCAGGGCGTAGCTGAGGATGCGCCCCAGGTTGTAGGCCAATAGCAGGCGCAGGCGCCGCCCACGTTGTTCCTGGGGGATGGCCAGCGTCAGTGCGCCCATCAGGCCTCCGCACATGCCCAGGCAGTGGCCGCCGCCGAGGAGGCCGAGGATCACTGCGGAAACCAGCAGCGGGGCCAGCTCAAGCATGGGGCGGTTCCGATTTCTTGGCTGGATCCTGCTCGGCGGCCGGTTGGCCCTTGGCGGCATCCACCGCGGCGGTGTGGCTTGGATCCTGGTCGTCGAACAGGATGCTGTGGGCCGGGCCGTCGAGGTCGTCGTACTGGCCGCTGTCGACGGCCCAGAAGAAGATGTAGATGGCGATGGCCACGATCAGCAGGGCGGCCGGGATCATCACGTAAAGAGCTGGCATCTGGACTCCAGGCCCGGCGGCTCAGGCCGGCAGCGGGCGGGTTGCGGGGGCTTCGGCGCTGTCGGCCAGCCGCGGCATGCGGGTCAGGCGCAGGGCGTTGAGCACCACGGTCAGGGAACTGATGGACATGCCGACCGCGGCCCACACCGGAGTGATCCAGCCAAGGGCGGCGAACGGCAGCATCAGGCCATTGTACAGCCCCGCCCACAGCAGGTTCTCGATGATCACCCGGCGAGTCCGGCGAGCCAGGCTGAAGGCCTGTACCAGGGCTTCCAGGCGATTGGACAGCAGCACCGCATCGGCGCTGGTCTTGGCCAGGTCGGTGGCCGAGCCCATGGCCACGCTGATGTCGGCGGCGGCCAGCACCGGCACGTCATTGACCCCGTCGCCGAGCATCAGCACCTTGCGGCCCTGCTGGTGCAACTGTTGCAACACTTGCAGCTTGTCGTCAGGGCGCAGGCCGCCGCGGGCTTCGTCGATCTGCAATTGCGCGGCGACGCTGGCGACCATCGGCGAGCTGTCCCCGGACAGCAGCAAGGTGTGCCAGCCACGGGCCTTGCAGGCTGCCAGCAGGGCCGGGGCATCGCTGCGCAGGCGGTCGTCGAGCACCAGCCAGGCGAGGGCACCCTGGGTATCGCCGAGCAGCAACCACTGGCCGGCTTCATCGGGCATTTGCGGTACCGCGCAACCGCTGAGCTGGCAGACGAACGCTGGCTGGCCGATACGCAGGCGCTGGCCCTGGACCGATCCTTCCAGGCCCAGCCCCGGGCTGCTGGTGACATCCTCGGCGGCCACCGGTGCCCGGCCGAACGCCCTGGCGATCGGATGTTCGGAACGGTTTTCCAGGGCCGCGGCCAGGCTCAGGCAAGCATCGCCGGACAGGCTGCCAAGCGGGCGGATGGCGCGCAGGGCCAGGCGGCCTTCGGTCAGGGTGCCGGTCTTGTCGAAGATCACCGTATCGATCTGGTTCAGGCCTTCGAGGACATGGCCACGGGTCAGCAGCAGGCCAAGCTTGTGCAGGGTGCCAGTGGCGGCGGTGAGGGCCGTCGGTGTGGCCAGGGACAGCGCGCAGGGGCAAGTGGCGACCAGCATCGCCAGGACGATCCAGAAGGCCCGTGGCGCGTCCAGTTGCCACCAAAGCAAACCGATGGCGGCTGCGGCTATCAGCGACAGCAGCAGAAACCACTGGGCGGCGCGATCGGCCACTTCGGCCAGGCGGGGCTTTTCGGCCTGGGCCCGGTCCAGCAGGCGAACGATGGCCGACAGGCGAGTGTCCTGGCCCAGGGCCTGGACCTCCACGGTCAATGCCCCCTCGACGTTCAAGGTTCCGGCGGTGACGGTATCGCCCAGGCCCCGGGGTTGTGGCAGGTATTCGCCGGTGAGCAGCGATTCGTCGACGCTCGACTGGCCGTCGAGGATCTTGCCGTCTGCCGGCAACACCGCGCCGGGATGCACCAGCACTTGGTCGCCCAGGCGCAATTCGCTGAGCAGGATGCGTTCGCTCTGGCCGTTTGCGTCCAGGCGCAGGCAGGAGGCCGGTAGCAGGTTGACCAGTTGCGCAGTGGCCGCCGCGGTCCGTTCCCGGGCCCGGCGCTCCAGGTAGCGGCCGGCGAGGAGGAACAGGGCGAACATGCCCACTGCGTCGAAATACAGCTCGCCGACTCCGCTGATGGAGGTCCAGATGCCCGCCAGGTAGGCCCCGCCGATGGCCAGGGAAACCGAGACGTCCATGGTCAGGTGGCGAGTGCGCAGGTCACGCATCGCACCCTTGAAGAACGGCGCACAGCTATAGAAGACGATAGGAGTGGTGAGGAACAGCGCGACCCAGCGCAGGATGGTGTGCAGCTCCGGGCTCAGGTCGATGTTGAATTCCGGCCAGGTGGCCATGGTCGCCATCATTGCCTGGAACCACAGCAGGCCGGCCACGCCCAGTTGGCGTAGAGCCAGGCGGTTCTCGCCAGCCAGCTGCTCGCTGGCTTTGTCCGGCTGGTAGGGATGGGCGGCGTAGCCGATCTGGCGCAGCTGCGCGAGCAACTGGCTCAAGGGCAGCTCGCTGTCGGCCCAGCTCACGTGCAGGCGATGATTGGACAGGTTGAGCCGGGCTTCGGCCACTGCCGGCAGGCTGCGCAGGTGCTTCTCGATCAACCAGCCGCAGGCGGCGCAACTGATGCCTTCCATGAGCAGGGTGGTCTGCGCCAGTTCGCCCTCATGGCGGACGAAGGGCTGTTGCACATCGGCGCGATCGTACAGCGCCAGTTCGTCCACCAGTTGTACCGGCAAGGCCTCGGGGTTGGCGGATGCTTCACTGCGGTGGCTGTAGTAGTGCTCCAGGCCGCCGGCGACTATCGCCTCCGCGACCGCCTGGCAGCCCGGGCAGCAGAACTCCCTGGATTCGCCGAGCACGACGGCGGTGAACCGGCTTCCGGGAGGAACCGGCAGGGCACAGTGGTAGCAAGGCAGTGGCGTGGTCATCGGCAGTCTTTTGGCTCTGGGAAAAACTCATCGCCGGCCAGTCGACTCCTGCCTGGGGGCAGGGAGGCGGCAGGCCGGCGATGTGCGGCGGGAGTCGATCAGTTCAGGTCTTCGGCGCCTTGCAGCGGCTCGTCGCCCAACAGCAGGTCCTTGTCATGGCTGACCTGTTCTTCCTCGAACATGCGCCAGGTCTTGTCGCCCTCGACCCCAAGCAGCTCGACGAAGCGCCGGCCCTCGACCTTGTCGTTCACCTGGCCGATGTAGCGACCGTGTTCGGTTTCGCTGCGGGTCAGGACGATCTTGCGATCCTTTTCTGGCTGGGTCGGCGAGATCAGGTTCAGCTCAAGGCTCTTGGGCTGGCTGTCGCCGCTCAAGCGCAGTTCGACTTCGCCGGTCAGGTCGTCGAGATGCACGCTGGCGCGCATTTTCAGCGTTTGTGCCAGCAGCTCGCGGTCCAGGGAGCGGTTGATGCCTTTGCCGGCCTCGTAGTAGTTGTCGTTGACCAGGTTGTCCGGGTTGTTCACCGCAATGGTCACCATGGACAGGGTCAGGGCTACCGAGCAGGCGAGGATGCCGATGATGATCCAGGGCCAGAGGTGCTTGTACCAAGGGTTTGTGGCGACGGCTGTAGGCATGCTCATTTCTCTTAACGAATTTGTGGGCCGATGAATCGGCTCTTGGCTTCGACCTGGACGCTTTCGTCATCGATGTCCTTGAGGATGAACTTCACCTCGTTGGTGGTCGATGGCAGTTGTTCCGGAGCGATCGACAGCTCCGCGGGCATGCTGACGATGTCGCCAGCCACCACATGGATTTCGCGCTTGCTCTGCAGCTTGAGGTCCGGCAGGCCAGTGGCGTCCAGGACGTAGGTGTGGTCGCGCTGGTCCTTGTTCATGATCTTCAGGCTGTAGACGTTCTCGATCCGGCCTTCGGCGTTCTCGCGGTACAGCACCCGGTCCTTGCTGACGTCGAAGCCCACCAGCGAGCGCATCAGGAACGCGGTGACCAGCAGGCTGATCATGGCCAGGAGCACCAGGGCGTAGCCGATCAGGCGCGGACGCAGTTTATGGGTTTTCTGGCCCGAAAGGTTGTGTTCGGTGGTGTAGCTGATGAGGCCGCGAGGGTAGTCCATCTTGTCCATGATGCTGTCGCAGGCATCGATGCAGGCGGCACAACCGATGCATTCGATCTGCAGGCCGTCGCGGATATCGATGCCGGTCGGGCAGACCTGGACGCACATGGTGCAGTCGATGCAGTCGCCCAGGCCCTGGGCCTTGTAGTCGGCGCCTTTCTTGCGCGGCCCACGGCCTTCGCCCCGGCGTGGGTCGTAGGACACGATCAGGGTGTCCTTGTCGAACATCACGCTCTGGAAGCGGGCGTAGGGGCACATGTAGATGCACACCTGCTCACGCAGCCAGCCGGCGTTACCGTAGGTGGCCAGGGTGAAGAACCCGACCCAGAAATAAGACCAGCCATCGGCCTGGCCGGTGAAGAAGTCGATGACCAGTTCACGGATCGGCGAGAAGTAGCCGACGAAGGTCATGCCGGTGACGAAACCGATCAGCAGCCACAGGCTGTGCTTGGCGAACTTGCGCAGGAACTTGTTGGCACCCATGGGCGCCTTGTCCAGCTTGATCCGCTGGTTGCGGTCGCCTTCGGTGACCTTTTCGCACCACATGAAGATCCAGGTCCAGACGCTCTGCGGGCAGGTGTAGCCGCACCAGACGCGGCCGGCGTAGACGGTGATGAAGAACAGGCCGAAGGCGGCGATGATCAGCATGCCCGACAGCAGGATGAAGTCCTGGGGCCAGAAGGTGGCGCCGAAGATGAAGAACTTGCGTTCCGGCAGGTTCCACCAGACGGCCTGGTGGCCACCCCAGTTGAGCCAGACGGTACCGAAGTACAGCAGGAACAGCCCGGCACCGCCCACCATGCGCAGGTTGCGGAACAGGCCGGTGAAGGCCCGGGTGTAGATTTTTTCTCTGGAGGCGTAGAGGTCGACGCTTTTGCTGGCGTTTTTGGCAGGCGGGGTTACGTCGTGTACAGGAATCTGATTGCTCATCATTGCATCCCACGGCAGTGGAAAAATGCCTCGGCCAGTACGTGCCGACCGGGGTCAAAAAGGGGTGTTGCAGTGGCGCAATGATACGCCTCTAGCTCTGGGGCAAGGGTGCGACCTTTGGTCGCGTTGGGGGAAGCCAATCGATAGTGTAATGACCTGAATCAATTGACTTGTGGATTATGGACCGTTTTGCACTCCATACCGTTCGAATCTTTCATGGCGTCGGAAAAATCCCTAGGCAGTTGTCGGTCTTACCTTAGATTTCTATGCGTCACGCAGGACGTTTTTGACAGAGAACGGCGCCCAATGAAAACGGCCCCGCCAACATGCATTGGCGGGGCCGTTCGGGTATTGCCTTCAGGCCATGGGCTTATTCAGCATCGGCCTGCTTGTCACCGTGGGACAGGCTGTAGACATAAGCCGCCAGCAGGTGGACCTTGTCGTTGCCTTGCAGTTGCTCCTGGGCAGGCATCACGCCCTGGCGACCATGGCGAATGGTCTGCTGCAGCTGGGCGAAGCTCGAACCGTAGATGAACGCTGCCGGGTGGGTCAGGTTGGGTGCGCCCATGGCTGGGGTGCCCTTGCCTTCAGGACCGTGGCAGACCGCGCAGTTGGCGGCGAACAGCTTCTGGCCATTGGCCGGGTCGGCCTTGATGCCTTCCGGCAGCTTGCGACCATCGAGGTTGGTCAGGACATAGGCGGCAACGTCGCTGACGCCTTGTTCCTTGATTACATCCACCCAGGCTGGCATCACTGCGTGACGACCGCCCATGATGGTGGCCTTGATGGTTTCCGGCTCGCCGCCCCAGCGCCAGTCGGCGTCGGTCAGGTTAGGGAAGCCATAGGCACCCTTGGCATCGGAACCGTGGCAGACCGAGCAGTTGGAAGCGAACAGGCGGCCACCCATTTTCAGGGCTTGTGGATCCTTGGCTACTTCCTCGATCGGCATGGCTGCGTACTTGGCGAAGATCGGACCGAACTTGGCGTCGGAGCGGGCCATTTCCTTTTCCCACTCATGCACGCCGGTCCAGCCGGACTGGCCGTTGGCGAATGCGGTCTGCTTCTCGTTATCAAGGTAGTTGTAGCCAGGCAGTACGCCTTTCCAGTTGCCCAGGCCGGGGTACAGCACCAGGTAACCCAAGGCGAAGACGATGGTGCCGACGAACAGCATGAACCACCATTTGGGCAGTGGGTTGTCGTACTCCTCGATCCCGTCGAAAGAGTGGCCGACCGTCTCGTCGGTCTGCTCGGCGCGCTGGCCCTTGCGGGTCGACAGCAGCAGCCAGGTCAGGGCGAAGATGGTACCCAGACTGAGGACTGTGACGTACAGACTCCAGAACGTAGTCATTCTTTGTTACTCCTAGAAGCTTGCTCGACGTGCTTGATGGCGTCGGGGTCATCCGCGAACGGCAGCAAGGTCGCGTCGTCAAACTCGGACTTGCGCTTGGGGCTGAACACCCAGAGTGCCAGGCCGACGAAGGCCACCATCACGACAAGGGTGCCCAGGCCACGAATCATCCCGATATCCATCTAGATCACCGTTTGCTTTTGATGATGGTGCCCAGGCCTTGCAGATAGGCCACCAGCGCGTCCATTTCGGTCTTGCCCTTCACGGCATCCTTGGCACCGGCGATGTCTTCGTCGGTGTAGGGAACGCCGAGCGTGCGCAGGACTTCCATTTTCTTCGCGGTGTCCTTGCCGTCGAGCTTGTTTTCTACGAGGAACGGATAAGCCGGCATCTTCGACTCGGGGACAACGTTGCGCGGGTTGTACAGGTGCGCACGCTGCCAGTCATCGGAGTAGCGGCCGCCAACGCGGGCCAGGTCCGGACCGGTACGCTTGGAACCCCACAGGAATGGATGGTCCCAGACGCTTTCACCGGCTACCGAGTAGTGGCCATAGCGTTCGGTTTCGGCACGGAACGGACGGATCATCTGCGAGTGGCAGCCGACACAGCCGTTGGCGATGTAGATGTCACGACCTTCCAGTTCCAGCGCGGTGCGTGGCTTCATGCCTTCCACCGGCTTGTTGGTGACGTCCTGGAAGAACAGCGGGACGATCTGGGTCAGGCCGCCGATGCTGACGGCGATGACCATGAAGAAGGCCAGCAGGCCAATGTTCTTCTCGACTACTTCGTGCTTCATCAGTGAGCTCCAACTACAGCGATCTGAGCAGCGGCTTCAGCTTCCGCCGGGTTCGAGGCGCGCACGGTACGGAATACGTTGTACGCCATGATCAGCATGCCGGCGGCGAAGAAAGCACCGCCCAGGGCGCGGACGATGAAGCCTGGGTGACTGGCTTGCAGCGCTTCGACGAAGGAGTAGGTGAGGGTGCCGTCGTCGTTGATCGCACGCCACATCAGGCCCTGGGTGATGCCGTTGACCCACATCGAGGCGATATAGAGAACGGTACCGATGGTAGCCAGCCAGAAGTGCGTGTTGATCAGGCCGATGCTGTGCATCTGCTGACGACCGAAGACTTTCGGGATCAGGTGGTACAGGGCGCCGATGGAGATCATCGCTACCCAGCCCAGGGCACCGGCGTGTACGTGGCCGATTGTCCAATCGGTGTAGTGGGACAGCGAGTTGACGGTCTTGATCGCCATCATCGGACCTTCGAAGGTCGACATGCCGTAGAACGCCAGGGACACCACCAGAAAGCGCAGGATCGGGTCGGTGCGCAGCTTATGCCAGGCGCCCGACAGGGTCATCATGCCGTTGATCATGCCGCCCCAGCTTGGAGCCAGCAGGATGATCGACATGGCCATGCCCAGGGACTGGGCCCAGTCCGGCAGCGCGGTGTAGTGCAGGTGGTGCGGGCCGGCCCAGATGTACAGGGTGATCAGCGCCCAGAAGTGCACGATGGACAGGCGATAGGAGTAGATCGGACGCTCGGCCTGCTTGGGCACGAAGTAGTACATCATCCCCAGGAAGCCGGTGGTCAGGAAGAAGCCCACGGCGTTGTGGCCGTACCACCACTGGATCATCGCGTCGGTGGCGCCGGCATAGGCCGAGTAGGACTTGAAGAAGCTGACCGGCAGGGAGGCGTGGTTGACGATGTGCAGCATCGCCGTGACCACGATGAAGGCGCCGTAGAACCAGTTACCCACGTAGATGTGCTTGGTCTTGCGCTTGGTGATGGTGCCGAAGAACACCAGGCCGTAGGTGACCCACACGATCGCCAGGAGGATAGCCAGGGGCCATTCCAGTTCGGCGTATTCCTTGGTGGTGGTGTAACCCAATGGCAGGGTCACGATGGCACCGACGATCACCGCCTGCCAACCCCAGAAGGTGAAGGCCGCGAGGCTGTCGGAAATCAGTCGCGTCTGGCAGGTTCGCTGCACGACATAGTAAGAGGTGGCAAACAATGCACATCCACCGAAGGCGAAGATCACCAAGTTGGTGTGCAGCGGGCGCAGGCGTCCAAACGTCGTCCATGGCAGACCGAAGTTCAACTCCGGCCAGACCAATTGCGAGGCGATGAAGACACCGAGCCCCATGCCAAGGATCCCCCAGACCACCGTCATGATGGCGAACTGGCGGACTACCTTATAGTTATAAGCAGTCGGACTGATTGCTGTGCTCATTTCTAAGGTTCCACGGTTTGGGTGTTTTATTAGGGATAAAAATCGGTCGCAAGTATGGAGAAAGCAGGGGGTCATTGCAACGCGCCATGACCTGCGTCAATGCGTTCCATGCCTGATTCTGCGGCCTTTCCCTATGCCGAGTAGGGACAAAAAACGCCCTCTGACAAACTGTCGCAGTGGACAAAAAAATCGGGGGTGTCAGGTCAGTTGTAACCGGGTGTGTGGAAGCCCCTTGAACAGCTGACAGGCGGTCAGCGAGTCGACAGCCGGTATAAACCAGCCTTTGCGGCCTGTCATCGAACGAAAGCTTCGAGCGTCGCCCATACCTTTGGCCTGCGACCGGCCTTCGCCAGCCCACTTCGGGGTAAGCCTAGACCTGATTCGGATGGGTGCAAACGTGGCGGGGGAGAGGGGTGCGACACTTGGTCGCAAAGAAGCAGAGGGGAAGTTTGAAGCGGCAAGCTGCAAGCGAGGACTCGCAGCTTGCCGTTGATCTTTTACTTGTCGCTTGCAGCTTGAGGCTTGTTGCTGCTGTTGTGGGACAGGCTGTACACGTAGGCAGCCAGCAGCTGCACCTTGTCGTTGCCCAGCAGTTCGCTCTGCGCCGGCATGTGGCCCTGGCGACCATGGCGGATGGTCTGTTGCAGCTGGGCCAGGCTGGTGCCGTAGATGAAGCCGGCTGGCTGGGTCAGGTCCGGCGCGCCCATGATGGCGGTGCCCTTGCCATTCGCACCGTGGCAAGCCACGCAGGTGGTGCTGAAGGCTTGCTGGCCGGCTACCAGGTCGGCGTCGTTATCGGCTGGCAGCGGCAGGCCGGCCAGTTCATGACGCACATAGGCGGCGACGTTCTTCACGCCGTCTTCCTTGAGCACTTCACCCCAGGCCGGCATCGCGGCCATGCGTCCGCCCATGATGGTGGCCTTGATGGTCTCGGCATCGCCACCCCAGCGCCAGTTGTCGTCGGCCAGGTTCGGGAAGCCGAAGGCACCCTTGGCGTCGGAACCGTGGCAGACCGAGCAGTTGGAGGCGAACAGGCGACCACCCATTTTCAACGCTTGTGGGTCCTTGGCGACTTCTTCCACGGGCATGGCGGCGAATTTGGCGAAGATCGGACCGAACTTCACGTCCGCCTTGGCCATTTCCTTTTCCCATTCCTTGGTCTGGGTCCAGCCGTCCTCATAGCCCGGCAGGACGCCTTTCCAGTTGCCCAGGCCCGGATAGAGGATCAGGTAGCCAACGGAAAACACCAGGGTGCCGGCGAACAGCAGGAACCACCATTGCGGCAGGGGGTTGTCGTATTCCTCGATGCCATCGAACGCGTGACCCATGGTCTGGTCCACGCTGCCCTTGGTTTCACCCCGACGGGTGCCGACCAGCAGCCAGGTCAGGCCGATCAGGCTGCCGATGGTCAGTACGCAGATCCACGTACTCCAGAAGGTGGTCATGGCCGAATGCTCCTTGTTGCAGGCTCTTGAGGTTGAGCGTCATCAGATGAAGTGCTCGCCGCCGGGTCATCGGCGAAGGGCAGCAGGCGTGCCTGGGCAAACTCGGGATTGCGCTTGGTGTTGAACACCCAGATCGACAAGCCGACGAAGGCGATCATCACTACCAGGGTCCCGAGCCCGCGGATCATGCCGCTATCGAGTGCAAAGCCCATGGCTCACCTCTTGCTCTTGATCGAAGTGCCAAGCACTTGCAGGTAGGCCACCAGGGCGTCGATCTCGGTCTTGCCCTTGAGCGAGGCGGTCGCACCGGCGATGTCTTCGTCGGTGTAAGGCACGCCGAGGGTACGCATGACCTTGAGCTTGGTTTCGGTATGGCTACTGTCCACCGGTGCGGTCACCAGCCATGGGTAGGCTGGCATCTTCGACTCCGGCACGACGTTGCGCGGGTTGTACAGGTGCGCACGGTGCCAGTCGTCGGAGTAGCGGCCACCAACGCGGGCCAGGTCCGGACCGGTACGCTTGGAACCCCACAGGAATGGATGGTCCCAGACGCTTTCACCGGCTACCGAGTAGTGGCCATAGCGTTCGGTTTCGGCGCGGAACGGACGGACCATCTGCGAGTGACACTGTACGCAGCCTTCGCGGATGTAGATGTCGCGGCCTTCCAGTTGCAGCGCGGTGTAGGGCTTCATGCCCTCCACCGGTTTGTTGGTGACGTCCTGGAAGAACAGCGGGACGATCTGGGTCAGACCGCCGATGCTCACCGCGAAGACCATCAGCAGCATGAGCAGGCCGACGTTTTTCTCAATCGTTTCGTGTTTCATGGCGGACTCCTCAGGCCATCTGCGCAGCAGCGTTGACTTCGGCTGGCACCGCGGCACGCACGGTGCGCCAGGTGTTGTAAGCCATCAGGAACATGCCGCTGAGGAAGATCGCCCCACCGACCAGTCGCACGATGAAGCCTGGGTGGCTAGCCACCAGGGTTTCGACGAAGGAGTAGGTGAGGGTGCCGTCTTCGTTGACTGCACGCCACATCAGGCCCTGGGCGATGCCGTTGACCCACATCGAGGCGATGTAGAGCACAGTGCCGATGGTGGCCAGCCAGAAGTGGGTGTTGATCAGGCCGAGGCTGTACATCTGCTCGCGACCGAAGACTTTCGGGATCAGGTGGTACAGCGAACCGATGGAGATCATCGCAACCCAGCCCAGGGCGCCGGCGTGTACGTGGCCGATTGTCCAGTCGGTGTAGTGGGAGAGGGCGTTGACGGTCTTGATCGCCATCATCGGACCTTCGAAGGTCGACATGCCGTAGAACGCCAGGGATACCACCAGGAAGCGCAGGATCGGGTCGCTGCGCAGCTTATGCCAGGCGCCCGACAGGGTCATCATCCCGTTGATCATGCCGCCCCAGCTTGGAGCCAGGAGGATCAGCGACATGATCATGCCCAGGGACTGCGCCCAGTCCGGCAGCGCGGTGTAGTGCAGGTGGTGCGGGCCGGCCCAGATGTACAGGGTGATCAGTGCCCAGAAGTGCACGATGGACAGGCGATAGGAGTAGACCGGACGTTCGGCCTGCTTGGGCACGAAGTAGTACATCATCCCCAGGAAGCCCGCGGTCAGGAAGAAGCCCACGGCGTTGTGGCCGTACCACCATTGCACCATGGCGTCGGTGGCGCCGGCGTACAGCGAGTAGGACTTGGTCAGGCTGACCGGCAGTTCCAGGTTGTTGACGATATGCAGGATGGCCACGGTGATGATGAAGCCACCGAAGAACCAGTTGCCCACATAGATGTGCTTGGTGTTGCGCTTGACCAGGGTGCCGAAGAACACGATGGCGTAGGCCACCCAGACAATGGTGATCAGGATATCGATCGGCCATTCCAGTTCGGCGTATTCCTTGGAGCTGGTGTAGCCCAATGGCAGGCTGATGGCCGCCAGCAGGATCACCAACTGCCAGCCCCAGAAGCAGAACGCGGCGATTTTCGGCGCGAACAACGTGGTCTGGCAGGTGCGTTGCACCGAATAGAACGACGTGGCAAACAGTGCACAGCCACCGAAGGCGAAGATCACCGCGTTGGTGTGCAATGGCCGCAGGCGACCGAAGCTGGTCCACGGCAGATCGAAGTTGAGTTCGGGCCACACCAACTGGGCTGCGAGAAAAACCCCGAGCCCCATGCCGACGATGCCCCACACCACCGTCATAATGGCGAATTGGCGGACCACCTTGTAGTTGTAGGCGGTACTGATAGAAGTGTTCATGGTTCCCCATCCACGGTTCAGCTGAAGTGAAAGCGACTGCGCGCGGCACGGCGCGCCCACTTCGTCTGGAGTTATAGGCAGACTAAAAGCGAGGCAAGCATGAGCAATGAGCACAAGGCCAGTATTGACGGGGATCAATGGGCGCAGTGCGTGCAGGAGCGGGGCTGGTCGTGGGATGTCGCGGCGAGTGCGACCCCGGGCAAGTCGCCGACCTTGATCCTGGCCCACGGTGCCGGCGCACCGATGGACAGCGGGTTCATGGAACAGATCGCTGAACGCCTTGCCCGGCATGGGGTGAACGTCTTGCGCTTCGAGTTCCCCTACATGGCCCAGCGCCGCCTGGACGGCGGCAAGCGCCCTCCGAACCCGGCGCCCAGGCTCCTGGAGTGCTGGCGCGAGGTGTATGCCCAAGTGCGACCTTATGCCACTGGGGTGTTGGCGGTGGGCGGCAAGTCCATGGGCGGGCGCATGGCCAGCTTGCTGGCCGACGAGTTGCAAGCCGATGCCCTGGTTTGCCTGGGCTATCCCTTCTATGCGGCCGGCAAACCGGAAAAGCCCCGGGTAGCGCACCTGGCCGAACTGGCCACGCCGACGCTGATCGTCCAGGGCGAGCGCGATGCCCTGGGTAATCGCCCGGCGGTGGAGGCCTATACCCTGGCGCCGGCCATCGAGCTGGAATGGCTGGTAGCGGCCGACCACGATCTCAAGCCTCTCAAGGCCTCGGGTTACAGTCACGAGCAGCATCTGGAGTCCGCCGCGGCCAGGGTCGCCGGGTTCCTGCGGGCGGCAGGCTGAACGCCAGGTTTGGCCGGGCATAAAAAAACCGGAAGCACCTGCTTCCGGTTTTTTATGCCCCTTGCTGGGTCAGCGGTTGAACCGCTCCACCAGCGAGTACTGGGTGTGCGCGGTATGGGTCAGGGCCTCGCTGAGTTCGGCCGAATGCTGGGCCTGCTCGGAGGTCTGGTCCGCCAGTTGGGCGATGGTGCTGATGTTGCGGCTGATCTCCTCGGCCACCGAGCTTTGCTCTTCGGTGGCGGCAGCGATCTGGGTGGTCATGTCGGTGATGTTGGCTACCGCCTCGCTGATGCCCACCAGCGCCTGGTCGGCTTCCAGCACTCGGGCCACGCCTTCTTCGGCCTGGCGATGGCCGGCATCCATGGTCTGCACCGCACTGGCGGCGGTTTGCTGCAGCTTGGCGATCAGGGCGTGGATCTGCCCGGTGGATTCGCTGGTGCGTTGCGCCAGCTGGCGCACCTCGTCTGCCACCACGGCAAAGCCGCGACCCATCTCCCCGGCCCGGGCCGCTTCGATGGCGGCGTTCAGCGCCAGCAGGTTGGTCTGGTCGGCGATGCCCTTGATCACGTCCACCACGCCGCCGATTTCATCGCTGTCCTTGGCCAGCTGGGTCACGGTCTGGCCGGTCTCGCCCACCACCACCGACAGGCGCTGGATAGCTTCACGGGTTTCCCCGGCGATGTTGCGGCCGCGTCCGGTAAGACGATTGGCTTCCTGGGTGGCGTCGGCGGTGCGTTGCACGTGGCTGGCCACTTCCTGGGTGGTGGCCGCCATCTGGTTGACCGCGGTGGCGACCTGCTCGGTCTCCTGGCGCTGGCGCTCCAGGCCGCTGGAGCTGTTGTGGGCCAGGGTGTCGGACTGCCGGGCCTGCTCGTTGAGGTGCTCGGCGGTGTCCTGCAGGCGGGTCAGGCAGGTCTTGAGTCGTGCCTCCTGGCTGAGGATCGACATCTCCAGGCGCGCCTGGGCGCCCCGGCTGTCGGTGTACATCTGCGCGATCAGCGGGTCCGAGGTGGTCTGCTCGGCCAGGCGTAGCAGCCGCTTGAGGCCACGCTGCTGCCAGGTCAGGCCCAGCAGGCCCAGCGGTACCGAGAGAGCGGCGGCCAGGACGAAGCCCCAGTGGGAGTTGAGCCAGGCCCCGATCATGAAGCTCAGCTGGCTGACCAGGATGAACGGCAACCAGTCTTGCAGTATCGGCAGCCACTTGTCGCGCTTGGGAATGGCCGACTTGCCCTGGTTGATTCGCTTGTAGAGGGACTCGGCGCGACGCACCTGTTCGGCGGTGGGCTTGACCCGTACCGATTCGTAGCCCACCACCTTGCTGCCTTCGAACACCGGGGTCACATAGGCGTTGACCCAGTAGTGATCGCCGGTCTTGCAGCGGTTCTTGACGATACCCATCCATGGCAGGCCTTGTTTCAAGGTGGTCCACATGTGGGCGAATACCGCCGGTGGCACATCCGGGTGGCGTACCAGGTTGTGCGGCGCGCGAACCAGTTCTTCGCGGGAGAACCCACTGATCTCGACGAAAGCGTCGTTGCAGTAGGTGATGACGCCCTTGGCATCGGTCGTGGAAATCAACCGTTGTTGAGCCGGGAAGGTACGTTCGCGCTGAGTGACAGGCTGGTTATTACGCATGTTTTTTCAATCCGCAAGGCTTTGATAAGTGATCGGCCGCTTCAGCTTATTATTGAAACTATTTTTCAATAATTGGCATTCGGTCTCATTGGCAGAGTGTGTTGTGTCGTCGTATGCGGCGCCGGCATCCACCGGCGTTGGCGAGGGGCTAATCATTGACCTTCTTCCTTGGCAGTCAATACTTCTGAAGTACTGGTTTGGGCAATTCGCTTGCGGTTTTGCAGTGTCCGGACTTATCCGGCGAGCATCGGGTAGGTGAAAAGCCCGAAATGCAAGAGGTTCAGTCCGAAGTGGGTGGCCAGCGCGGTTCCCAGGCCCCCGAACCGATAGGCCAGACCGTACCCGATCCCGGCGACGGTCGCCAGCAGCGTCCATTGCCAGCCGGCTCCCAGGTGCGCCAGGCCGAACAACAGGGCCGAAGCCAGCAGGGCCAGGTTCTCGCCGTAGGGCAGGTGTTTCAGGCGCCGGCTCAGGCCTCCCTGGATATAGCCCCGGAACAGCGCCTCTTCCACCAATGTCACCAGCAGCAGGTTGTTCAGTACCCATAGCCAGGCCTGTTCCGGCCATTTGGGGGCCCAACTGATGATGCCCAGCAGCAAGGCGCCGCCCAGCGCGGTGATGGCGCACAAGAGCAGGGCCAGGGCACCGGCGTACAGCGACAGGCGCAGCGGGCGACGACCGACGATCCAGGGGCAGACCAGCAACAGCCAGAAACCGATCAGCGGCTTGTCCTGGTTCAGGTACAGGGAAAACGGCACGGCGTCATCGGTGAGGCGTTGCGGGTCGATGGCGCGTCCGTTGTAGAAGCCGGGCAGCCAGTGCATGGCCAGGGCCAGGGCGACGACCACGAACAGGCCGTGGCCCAGGAATTGGCCGATGGGGCTGCGCTGCTGGCGTACGGCCAAGCCTGCGCACAACAACAGCAAGAGCGAGAGGGCGGCCAGCAGCCCCAGTTGTCCGTAGCTCAGGGCCAGCGCATAGCCAATGGAGAGGAGTGCCAGGTACATCCATGGCAGAGCGGTCATGGGGAATCCTTGTTGCGAAAGAATGGATATTGCACAGACGTTGTTCGCCGCCTGATCTGTAGTCTTTGTTGTGACTGATTGGTCAGGTTTGGCGGGCGGGCATTATAACCAGTCGATTTGTGTGCGTTAACCCAATGAAAAACACCGCCCGAAGGCGGTGTCTGTGGCGGTCACGGATCAGGCTGCGATCAATTGGCGCAAGACGTAGTGCAAGATCCCGCCGGACTTGAAGTATTCCACTTCGTTCAGGGTATCGATGCGGCACAGCACCTCGATCTGCTCACGGCTGCCATCCTCGCGGGTGATCACCAGTTGCAGGTTCATCCGCGGGGCCAGTTGCGTGCCGCTGAGGCCGAGGATATCCAGGGTCTCGCGACCGCTGAGCTTGAGGCTCTTGCGATCCTGGCCGGCCTTGAACTGCAGCGGCAACACGCCCATGCCCACCAGGTTGGAGCGGTGGATACGCTCGAAGCTCTCGGCGATTACCGCCTTGACCCCCAGCAGGTTGGTGCCCTTGGCTGCCCAGTCGCGGCTCGAGCCGGTGCCGTATTCCTGCCCGGCGATCACCACCAGCGGTGTGCCCGTGGCCTGGTACTTCATGGCCGCGTCGTAGATCGCCATTTTCTCGCCGGTGGGGATGTACAGCGTATTGCCGCCTTCCTCGCCGCCGAGCATTTCGTTGCGGATGCGGATATTGGCAAAGGTGCCGCGCATCATCACTTCATGGTTGCCGCGCCGCGAGCCATAGGAGTTGAAGTCCCGGGGCTCCACGCCCTTGTCCCGCAGGTAACGCCCGGCGGGGCTGTCGGCCTTGATGTTGCCGGCAGGGGAAATATGGTCGGTGGTCACCGAGTCCCCCAGCAGCGCCAGGACCCTTGCGCCATCGATGTCCTTGACCTCTGGCAGGGCGCCGGCGATGTCGTCGAAGAACGGTGGGTGCTGGATATAGGTCGAGTCGTCCTGCCAGACATAGGTCGCGGCCTGGGGTACCTCGATGGCTTGCCACTGGGCGTCGCCGGCAAACACCTCGGCGTACTCCTTGTGGAACATCCGGGTGTTGACCTGGGCGACGGCCTCGGCGATTTCCTGGCTGCTGGGCCAGATGTCCTTCAGGTACACCGGCTGGCCATCCTTGCCCTGGCCCAGGGGCTCGCGGCTGAGGTCGATGCGCACCGTGCCGGCCAGGGCGTAGGCCACTACCAGGGGTGGAGAGGCCAGCCAGTTGGTCTTCACCAGTGGATGCACCCGGCCTTCGAAGTTGCGGTTGCCGGACAGCACCGAGGCGACCGTCAGGTCGGAGCCCTGGATGGCCTTCTCGATCGGCTCCAGCAGCGGTCCGGAGTTGCCGATGCAGGTGGTGCAGCCGTAACCCACCAGGTCGAAGCCCAGTTGGTCGAGGTAGGGGGTCAGGCCCGCTGCATGGTAGTAGTCGGTCACCACCTTGGAGCCGGGCGCCAGGGAACTCTTGACCCAGGGCTTGCGCTGCAGGCCTTTTTCCAGCGCCTTCTTGGCCACCAGCCCGGCGGCCATCATCACGCTGGGGTTGGAAGTATTGGTGCAGGAAGTGATGGCGGCGATCACTACCGCGCCATTCTTCAGGCGGTAGGTCTGGCCTTCATGCTGGTAGTCGGTCTCGCCGACCAGGTCGGCATTGCCCACGGCGACGCCACCGCCGCCTTCGCTTTCCAGGCGGCCTTCTTCCTTGCTGGTGGGCTTGAACTGCAGGTCGAGGAAGTCGTTGAAGGCCTGGGCCACATCCGGCAGGGCCACCCGGTCCTGGGGCCGCTTGGGCCCGGCGAGGCTGGCTTCGACGGTGCCCATGTCCAGGGCCAGGCTGTCGCTGAACACCGGTTCCTTGCCCGGCAGGCGCCACAGGCCCTGGGCCTTGCTGTAGGCCTCGACCAGTTTCACCAGTTCGGCCGGGCGGCCCGACAGGCGCAGGTAGTCGAGCGTCACCTGGTCCACCGGAAAGAACCCGCACGTGGCGCCATATTCAGGGGCCATGTTGGCGATGGTGGCACGGTCGGCCAGGGG
The DNA here is from genome assembly GCF_058781435.1 of Pseudomonas sp. FW507-12TSA. NCBI lineage: Bacteria > Pseudomonadati > Pseudomonadota > Gammaproteobacteria > Pseudomonadales > Pseudomonadaceae > Pseudomonas > Pseudomonas sp. FW507-12TSA. The sequence goes on from NZ_JBYSWT010000028.1 coordinate 78,544, forward strand.
CAGGTCGGCCAGGCCATCACCGTAGAATTCGACGAATTTGCCCACCACGCCTTTCTTGCGCAGCATCTGGGTCACGGTCAGCACCAGGTCGGTGGCGGTGATGCCTTCCCTGAGCTTGCCGGTGAGCTTGAAACCGATGACCTCCGGAATCAGCATCGACACCGGCTGGCCGAGCATCGCGGCTTCGGCCTCGATCCCGCCCACGCCCCAGCCCAGCACGCCCAGGCCGTTGATCATGGTGGTGTGGGAGTCGGTGCCCACCAGGGTGTCGGGGAAGGCATAGGTGCGGCCGTCCTCGTCCTTGCTCCAGACGGTGCGCCCCAGGTATTCCAGGTTGACCTGGTGGCAGATGCCGGTGCCCGGCGGTACCACGCTGAAGTTGTCGAAGGCGCTCTGACCCCAGCGCAGAAAGGCGTAGCGTTCGCCGTTGCGCTGCATCTCGATGTCGACGTTCTGTTCGAAGGCGCTGCTGCTGGCGAACTTGTCCACCATCACCGAGTGGTCGATCACCAGGTCCACCGGCGACAGCGGGTTGATCCGTTGCGGGTCGCCACCGGCCTTGGCCATGGCCGCGCGCATGGCGGCCAGGTCGACCACCGCGGGTACCCCGGTGAAGTCTTGCATCAGCACCCGCGCCGGGCGGTACTGGATCTCGCGGTCGGAGCGGCGCTCCTTGAGCCAGGCGGCGAGGGCCTTGAGGTCATCGCTGGTGACGGTCTTGTTGTCCTCCCAGCGCAGCAGGTTCTCCAGCAGGACCTTGAGCGACATGGGCAGGGCATCGATATCGCCCAGGCTCCGCGCTGCGTCCGGCAGGCTGAAATAGTGATAAGTCTTGTCGTCGACTTTCAGGGTCTTGAGGGTTTTCAGGCTATCGAGGGATGGCATTGAACGACTCCTTCTGGCCCGCACGGCTACGGGCCTGTGATACGGACAGAGAGTTAACCTAGCTCTGTTTGGGTCTTATCGCTAATCACTGGACTGCTGGGTTCAGCCCAAGGTTCCTAACTCGGTTATCATGCGCCGTTTTTCGTGACAGGCTTTGCGCGTGCTCCGTTTCGTTGATCCGGGGCACTTTCGGGCAGGTTTGCGCAACGATTGATCGCCAAAGCCCAGGAGATTCCATGAACACCCTGTTTATCCATTGCCGTCCCGGTTTCGAAGGCGAGGTCTGCTCGGAGATCGCTGATCATGCGGCCCATTTGAATGTCGCCGGATATGCCAGGGCCAAGCCGGGCACCGCCTGCGCCGAGTTCATCTGCACCGAGGACGACGGCGCGCAGCGGCTGATGCAGGGCCTGCGTTTTTCCCAGTTGATCTTTCCCCGGCAGTGGGCGCGGGGTGCTTTCGTCGAGCTACCGGAAACCGACCGCATCAGCGTGATCCTGGCCCACCTGGACGCTTTCCCGCAGTGCGGCAGCCTGTGGCTGGAAGTGGTGGATACCAACGACGGCAAGGAACTGTCGAACTTCTGCAAGAAATTCGAAGGTCCGCTGCGCAAGGCGCTCAAGGGCGCCGGCAAGCTGGTGGAAGATGCTGGCTTGCCGCGCCTGCTGCTGACCTTCAAGAGCGGACGGGAAGTCTTCGTCGGGCTGGCCGATGCCGGCAACTCGGCGATGTGGCCCATGGGCATCCCGCGGCTGAAGTTCCCCCGGGAGGCTCCTAGCCGCTCGACCCTGAAGCTCGAAGAGGCCTGGCATCATTTCATTCCGCGCGAGCAGTGGGACGAGCGCCTGCACAGCGACATGACCGGGGTCGACCTGGGAGCCGCCCCGGGCGGCTGGACCTGGCAGCTGGTCAATCGCGGCATGCTGGTGACCGCCGTGGACAACGGGCCGATGGCCGAGAGCCTGATGGACACCGGCCTGGTCCAGCACCTGATGGCCGATGGCTTCACCTACCAGCCCCGGCAACCGGTGGACTGGATGGTCTGCGACATCGTCGAGAAGCCGGCGCGCAATGCCGCCTTGCTGGAAACCTGGATCGGTGAAGGTCATTGCCGCGAGGCGGTGGTCAACCTGAAGTTGCCGATGAAGCAGCGCTATGCCGAGGTCAAGCGCCTGCTGGAACGGATCGAGGATGGATTCAAGGCCCGGGGCATCCGCGTGGCCATCGGCTGCAAGCAGCTGTACCACGACCGCGAGGAGGTGACCTGCCACCTGCGGCGCCTGGACACCAAGCCTGCCCGTTCCCGCTGAGCCCCTCGCCACATGGCCGGCATTGCGCGACAATGCCGGCCAGTTTCAGGAGTGAACCATGAATCAGATCATCGATACGCCGGTAGACGGTACCCTCGACGCCACCGGCCTCAATTGCCCCGAGCCGGTGATGATGTTGCACCAGCATATTCGTGACCTGCCGCCGGGCGGGTTGTTGAAGGTGATCGCCACCGACCCGTCCACCCGCCGCGACATCCCCAAGTTCTGCGTCTTCCTCGACCATGAGCTGGTGGCGCAGGAGGAAGACGCGGGCACCTATCTCTACTGGATCCGCAAGAAGCTCGATTAACTCGCCGAGCGGCTGATGCGGATCTGCTTGCGTGCGCTGCGCACCAGGCGGATCGACAGCATCAGCGCGGCGCAGCTCAAGCCGACGATCAGGCCTTCCCACAGGCCGCTCGGCCCTCGGGGCGCACCGAACCATTCGGTCAGGCCCAGGGCATAACCCACCGGCAACCCGATGCCCCAATACGCGAACAGGGTCAGGATCATCGTCACCCGGGTGTCCTGGTAGCCACGCAGCGCGCCGGCGGCGGTCACCTGGATGCCGTCGGAGAACTGGAACAGCGCCGCATACACGATCAGCATCGACGCCACCTGGATCACCAGCGGATCGGTGGTGTAGATCGAGGCGATGGGCTCGCGCAGGAAGAACATCAGGCTTGCCGACAGGCAGGCATAGGCCAGCGCCGTCGCCATGCCGACCCCGGCGCTGAAGCGGGCATTGCGCGGTTCCTGGCGCCCCAGGGACTGGCCGACGCGCACGGTCACGGCCATGGCCAGGGAGTAGGGAATCATGAACATCAGGGCGCTGACGTTGAGGGCGATCTGGTGCCCGGCCACCACGGTGGCGCCCAGGCTGCCGATCAGCAGCGCGATCACCGCGAAGATGCTCGACTCGGCGAACACCGCGATGCCGATGGGCAGGCCTACGCCCAGCAGGCGCTTGATCACTGCCGATTGCGGCCACTCGAAACGGCTGAACAGCTGGATCTTGCGATAGGCCGGTGCCCAGCGGATCCAGCCGGCCATGCCCAGCATCATCACCCACATCACGATCGCCGTGGCCCAGCCGCAGCCGACGCCACCCATGGCCGGCACGCCGAAGTGGCCATAGATGAAGATGTAGTTGATGGGAATGTTCAGGGCCAGGCCGCAGAGCCCGATGATCATGCTCGGTATCGTGCGGCCCAGGCCATCGCTCAGGCAGCGCAGCACGTAATACAGGGCCACCGCCGGCAGGCCGCTGGCGATGCCATGCAGGTATCCCATGCAGGGTTCGATCAGCTGCGGATCGACCTTCATCAAGTGCAGCACCGGCTCGGCGCTGATGAGGATCAGCATGGCCGAGATCCCGGCCGACACCGCCAGCCACAACGCCTGGCGCACCAGTGGGCCGATCTCCTCGAGCTTGTTGGCACCGAAACGCTGGGCGACCTTGGGGGTAGTGGCCAGCAGGGTGCCGGTCATCAACAGGAATACCGGGATCCAGATCGAGTTGCCCAGGGCCACGGCCGCCAGGTCGCGGGGGCTCACTCGCCCGGCCATCACGGCATCGACGAAGCCCATGGCGGTGGTGGCCACTTGGGCGATCATGATGGGCAGGGCCAGTACCAGCAGGTCTTTCAGCTCGCGGCCAACCCGGGCGGGGCGGCTGGTGGAGAGGGTGGTGGCGGAGTCGGTCACGGAATTCACGGGGCGAAGCGTCCATAGGTGTGTTGCGCGGGACGCGACAGTCTACGCGTTGCCATCATGCCTGGGATAAGTCCCGTGTTGTGGATTTGTAATACGGGCCTCGATTGCTCTCGCGCCTGCAGGCCGCGCTGGTTCGCCGGGTGATCTGGGCCTAAACTGCGCCTCCCCAAGAGGAGCCTGCCATGCTGATCGTTGCCGACGAAAACATTCCCCTGATCGATGAATTCTTTGCCGGGTTCGGCGAGATCCGGCGCTTTCCCGGGCGCGCCATCGATCGCGCCTGCGTGGCCCAGGCGGATGTGCTGCTGGTGCGCTCGGTAACCCAGGTCGACCGTGCCTTGCTCGAAGGCACCCCGGTGCGCTTCGTTGGAACCTGCACCATCGGCACTGACCACCTGGACCTGGACTACTTCCAGCAGGCCGGCATTGCCTGGTCCAGCGCCCCGGGCTGCAACGCCCGCGGGGTGGTGGACTACGTGCTGGGCAGCCTGCTGACCCTGGCCGAGATCGAGGGCGTGGACCTGTCGCGCCGCTGCTACGGCGTGGTCGGCGCAGGTGAGGTCGGTGGTCGCTTGATCGAAGTGTTGCGTGGCCTGGGCTGGCAGGTGCTGGTCTGCGATCCGCAGCGCCAGGCGCTGGAGGGCGGCGACTACGTCAGCCTGGGGCAATTGCTCGAGCGTTGCGACGTCATCAGCCTGCATACGCCGCTGACCCGTGATGGCGAACACCGCACCTGGCACCTGCTGGATCGCCAGCGCCTGGAGCGGCTGCGCCAGGGTGCCTGGCTGATCAACGCTGCACGAGGCCCGGTGGTGGACAACAGTGCCCTGCGTGAAGTGCTCCTGCAGCGTGAGGACCTGCAAGCGGTGCTGGATGTCTGGGAGCAAGAGCCGACGGTGGACAGTGCCCTGGCGGATTTGTGCGTGCTGGCCACGCCGCATATCGCCGGCTACAGCCTGGATGGCAAGCAGCGTGGTACGGCGCAGATCTACCAGGCGTTCTGCCGGCACTTCGGCCATGTCGAACAGGTCCTGCTGGAGAGCCTGCTGCCAGCACCCTGGGTGGCGCAGGTTTGCCTGGATGCCAAGGCCGACCCGGCCTGGGCCCTGGCGACGATTTGCCGGGCGGTGTACGACCCGCGTCGCGACGATGCGGATTTCCGCCGGAGTTTGTCCGACGATGTCGCGCAGCAGCGCAGCGCCTTCGACGGGTTGCGCAAGCACTACCCGCAGCGCCGGGAGATCGATGGCCTGCAGGTGCGGATCCAGGGCGAGTCGGCTGATCTGCAGCGGATCGTCCGGGCATTGGGGGCCACGCTGGCCTGAATCGCGGGTATAAAAAACCCGGCCACCAGGCCGGGTCAAGAGGACGTGAGGCTATGTGTCAATCTTGCCGAGCAGGCTTGACCAGTCGCTTTTCCAGTTCGCGGCAGGCGTTCTGGATCATGTCTTCAGTAATGGGTACTTCGCGGCCCTGGGCATCGATGATGGCACAACCCAGAGACTGGTTGGGCTGGGTACGGATCACTTGAATCTTGTCATTGCTGCTGTGTTGCAAGGACATGGCCTGTCTCCTCATCAGGTTGTGTGCTTACTTTAGAATGACCGGGTGACCGGGCTGTTACAGACCAGCGCCAGGGCAGGTCCGGTAACTTCACTCCACCAGAAATACCGCAGGAGTGCCAGTCATGGATTAGACCGATAATCTCTAGGTGCTAGCGTTACTGGTCATAATCAACCTGACTCATTGCGATTTACCAAAGTTCCTGCGAATTCATCCCGTTACCGGCGCTGCCGTGGGTCGATCGCCGGCGCGTCAATGGATGAACGGTATGCTCTCTTCTCGTCATCGCCGGGCCTTGCGCCTGGCCAGTCGCTTTATCGATCCCTACCGTTGGCAGGCGCTGGGAGCCTTGCTGGCCCTGGTGCTCACCGCGGGCATCACCCTGTCCATGGGGCAGGGCATCCGCCTGTTGGTGGACCAGGGCTTCATGACCCAGTCGCCGCACCTGCTGAACCAGACCATCGGCCTGTTCCTGCTGCTGGTACTGGCGCTGGCTGTAGGTACCTTCGTGCGTTTCTACCTGGTGTCGTGGATCGGCGAGCGCTGCGTCGCGGATATCCGGCGCCAGGTGTTCAATCACCTGATCTACCTGCACCCGGGGTTCTACGAGAACAATCGCAGCTCGGAAATCCAGTCCCGCCTGACAGCGGACACCACGCTGCTGCAGTCGGTGATCGGATCTTCGCTGTCGTTGTTCCTGCGTAATGCACTGATGGTGCTGGGCGGCATAGTCCTGCTGTTCATCACCAATCCCAAGCTCACCAGCATCGTGGTGATCGCCCTGCCGCTGGTGTTGGTGCCGATCCTGCTTTTCGGTCGCCGGGTGCGTAGCCTGTCGCGCTTGAGCCAGGACCGGATCGCCGATGTGGGCAGCTACGTGGCAGAAACCCTCGGGCAGATCAAGACGGTCCAGGCCTACAACCACCAGGCCGAGGACGAACGGCGCTTCGCCCTGACGGTGGAGGAGGCTTTTCATACCGCGCGCCAGCGCATCATCCAGCGTGCCTGGCTGATCACCCTGGTGATCGTCCTGGTGTTGGGTGCCGTAGGGGTGATGCTCTGGGTCGGCGGCATGGATGTGATCGCCGGGCGAATTTCCGCCGGTGAGCTGGCGGCCTTCGTGTTCTACAGCCTGATCGTCGGTAGCGCCTTCGGTACCCTGAGCGAGGTGATCGGCGAGTTGCAGCGGGCGGCAGGGGCTGCGGAGCGGATTGCCGAGCTGCTGCGGGAGCGGAGCATCATCCAGGCGCCGAGCGCCGGGCTGGTCCGTTTGCCGGCCCGAGTTAGAGGGGAGCTGCAACTGGAGAACCTGCGCTTTGCCTATCCCTCACGAGCTGATCGCTACGCTCTGGATGGTTTGTCCTTGAGCATCCGCGCCGGGGAGACCCTGGCCCTGGTCGGCCCCTCGGGAGCTGGCAAGTCCACCTTGTATGACTTGCTGCTGCGCTTCTACGATCCGCAGCAAGGGCAGATCCTGCTGGATGGCGTGCCCCTGGCCAGCCTCGATCCGCAGGACCTGCGGCGTTGTTTCGCCCTGGTGTCGCAGAGTCCGGCGCTGTTCTTCGGCAGCATCGAGGAGAACCTGCGCTACGGCAATCCTGCCGCGACTGCGGAGCAAGTCCGGGAGGCCGCGCGGATCGCCTACGCCCATGAGTTCATCGAGCAGATGCCCCAGGGCTATCAGACTCACCTGGGCGATGGTGGACAGGGCCTGTCCGGAGGCCAGCGCCAGCGCCTGGCGATCGCCCGGGCGCTGCTGGTGGATGCGCCGATCCTGCTGCTGGACGAGGCCACCAGTGCCCTGGACGCGCAGAGCGAACACCTGATCCAGCAAGCCTTGCCGAGCCTGATGCAGAATCGCACCACCCTGGTGATCGCCCATCGCCTGGCCACGGTGAAGAATGCCGATCGAATCGCGGTCATGGACCAGGGCCGGCTGGTGGCGGTGGGTACGCACCAGCAATTGATCGCCGACAGCCCGCTGTATGCGCGCCTGGCGGCGCTACAGTTCAGCGATGGTTCTTGAGTTCATCGGGCTGGATGGCGACAGGTTCCTGTCGCGTCTGCCGAGCTTGTGAGGCTGCGCACGAGGGCGTAGGCCTCGCCAGCCATATATTGCTGCTGCGTCGTACCCGATCACAGCGAAGGGGTGGGGGAAATACGAAAAAGCCCGCAACCATGCGGGCTTTTTCTTGGGCGGAAGATCAGAGATCGTCGAAGTAGCGTTCGTGCCAATCCACCAGTGGTTGCGGTGAATTGAGCTTCTGGCCGTAGATCACCGAATAGGACAGGACGTTCTGCACGTACTGGCGGGTTTCGTCGAAGGGGATGCTTTCCACCCACACGTCGAAACTCAGGTGGTCGGCGCCCTTGAGCCACTGGCGCACGCGGCCGGGGCCGGCGTTGTAGGCCGCTGAGGCCAGCACCCGGTTGCCGTTGAACTGGCTGTGGACCTGGCTCAGGTAGGCTGCGCCCAGCTGGATGTTCTTGTCCGGATCCAGCACTTGCTGCGGCGAGGCCAGGGGAATGCTGAACTTGCGCGCGGTTTCCTTGGCGGTGCCGGGCATCAGTTGCATCAGGCCGCTGGCACCGACACCGGAGCGGGCGTCGTCCATGAACGCACTTTCCTGGCGGGTGATGGCGAACACCCAGCTGGAATGCAGGCCACGGACCTTGGCTTCGCGTACCAGGGTATCGCGGTGGGCCATGGGGAAACGGATGTCCAGGTCGTCCCAGTACTGGGCCTGGCTGATGGTGCGGATGGCCGGGAAGTACCACTTCAGGTCATAGGCCAAGCGGGCCTGGGCGACCATTTCGTCACGGTTGAAATGCCGGCTGACGTGGTACCACTCGCGACGCCCGTCGACGATCTGTCCCCGGGCATGGAGTTCCAGGGCGCGACGCACGCCTGGAGTGTTGCGTACCTTGTTGATCACCGCCTGGCTGAGCATCAGCGGCTGGTTGTTCAACTGGTAGGGCGCCTTGGCATGATCGGCGGCGAGGAAACCATAGAAGTCCCGCTCCCGGGACAGGCCCTTGAACAGTGCCTGGGCCTGGGGGTTCTTCGGTTCCGCCAGTTCCAGGCTGCGTGCCTGCCAGTAGCGCCAGCGGTTGGTGCTGGCCAGCTCCTGGGGCAGCTTGCGGGTCAGCTGGTAGGCATCTTCCCAGCGCGCCAGGCGCAACAGCAGGCGCAGGCGCCATTCGGACACGGTGTTGTCCCGCAGCTCGGGATCGTACTTGGTCATCACGTCCAGGGCGCGGCTGTCGAAGCGCCGGGCCAGGGTCAGGCCGATCTCGCGGGCAATGGCCACTTTTTCGTCACGGGAGAAGTGCATGCTGCTGGCATAACCGTCGAGCAGGGCCATGGCCTTGTCCGGGTCCTGGCGGGCCAGGCGGCGCAGGCCAAGGCCGACCACATCGGACATGGCCTCGTTGGCGGGCTGGAAGCGCGAAGGCTGGCTTAGCAGCTCCGGTTTCTGGGCCACATCCACTAGCAGGCGACCCTGGGGCGCCAGGGTGGTCATGCTGTTGACCAGGCTGTTGGCCAGGGCGTAGTTACGCGCCTCGGCCGCCAGCTTGGCCCGCTGCCAGCGCTTTTGCTCGGTCAGCTGGCCCTCGGCGGCCCACTGGCCGAACAGGCCGTCGCAGGCCGCAGGTTGGGATTTGCCGCTCAGCCAGAGTTTTTCGGCGGTGGCGTAGCCCTCGGCCTTGAGGTTGTGGCCCAGTTGGTACTGGCCGTTGAGGCAGTCGAGCTCGGTGAAGTTGAGCTTGGGGTCGTAGTACTTGGCGAATGTCGCCCAGTCGCCGCGTTCGGCCAGCCAGCGTAACCAGCGCAGCTTCATCCAGTTGGCCTGGGGCAGGTCGCCGTGTTCGGCGAGGAATTTCTCGATCTCGGCGTTGCTGGCGCTCTTCAGCCGGGCAGTGAGTTCGTCGTAGGCCAGGTAGGGCTCGAGCGGGTAGTCGCGCAGCGCATCGGCGTAACGGAAGTAGGGGCCGGAGTCACCCTTGGCCAGGGCGCGCTTGGCTTCGTCGTAGTACTGGCGTTGCAGGGTCAGGTCTGCCGCCTGGGCGGACTGGGCGGCAGCGGCGGAAAGAAGCAGGCAGGATAAAAGGCTGAAAAGGCGACTGCGCATGAGACATCCGGGCAGAGAAATCATGACAAGTGCCGACAGGGCCAACACTGATTGCTCACTAGCTTAGCCTTTTGCCAGCAACCGGCGAAAGCTTTGCCGGTCCGCTGGTATCAGTTGGCAACAAATGTCGCGCCAGGGTCGCCACCGGCGAAATAGCCGGCCTTCTGCGAGCCTAACTCAGGTAGAATGCGCGCCCGGTTTTTGGAGAAGAACATGACCCTGCTCAAATTCAGCGATGTGTCCCTTGCTTTCGGCGCCATGCCGTTGCTGGACAAGGTGTCCTGGCAGATCGCCCGTGGCGAGCGGGTGTGCATCATCGGTCGCAACGGTACTGGCAAGTCCAGCATGATGAAGCTGGTCAAGGGCGACCAGAAGCCCGACGACGGTTCAATATGGCGCGCACCCGCCCTGAAGATCGGCGAGTTGCCCCAGGAGTTGCCGGTGGCCGACGAGCGCACTGTGTTCGATGTGGTCGCCCAGGGCCTGGCTGGGGTCGGCGAGTTGCTGGCCCAGTACCATCACCTGAGCCAGAACATCGTCACCGACGCCGACCTGGAAAAACTGATGCACGTCCAGCACGACCTCGAGGCCCGTGACGGCTGGCGCTTGCAGCAGCTGGTGGACAGCACCCTGAGCCGCCTGCAGTTGCCTGCCGACAAGACCCTCGCCGAGCTGTCCGGTGGCTGGCGCCGGCGCGTCCTGCTGGCCCAGGCTCTGGTGGCGGAGCCGGATCTGCTGTTGCTCGACGAGCCGACCAACCACCTGGACATCGGTGCGATCGCCTGGCTGGAAGAAGCGCTGAAGGATTTCCAGGGGGCCGTGCTGTTCATCACCCACGACCGTTCCTTCCTGCAAAATCTGGCCACTCGTATTCTCGAGCTGGATCGTGGCGGCCTGATCGACTGGAACGGCGACTACGCCAGCTTCCTGGTCCACAAGGAAGCGGCCCTGGCAGCGGAAGAAACCGCCAACGCACTGTTCGACAAGCGCCTGGCCCAGGAAGAAGTCTGGATTCGCCAGGGCATCAAGGCCCGTCGCACCCGTAACGAAGGCCGCGTGCGAGCGCTCAAGGCCTTGCGCGTGGAGCGTAGCCAGCGTCGCGAGCGCACCGGCAAGGCCAACATCCAGCTGGAAGCGGCGGACAAGTCCGGCAAGCAGGTGATGGTGCTGGAGAATGTCAGTTTCGCCCACCCGGAAGGGCCGTTCCTGGTCAAGGATTTCTCCATGGTCCTGCAGCGCGGCGACCGTATCGGCCTGCTGGGCGCCAACGGCACCGGCAAGACCACCTTGCTCAAGCTGATGCTGGGCGGCCTGGTGCCCAGCAGCGGCAAGGTCGAGGAGGGGACGCGGATCGAAGTGGCCTACTTCGACCAGTTGCGCCACCAGCTGGACCTGGAAAAGACCGTGATCGACAACGTCGCCGAAGGTCGCGACTTCATCGAGATCGATGGCCAGAACCGGCATGTGCTCAGCTACCTGGGCGATTTCCTGTTCAGCCCACAGCGGGCGCGGACGCCGGTCAAGGCACTCTCGGGTGGCGAGCGTGCGCGGCTGCTGCTGGCCAAGCTGTTCAGCAAACCGGCCAACCTGCTGGTGCTGGACGAACCGACCAACGACCTGGACGTGGAAACCCTCGAGCTGCTCGAAGAGGTGCTGTCGAACTACCAGGGTACGGTACTGATGGTCAGCCACGACCGGGCCTTCCTCGACAACGTGGTCACCAGCACCTTGGTCTTCGAGGGTCAGGGGCGCGTGCGCGAGTACGTCGGTGGTTATGAGGACTGGATCCGCCAGGGTGGCTCGCCGCGTTTGCTGGGTGTGACCGAGAACAAGTCCGGCAAGGCCGAGCTGAACTCCGCCGTAGTGCCGCCGGTGCCGGCCCAGGCGCTGGAGCCAGTACAGGAAGCCGCTGCACCTGCGGCGAAGAAGAAGCTCAGCTACAAACTGCAGCGTGAACTCGAGGCCCTGCCGGGGCAGATCGAGGCCATGGAACAGCAGATTGCCGCCGTCGAGGCGGAAATGGCCGATGCCGGTTTCTACCAGCGGCCCGTGGCAGAAACCACTGCGGTCATCGCGAAGCTGGAACAACTGAACGCCGAGCTGGACCAGATGGTCGAGCGCTGGGCGGAGCTGGATGCCTGATTGCTGGGTGCCTGATGCAAAAAGCCCGACTCCAGAGTCGGGCTTTTTGTCGCTGCGGTTGTCGCTTCATCAGTTCGGCAACGGCAAGCCTCAGCGCTTGGCCAGGTGCACCGCCAGCACGTCGCAAGGTGCTCCGTGCAGGACGTCGTTGGCGGTGGAGCCGAGCAACAGGGCCAGGCCATGGCGACCGTGGCTGCCGACCACGATCAGGTCGCACTCCTGTTCCTTGGCCAGGTGATGGATTTCCTGGCGCGGCTGGCCATAGGTCAGGTGGCTGTATTCCTTGGTCAGTTCCGGGTACTTGTTGATCAGGCGGTCGAGGCGTTCCTTGGCCTGGTCGAATTGTTGCTGCTGCAGTTGCGAGAGATCCATGGGGACGTCGCCACCGAAGGCCATCGCCATCGGTTCCACGATGTGCACCAGCGATAGCTTGGCGCCATTGCTCACCGACAGTTCGCGGGCCCGGTGGATAACAGGATCGCACTCTTCGGTTAGATCTACGGCGACCAGAATATGGTGGTAGGGCATGAGGCGCTCCTCCAGAGGATTGCAATAGCTTCAAGTATGGCTGGTTTAAAGCGGGTTGGTTGCAACGGCCCGCTCATCGAGAATCGAGAGTACAGATATGACGGTCTGGATAGTGGTGTCAATCCTTGTGGTGGTCTTGAGTCCCTGGGCATGGCTACGACCTTCGCGTCGCCAGAGTGGGTTGATCGCCGTGCGCATGGAGGCTCGGCGCATGGGCCTGGCCATGCAGCTGGCGCCCCAGGAGTGGCCGCACTGGCTGGGCCAGCAGCCTCCGGACCCGTGCCCGCAATACCACCGCCCACGGCGTGGGGGGGCGGTGGCGTGCTGGAGTTATTGGCAAGTGGCCCCGGGAAGTTGGGTCAACCAATGGCGCGAGCCATGTGACGATGAGTCGCTGCTCCAGCACCTGCGGACCCTGCCGGCTGGTGTGTTCAAGGTGGAGGCCGACAAGCAGCTGATCGCCCTGTACTGGAATGAGCGGGGTGAGCCCCGGGTGTTGCAGGATATCGCCGCGGTACTCAAGGCCCTGGCTTGAGCGCCGAGCAAGTTGGGCGAGCCTGTGCGCCAGGCAATAAAAAGCCCGACTCAGCATCGGGCGGGGTGGCCAGGCAGGCCGGAAACTCTCATGAAGCCACCTTCGGGTGGCTTTTTGTTGCCTGGGACTCGGGTTTGAGGCGGCATGCAGTTCCAGCGGCCATGCATGCGGCGTTGTTCGGATTTCTTTCTGAAGCTTAGCCAGGGGTTGTCATGCCGGCGGGAGATTTAGGGCGATTTTTCTAAATATTGATCTTATGAATGACTGCAGATGCAGGGGCGTGTTGGTGGTCCGCAGCACCCGGGAATGACCGCAAAGTCGCGTTTCAAACAGCATTTCGGACGATTGACAATTAGCGGATTTTCCGTGAATGTGGCGTACCCAAATCAAACGGGCGTATGAAATGAGCGTTTGTATCTCAGGCGTCTCTATACAGATTCCCGATTATCGCGTTGGCGGGTGTGCCTGGCGGATTGGCGTTAGCATCGACGGTGACGTCAGTGCCATGCCAGAAGTTAGCGTCCGACGTGTACTGTTCAGCTTCCATATCGTGGAGATCAGTTGATGATTTACGAAGGTAAAGCCATCACGGTTAAGGCTCTTGAAAGCGGCATCGTCGAATTGAATTTCGACCTCAAGGGTGAGTCCGTCAACAAGTTCAACCGTCTAACCCTGAACGAATTGCGTCAGGCTGTTGACACCATCAAGGCAGATGCGTCGATCAAGGGCGTGATCGTCAGCAGTGGCAAGGACGTGTTCATCGTCGGCGCCGACATCACCGAGTTTGTCGACAACTTCAAGCTGCCGGATGCGGAGCTGGTGGCAGGCAACCTCGAAGCCAACAAGATCTTCAGCGATTTCGAAGACCTTGGCGTGCCTACCGTTGCCGCCATCAACGGCATCGCCCTGGGCGGCGGCCTGGAAATGTGCCTGGCAGCGGACTACCGCGTGATGTCCGCCAGCGCCAAGATCGGCCTGCCGGAAGTCAAGCTGGGCATCTACCCGGGCTTCGGCGGCACCGTGCGCCTGCCGCGCCTGATCGGTACCGACAACGCCATCGAATGGATCGCCGCCGGCAAGGAAAACCGTGCCGAAGACGCGCTGAAGGTTGGTGCTGTGGATGCAGTGGTGGCCCCTGAGAAGCTCAAGGATGCTGCCCTGACCCTGCTCAAGGGCGCCATTTCCGGCGAGTTCGACTACAAGGCCAAGCGCCAGCCGAAGCTGGAGAAGATCAAGCTCAACGCCATCGAGCAGATGATGGCCTTCGAAACCGCCAAGGGTTTCGTGGCCGGCCAGGCGGGTCCTAACTACCCGGCTCCGGTCGAGGCGATCAAGACCATCCAGAAGGCCGCCAACTTCGGGCGCGACAAGGCCCTGGAAGTGGAAGCCGCAGGCTTCGTCAAGCTGGCCAAGACCTCGGCCGCCCAGAGCTTGATCGGCTTGTTCCTGAACGACCAGGAGCTCAAGCGCAAGGCCAAGGCCTACGACGAGATCGCCCAGGACGTGAAGCAGGCCGCTGTACTTGGCGCCGGCATCATGGGTGGCGGCATCGCCTACCAGTCGGCCTCCAAGGGCACGCCGATCCTGATGAAGGACATCAACGAGCACGGTATCGAGCAGGGCCTGGCGGAAGCCGCGAAACTGCTGGTTGGCCGCGTCGAGAAGGGCCGCATGACCGCAGCGAAGATGGCCGAAGTGCTCAACGGCATTCGTCCGACCCTGTCCTACGGTGACTTCGACAACGTCGACCTGGTGGTCGAAGCCGTGGTCGAGAACCCCAAGGTCAAGCAAGCCGTACTGGCTGAAGTCGAAGCCCAGGTCAAGGAAGATGCGATCCTGGCGTCCAACACCTCGACCATTTCCATCAGCCTGTTGGCCAAGGCCCTCAAGCGTCCGGAAAACTTCGTCGGCATGCACTTCTTCAACCCCGTGCACATGATGCCGCTGGTGGAAGTGATCCGTGGCGAGAAGTCCAGTGAGCTGGCCGTCGCCACCACCGTTGCCTATGCCAAGAAAATGGGCAAGAACCCGATCGTGGTCAACGACTGCCCGGGCTTCCTGGTCAACCGCGTGCTGTTCCCGTACTTCGGCGGTTTCGCCAAGCTGGTCAGCGCTGGCGTGGACTTCGTACGCATCGACAAGATCATGGAGAAGTTCGGCTGGCCAATGGGCCCGGCCTACCTGATGGACGTGGTCGGCATCGACACCGGCCACCATGGTCGCGACGTGATGGCCGAAGGCTTTCCGGATCGCATGAAGGACGACCGCCGTTCGGCTATCGACGTGCTCTACGAGGCCAAGCGCCTGGGCCAGAAGAACGGCAAGGGTTTCTACGCCTACGAGACCGACAAGCGCGGCAAGCAGAAGAAGGTCGCCGATCCGTCGGTGCTGGAAGTGCTCAAGCCGATCGTCTACGAGCAGCGTGAAGTCACCGACGAAGACATCATCAACTGGATGATGATCCCGCTGTGCCTGGAAACCGTTCGTTGCCTGGAAGACGGCATCGTCGAGACGGCTGCCGAAGCCGACATGGGCCTGGTCTACGGTATTGGTTTCCCTCCATTCCGTGGCGGTGCGCTGCGCTACATCGATTCCATCGGTGTCGCCCAGTTCGTTGCCCTGGCCGACCAGTACGCCGATCTGGGCGCGCTGTACCACCCGACCGCGAAGCTGCGTGAAATGGCCAAGAACGGCCAGAGCTTCTTCGGTTAAGCGCCCACACTAGAGCGAGAGTGAACATATGAGCTTGAATCCTAGAGACGTCGTGATTGTCGACTTCGGTCGTACTCCGATGGGCCGCTCCAAGGGCGGCATGCACCGCAACACCCGTGCCGAAGACATGTCGGCACACCTGATCAGCAAGCTGCTGGAGCGCAACGCCAAGGTCGACCCGGCGGAAGTCGAAGATGTGATCTGGGGCTGCGTCAACCAGACCCTGGAGCAGGGCTGGAACATCGCCCGCATGGCATCGCTGATGACCCAGATCCCCCACACCTCGGCCGGCCAGACCGTCAGCCGCCTGTGCGGTTCGTCCATGAGCGCCCTGCACACCGCGGCGCAAGCGATCATGACCGGCAACGGCGACGTGTTCGTCGTTGGTGGTGTGGAGCACATGGGCCACGTGAGCATGATGCACGGCGTGGATCCGAACCCGCACCTGTCCCTGTACGCGGCAAAAGCCTCGGGCATGATGGGCCTGACCGCCGAGATGCTGGGCAAGATGCACGGCATCACCCGCGAACAGCAGGATGCCTTCGGCCTGCGCTCCCACCAGCTCGCCCACAAGGCGACCCTGGAGGGTAAGTTCAAGGACGAGATCATCCCGATGCAGGGTTACGACGAGAATGGCTTCCTGAAGCTGTTCGACTACGACGAAACCATTCGTCCGGATACCACCCTGGAGAGCCTGGCGGCCCTGAAGCCGGCGTTCAACCCCAAGGGCGGCACCGTGACTGCCGGTACTTCGTCGCAGATCACCGACGGCGCTTCGTGCATGATCGTGATGTCCGCCCAGCGTGCCCAGGACCTGGGCATCCAGCCGATGGCGGTGATCCGCTCGATGGCGGTCGCAGGTGTGGATCCGGCGATCATGGGCTATGGTCCAGTACCGGCCACGCAGAAAGCCCTGAAGCGTGCGGGCCTGGGAATCGCCGATATCGACTTCTTCGAGCTCAACGAAGCTTTCGCCGCACAGGCCCTGCCAGTGCTGAAAGATCTGAAAGTACTCGACAAGATGGACGAGAAGGTTAACCTGCACGGCGGCGCAATCGCCCTGGGTCACCCGTTCGGTTGTTCCGGCGCGCGTATCTCCGGGACTCTGCTCAACGTCATGAAGCAGAATGGCGGCACCTTCGGTGTGTCTACCATGTGCATCGGCCTTGGCCAGGGTATCTCGACCGTCTTCGAACGCGTTTAAGCGTTGGGTTGATGGAAGCCGGGGCCCTGTGCCCCGGTTTTTGTTTTTCTGAAGATTTTTAATTTTTTTTGCACGAGGGCCAGAGCATGCAGTTACAACCCGGGCTCTACCAGCATTACAAAGGGCCGCAGTACCGCGTCTTCAGCGTGGCGCGGCATTCGGAAACGGAAGAAGAAGTGGTGTTCTACCAAGCCCTGTATGGCGATTACGGCTTCTGGGTGCGTCCCTTGAGCATGTTCCTGGAGTCAGTCGAAGTTGACGGCGAGCAGGTCCCACGCTTTGCTTTGGTGCAGGCCGAACCCAGTCTTTTTTCACCGGCTTGAGCGCAGGTCGCGCAGTACCCTGCGCTTGACCTCACCTTGTTGCCACTATATATAGCGGTGCCGCGTCAGGCGCCATCCGCCTCAACTTCTCGAATTCAGGAATTTTCCGATCCATGGGCAAATCGCTGGTCATTGTGGAATCCCCGGCTAAGGCCAAGACCATCAACAAGTACTTGGGTAACCAATACGTGGTGAAGTCGAGTATCGGCCATATCCGAGACCTGCCCACCAGCGGTTCGGCAAGTGCCGCCAAGGAGCCAGCCGCCAAGCGTGGCAAGGCCGCAGGCGAGGCTCCGGCCCTGTCGCCGAAGGAAAAGGCGCGCAAGCAGCTGGTGGCGCGCATGGGCGTCGATCCCGAGCACGGCTGGAAAGCCAAGTACGAAATCCTTCCTGGCAAGGAAAAGGTCATCGAAGAGCTGCGCCGCCTTGCCAAGGATGCCGACACCATCTATCTCGCGACGGACTTGGACCGCGAAGGGGAAGCCATTGCCTGGCACCTGCGCGAGGCCATCGGTGGTGACGACGAGCGCTACAAGCGCGTGGTGTTCAACGAAATCACCAAGAAGGCGATCCAGGACGCCTTCTCCCAGCCGGGCGAGCTGGATATCCATCGGGTCAATGCCCAGCAGGCCCGGCGCTTCCTCGACCGCGTAGTGGGCTACATGGTGTCGCCGCTGCTGTGGGCCAAGATCGCCCGTGGCCTGTCCGCCGGTCGCGTGCAGTCGGTGGCGGTCAAGTTGGTAGTGGAGCGTGAGCGCGAGATCCGCGCGTTCATCCCTGAAGAATACTGGGAGGTGCATGCCGACCTCGGTACCGCGAAGAACGCCAAGGTGCGTTTCGAAGTGGCGCGCGAGAATGGCGAGGCCTTCAAGCCGCTCAACGAAGCCCAGGCCATGGCGGCCCTAGAGAAGCTCAAGGCGTCGTCCTACAGCGTCGCCAAGCGTGAAGACAAGCCCACCAGCAGCAAGCCTTCGGCCCCGTTCATCACTTCCACCCTGCAGCAGGCGGCGAGCAATCGACTGGGCTTCGGGGTGAAGAAGACCATGATGATGGCCCAGCGCTTGTACGAAGCGGGCTACATCACCTACATGCGTACCGACTCCACCAACCTCTCGGCCGACGCCGTGGCAATGGCCCGTAGCTATATCGAGAGCGAATTCGGTGACAAGTACCTGCCAGCCTCGCCCAATGTCTACAGCAGCAAGGAAGGGGCCCAGGAGGCGCACGAAGCGATTCGTCCGTCCGATGTGCACACCCATCCGAGCAAGCTGTCGGGCATGGAACGTGATGCCGAGCGCCTGTATGAGCTGATCTGGCGCCAGTTCGTGGCCTGCCAGATGCCTCCGGCACAATACTTGTCCACTACCGTCAGCGTTGCCGCCGGCGACTTCGAGCTGCGCGCCAAGGGCCGTATTCTCAAGTTCGACGGTTACACCCGGGTCATGCCCCAGGTGAGCAAGCCGGGCGATGACGATGTGCTGCCCGACATGGCCCAGGGCGAAGTCCTGAAGCTGATCAAGCTGGATCCGAGCCAGCACTTCACCAAGCCGCCGGCGCGTTACTCCGAGGCCAGCCTGGTGAAGGAGATGGAAAAGCGTGGCATCGGTCGTCCTTCGACCTATGCGGCGATCATCTCCACCATCCAGGATCGCGGCTACGTGACCCTGCACAACCGCCGCTTCTATTCGGAAAAGATGGGCGATATCGTCACCGAGCGCCTCTCCGAGAGCTTCTCCAACCTCATGGACTACGGCTTCACTGCCGGCATGGAAGAGAACCTCGACGATGTGGCCCAGGGCGAGCGTGACTGGAAGAACGTCCTCGACGAGTTCTATGGCGACTTCAAGAACAAGCTCGAGGTCGCGGAGGGCGCTGAAAGCGGTATGCGCGCCAACCAGCCGGTCATGACCGATATCCCGTGCCAGACCTGCGGTCGGCCGATGCAGATCCGTACGGCCTCCACAGGCGTGTTCCTGGGCTGCTCGGGTTACAGCCTGCCACCCAAGGAGCGCTGCAAGGCCACGGTCAACCTGGTTCCGGGCGACGAGATCGCGGCGGACGACGAGGGTGAGTCCGAATCTCTGGTGCTGCGCGGCAAGCATCGTTGCCCGATCTGCAGTACGGCGATGGACGCTTACCTGCTGGATGAAAAGCGCAAGCTGCATATCTGCGGCAACAATCCGGATTGCGCCGGCTATGAGATCGAAGAGGGCAACTACCGGATCAAGGGCTATGAAGGCCCGAGCCTGGAGTGCGACAAGTGCGGTAGCGAGATGCAGCTCAAGACCGGTCGTTTCGGCAAGTTCTTCGGTTGCACCAACCCGACCTGCAAGAACACCCGCAAGCTGCTGAAGAGCGGCGATGCGGCGCCGCCGAAGATGGATCCGGTGAAGATGCCCGAACTCAAGTGCGAGAAGGTCAACGACACCTATATCCTGCGTGACGGTGCGTCGGGGTTGTTCCTGGCCGCCAGCCAGTTCCCGAAGAACCGCGAGACCCGCGCGCCACTGGTGCTCGAGCTGATCCCGCACAAGGACGAGATCGATCCGAAGTATCACTTCCTCTGCGAAGCGCCGCAAAAGGACCCGGAAGGTCGTCCAGCGGTGGTGCGCTACAGCCGCAAGACCAAAGAGCAGTACGTGCAGACCGAAGTCGATGGCAAGCCTACTGGTTGGCGCGCCTTCTACGACGGCGGCAGCTGGAAGGTCGAGGACAAGCGCTGAAGTCCCGTGAGCGCTGGAGGGCGACCTCCGCGCGGTGACTGACAAGGCCGCATGTTCCCTTGGAACATGCGGCCTTTCTTTTGGCTTGCGGCCGGCGGGAGCGATCCCTGAAACTGTGATACCCGCATCCGGCTCTGTTCTTATGGTGGAGGCTGCCTACATGGCCCATGAGCTCTATACCCGTACCAATCAGAAAATCTATTTCGCCGGTTTGGCCCTGGAGGCTTTGGCGCGGGCGCAAGAGGGGCGGGCGATGAATGCCCAGGCCCTGGTCCAGGCTGGTCGCGAATCGGTGTTGTTTCACCTGTACGGGGCGCTGCTCGGGTTGTGCCACGAGATTGCCGGGTTCTACCGATTGCCCCAGGCAGGTGCTTCCCGCGTGGAGCAGATCCTCAACCGTGAGGTGCTGGAAAACATCGCTATTCCCGAGCTGGCGGAGTTGGTCGAGCTGGCGCAGAGCCCGCAAAGCTGGCTGGCGCAGTTGCTGGCCGCCTATGGGGCTTTGCTCCAGCCGCCAAGGGCGCCCCACAAGCCCAAGGGCGATGTCACCCAGCCGTTGATCGTGGCGGTCAGCCTGGATGAAGAGGCGCCGCCAGAGCTGGGGCGTGAGGAGCTGGAAAGCTGGCGGCAGAATCTCAAGGCCTTGGCTATTCGTTTTCGGGACGGCTTGAACGAGTGTTGAGCCCGGACGCCGGCTGATCCGCCGTACGACTATTTGATCAAGGAAGATTCATGCTGTTCTTCTTGCGTGACCAGGCATTGGTTCGCCTGCTGAATGACTCTCAGGTGCGGGTCGCCCGTGCCCGCTCCAACGCGGATTTGCTGGAGGTGCTCGACAGGCTCGAGGTGTTTCCCGGCGGGCTGGAGTTCGATCATGTGCAGTCGATAATCCTTCTGGTGCTGGCCTTTGCCGCCTTCGCCACGATGTGGTTGATGGATGGCATGGGCGGGATGTTCTGGCTGGGTCTGGCCCTGGTCTTTTCCAGCTACTACATCGGTAAAGGGCTTTCTGGGTCGTCGACGGACCTGGCCGCCAGCATTGCTCGCAAATGTGCACTGTTCTGCAATGAATTGAGCGAATTCGACAGTACCGCCGACTGGCGCCTGAAGAAGCTCAATAGTGAATTCATCGAATATCAGCGAGGCAATGAGCGACGTCACATCGTCGACTCGGTCCAGGGCGTCTATCAGGGGGGCTGTCACCGGTTGGCGTTCGAATACCACCACCTGCAGTACGTTACCTCCAGCAACCAGCGGGGGCCGGGTGGCAGCTACAGGAAGGTCTTCGATACCTTCAATCGCTATAGCCTGGTAGTGGAGTTCCCTTGGGTGATGGACATCGCGGTTCGTTCCAGCCCTTTGCCGGCCCCACAGACGTTGCAGCCGTTCAAGACCGGTTGCAGCGCTTTCGATGAGACCTTCGTACTGCGAGGCAATGATCAGGCCGGTTGCGAGCGATTCGCCACGGGCGCGACCCTGGCTTTTTTGCTAGAGCTCGCGCGTCGCCTGGATCAGGTCAACCTGGAGTTTTCCAGTCAGGGGCGGCTCTGCCTGAGCTTTGGCGACGAGATCATGGCCCATGCCGATCTCGGGGCTTTGAGCGATCTTGCCGTGTTTCGCCAGCGGATCGAGGAGGGGGTTGAACTGCCTGGGCTGTTTCCGGTACTGGAATGGGTGCACCAGTTGGCGCTGCTGCAAGATGGTTCGGTCGATCAGTCCTTGCAGGACGATGTCCGGCATAAGAGTCCTGGTGATCTGGTCAGGGAGGAATGATGCAGTTGCTAAAGCACGATGCCGAGTTGGTGCGCTTGCTGGGCGATTGCGATTCGGCAGTTGCGCGGGCTCGATCCAACGCGGATTTATTGGTGATTATCGACAGGCTCAAGTCCTTCAAGGGAGGGCTGCGTTTCGATCATGCCCAGTCCTGGGTGTTGTTGCTGCTGGCCATCATGGCGGCGATTCCCGCCCTGGCAGGCGTGCTGCTGATGTGGTTTGCCACGGCATGCCTGGGCTTCGCCAGCCTGTACATCTGGATGAGCCGGAAGGCGGCCGTTGATGAGCTACCGAAGAAAATAGCCCGCAAGTGTTCGTTACTCAGCAATGGCCTGCAGGACCCGGGTGGTTCTGCGGATGAGCGTTTCAACCAGTTGAGTGAAGAGTTCGCTGATTATGACCGTGGTAATGACAGCCGTCGTATAGAGGCCTCGGCCAAGGGGCTCTATCAGGGCCCACGCCATCAGTTGTCGTTTGTTTTCCACCACCTTCGCTATGTGAATTCGCATATCAAGAACCAGCCCAATAACGAAAGTGAAAGGGTTTACGAGAGCTTCGATCGATACAGCCTGGTAATCGATTTTCCTTGGATCAAAGACGTTGTGGTGCTCAGTAACGCGCTAGATCAGAAGAAAGCCAGGCGAGGGGCTTTCGAGACGACTTTCGCTGACTTCAACCGCGCTTTCATACTCAATGGTGAGAGTGAGTTGGTCTGCGCGAAATTCGCGAAACCCGCCACGCAGGTTTTTCTTCTGGGGCTTCATCGGCGATTGAAGAATGTGAACCTGGAGTTTTCCAGTCGAGGGCGTTTGTGCCTGAGTTTCGATGATGCCGAGGTCATGGCTTATGACGACCCGGGCACGTTCGAGGACCTGCAAGGCTTCTATGACAACATCGAGCGGGGATTGGCGTTGCCGAACCTGTTCCCGGTACTGGCCTTGGTGCATGAATTGGCGGAGTTGCAAGACGATAATTTTGATCGCCCGTTGAAAGTCACTGAAGAAATGGAGCAGTAGGTTTATGGAGTTGCTATTGGTCGTTGCGATTGTCTTGGGTGTTATTGCCTATACGCATTACAACAAGATAGTCGGTGCTCACAACAAGGCGCAGCGAGCTTGGTCGGATGTATTGGTATACGAGCGGCAGCGGATCAAGGTCCTGGATATGCTGGAGCCGCAAGTGGCTGGTTTCCAGGCATACGAAAGCCAGTTGCTGGAGCGGATAGTGGAATTGCGTACTGCTATTGCCGGTTTGCCATCGGCAGCCGATGGCGACGCATTGAAGTCGGTGAGTCAGAGCGCTAAAGCCTTGTCGGGGGGCTTGAATCTCGCCTTCGAGGCTTATCCCGATCTCAAGTCAGTAGAGCTATTGAGTAATCTGATGCGTGAGGTTGCCGAGCAAGAGAGCGATATTGGTGCCGCCATTACCCTGTTCAACCTGAACGTCGAGCATTTCAACAACAGCATTCAGTTATTTCCCGGTTCGCTGATCAATCGCTTGAGTTTGAACAAGTCTCTGATCACACCATTCTCGGACAGTCAGGCCGCGTCGGGTTTTGAGTACAAGCCAAATTTTTGAAGGGGCCCAGAGGTTCTTGCGCTACTGGCTGGTACCGAGTTCTTCGAGGGGGGCGACCAGCCGGACGCAAGCGATTCCCGCGCGAGGTTCGGGCGATGACTGGTATAATCCCTCGCCTTTCGTGGAGAACAGATCTATATGCCAACGTCCTTTCTAGAAATTGTCGAGTTGCCAGACGGCCGTATCGAGCTGCGCAGGGCTGAAGACGAGGGTTCTCTGGTGACTTTGGATTTCTCCGAGGATGCCAAGGCCTTTCTGCAAGGCCAGCATGTGGAAGTGGCCAAGGCCATGCTGAGCGTCGGCGTACAAATGGCCGGTCGCTTGGTCGAGGGCGAAATCGAGAAGGAAGAGGGGCCGCGGGTTCTTCATTAAGGCCCGTCCATCGGTTTCTTCAGGCCACTCGTCGCGTTGTTTGGGCTTCTCCGTCCTGGAGAAGCCTTGAATCATTCAAGCGTGTTCCCAGCTATTTTCCGTTGTTTACCCCAAGCGGATATTCAGGCTTTGCGCCTCGCCGGTGCGTGCAGCGCTGACCAGTTGTTGCCTGGCGCTGCTGCTCAGTGGATTAAGCCAACTGACCACTGTATGGCTACGGCCCAGGCGCAGGGCTTCGCATGCCAATTGTTGCGAGCTCTGGTTGCCCCGGGGGTGCAGTAGCAGGATGCGTTCGCGATTCAGGCCGGCATCCCGCAGCCAGGCCTGGGTCACGCTGGATGGCGGGGCGATCAGGGTGAGCCAGCGGGCATCCTGTTCCTGGCTCAGTTCCCTGAGAATGGGGGCCAACAGGTTCAGGCAGTTCCCGGCGGCGCCACGTAATGACAGTTCGCTGAAAGCTTCTGGTGCGTTGTTCCAGGGCGATTCGGCTGCTTCCTTGAGAGCCGGCGCCAGGGGTTGGGCCAGGAATGCTTCGAATAGCGGAAGCTGTGCTTGCTGGGGGACATGGGGGAACTGCATGGAGCCTCCTTCAGCGGCGAATGACGCCGACACTCAAGCCTTCGATCACCAGTTCCTGATCTTTCAGGTTGACTTCGATGGGGGCGAATTCGGGGTTCTCGGCGATCAGCCAGACCTTGCTGCCTTCGCGCTTGAAACGCTTGACCGTGACTTCGTCGCCGATGCGTGCCACGACCACCTGGCCGTTGCGGGCTTCGCGGGTGGTGTGCACGGCCAGCAGGTCGCCGTCGAAGATGCCGATGTCCTTCATGCTCATGCCGTTGACCCGTAGCAGGTAGTCGGCGCGCGGATGGAAGAAAGTCGGGTTGATGTTGCAGGACTCTTCGATGTGCTGCTGGGCGAGGATCGGGGCACCAGCGGCGACTCGGCCGATGATCGGCAGGGTGTCGTCGCTCTTGGCTTCGAAGCCCGGGATACGGATGCCGCGGGAGGCGCCCGGGGTCATCTCGATGGCGCCCTTGCGTGCCAGGGCCTTGAGGTGTTCCTCGGCGGCATTGGGGGATTTGAAACCCAGTTCCTGCGCGATTTCGGCGCGGGTCGGCGGGTAGCCGTTGTCTTCTAGGCAACGTTTGATAAAAGCCAGAATCTCAGCTTGGCGTGGCGTCAGTTTTAGCATGTCGATCGCTCTGTCTTTTTATACAGTTGCTGGGATTATATACAGTAGGCATGGCTTGGCAATCCTCCTTTTGCCATGCCCGGCCCGACGGTTGTCGTCCTGGTGTCGGAATCTGCCGGCCCGGGCAGGCTACAGGGGCCGGCAGGTATGATTAAATAGCGCGCCGGAAGGCCTTCGCAAGGGCAGGCAGGCTTGACATTGCAGAGCCTGAAACGTATGTTTCAAACAAGTGTTTGTCAGGCGGAGTAGCCATGGCCCAGTCGGAAACCGTTGAACGCATTCTCGATGCTGCCGAGCAGTTGTTCGCGGAAAAAGGTTTTGCCGAAACCTCGTTGCGCCTGATCACCAGCAAGGCCGGGGTCAACCTGGCGGCGGTGAATTACCATTTCGGTTCCAAGAAGGCCCTGATCCAGGCGGTGTTCTCGCGCTTCCTCGGGCCGTTCTGCATCAGCCTCGATCGTGAGCTGGAGCGGCGCCAGTCCAAGCCCGACAGCAAGCCGAGCCTGGAAGAGCTGCTGGAAATCCTGGTGGAACAGGCCCTGGTGGTACAGCCGCGCAGTGGCAACGACCTGTCGATCTTCATGCGCTTGCTGGGCTTGGCCTTCAGCCAGAGCCAGGGCCACCTGCGGCGTTACCTGGAAGACATGTACGGCAAGGTGTTCCGCCGCTACATGTTGTTGGTCAATGAAGCGGCACCACGTATTCCACCCATCGAGCTGTTCTGGCGAGTGCACTTCATGCTGGGCGCGGCGGCGTTCAGCATGTCCGGGATCAAGGCCCTGCGGGCCATCGCCGAGACCGACTTCGGGGTCAACACTTCCATCGAGCAAGTGATGCGCCTGATGGTGCCGTTCCTGGCTGCCGGCATGCGTGCCGAGACCGGCGTCACCGACGAAGCCATGGCCAGTGCCCAGCTCAGGCCGCGCAGCAAGCCGGCCCCGGCAGCCGCCAAGGCCTGACCCTCCGGCTGGGCGCGACAGCTTACATCCGCTAAGCTAGCCGCCCATGCCGATTCTCGTTTTCCACTTCCGTACCTTCCCCTTCGCGACATCGATCGCCGTGGGCGCCCGTGTTTCGCGGCTGCCGGCGTCGATGGTGTGCGCATTCGTGTTTAAGGAAACTCTATGACCGCTGGCCTGCAAGGCTCCTTGATGGTGGACGTCGCCGGTACCTGGCTGACGGCCGAAGATCGCCACCTCCTGCGTCAGCCTGAGGTGGGTGGGTTGATCATCTTTGCCCGCAATATCGAGCATCCACGCCAGGTGCGCGAGCTGTGCGCGGCGATCCGGGCGATCCGTCCCGACCTCCTGCTGGCGGTGGACCAGGAAGGTGGCCGGGTGCAGCGCTTGCGCCAGGGCTTCGTCCGCCTGCCGGCGATGCGTGCCCTGGCCGACAACCCGAATGCCGAGTACCTGGCCGAGCAGTGCGGCTGGGTCATGGCCACCGAAGTCCTGGCGGTTGGCCTGGATCTGAGTTTCGCGCCGGTGCTGGATCTCGATCACCAGCGTAGCGCTGTGGTGGGCACCCGGGCCTTCGAAGGCGATCCTGAGCGCGCCGCGCTGCTGGCCGGAGCCTTCATCCGGGGCATGAACAGCGCCGGCATGGCGGCCACCGGCAAGCACTTCCCCGGCCATGGCTGGGCCGAGGCGGACTCCCACGTGGCAATCCCCAATGACGAGCGCAGCCTGGAAGAGATCCGTGCCAAGGACTTGCTGCCATTCGCCCGCCTGAGCAAGCAGTTGGCGGCGGTGATGCCGGCCCATGTGATCTATCCGCAGGTCGACGGCCAGCCGGCCGGCTTCTCGCGGCGCTGGCTGCAGGACATCCTGCGTGGCGAGTTGCAATTCGACGGGGTGATCTTCAGTGATGACCTGTCCATGGCTGGAGCCCATGTGGTGGGCGACGCCGCGAGCCGGATCGAGGCGGCCCTGAGCTCCGGATGCGACATGGGCCTGGTGTGCAACGACCGTGCTGCCGCCGAGCTGGCCCTGAGCGCTGCCCAGCGCCTCAAGGTCAGCCCGTCGCCACGGATCGCGCGGATGCGTGGCCAGGCCTTCGCCGACCTGGAGTACAAGCAGGACCCTCGTTGGTTGATCGCACTGGCCGCGCTGCGCGAGGCGCAGTTGATCGACTGACCTCGACCCCTCGACAGGCCGCTTCAGCGGCCTGTCTTGTTATCCGGCAACGGGGCGAACAATGCCTCGATGTCCTCGCCCTGCAGTTTCCAGTCGCCAGCCTGGCGTCCATCCAGTACGCCTGCCGCCAATCCGGATTTTTCCTGCTGCAGGTGCTGGATCTTCTCTTCTACGGTACCCCGGGCGATCAGCTTGTAGACGAACACCGGTTTTTCCTGGCCGATGCGATAGGCCCGATCGGTAGCCTGGGTTTCGGTGGCCGGGTTCCACCAGGGGTCGTAGTGGATCACCGTGTCGGCCTCGGTCAGGTTCAGGCCGACCCCGCCGGCCTTGAGGCTGATGAGGAAGATCTGCAGCTTGCCGCTCAGGAAATCCCGCACTGGGGTGCGCCGGTCCCGGGTCTGGCCGGTGAGCAGGCCGTAGGTGATGTTGCGTCGCTTGAGCTCGATCTCGATCAGGCCCAGCATCGAGGTGAACTGCGAGAACAGCAGGATGCGACGGCCCTCATCGAACAGTTCCTCGAGCATGGTCATCAGGCTGTCGAGCTTGCCGGACGAACTGCCGCGGGCTGGCGGCGAGTCATTGACCAGGCGCAGGTCGCAGCACACCTGGCGCAGCTTGAGCAGCGCCTCGAGGATGATGATCTGGCTGCGCGCCACGCCCTTGCGGGTGATCTCGTCGCGAACCTTCTTGTCCATGGCCAGGCGCATGGTTTCGTAGACGTCGCGTTGCGCTTCGTTGAGCTCGACCCAGTGGATGATCTCGGTCTTGGGTGGCAGTTCGGTGGCCACTTGTTCCTTGGTGCGGCGCAAGAGGAACGGCTTGATCCGGCCGTTGAGGTGCTGCAGGCGCGCCTCGCTGGCTTGCTTCTCGATAGGCACGCGGTAGTCGCGATTGAAGCTCTTGGCGTCCCCCAGCCAGCCAGGCAGCAGGAAGTGGAACAGTGACCAGAGCTCGCCCAGGTGGTTCTCCAAAGGCGTGCCGGACAGGCACAGGCGCTGCCGGGCATTGAGCTGGCGAGTGGCCTGGGCGGCCTTGCTCGATGGGTTCTTGATGTACTGGGCTTCATCCAGGATCAGCACGTGCAGCGGCTGCGCGGCCAACTGCTCGATGTCCTTGGGGAGCAGGGCGTAGGTGGTCAGCAACAGGTCGTAGTCGGCCAACTGGGGGAAATGCTTCTTGCGCCCGGCGCCGTACAGCGCCAGGACCTTGAGCTGCGGCGTGAAATGCGCGGCCTCGTCCAGCCAGTTGGGGATCAGGCTGGTAGGCATCACCACCATGCACGGGCGGTCCAGGCGCCCGGCGTTTTTCTCGCTGAGGATGTGAGCCAGGGTCTGCAGGGTCTTGCCCAGGCCCATGTCGTCGGCCAGGATGCCGCCCACTTCCAGTTGGCGCAGCGACTGCATCCAGCTCAGGCCTTCGAGTTGATAGGGGCGCAGGGTCGCGTTGAGCCCCTCGGGGACTGACGCTGAATAGTCGCGGATGTCCCGCAAGCGCTGGGCGAAGCTGCGAATGTGCTCGCCACCCTCCCAAAGCAGCGGCAGTTCCTCCAGCGGGTTGAGGCGGATGGCGTCGGCGTTGCTCAAGCGCAGGGCCAGATCGCTGTTCTCCTGCAAGTAGAACTCGCCCAGGGTCGCCAGTACCGGTTTCAAGCGGCCATAGGGCAGCGCCACCTGCAGCGGGCCGTGCAGGGAGTTGGGGCGGTTGGGGATGTTCACCAGGATCAGCTCGTCGTCGCGGCGCTTGGCCAGGCGCTCCGGGTTGAGGATCTCGGTGTGCGAGCGCATCAGGTTGAGCAGGATCGGTAGCAGGCTCAGGCGTTCGCCATTGACGATGATCCCCAGTTCCAGGTCGAACCAGTCCCGCCCGGGGGCTTCATCGACGCTGGCGTACCAGTCGTCCACCGCCGTCAGGTCGAAGCCGAAGCCCTCGTCGATCTGCAGCTCCCACTGTTGTTCGCGCAGCTTGGGCAACTCGTTGAGGGTGAAGGTCAGCCAGGCGCTGTCGTTGACCATCTCGTACAGCTCACCGGCGCTTTCCGCAAGCGCCTTGCTTTGCCGGGTGGCGATCTTGAAGCCCAGGGCGCGCAACTGCTCGCGGCAGGCCTGCTCCAGCTCCGGCTGGCGCTTGATGCGCAGGGTCTGCTGTTCCTGGTGGATGATCAGGTCGGCGTGCTTCTGGCCGCTGGCATATTCGCCCAGGTAGTTGAAGGACAGCGCGGCGCGGTGCTGGATGTAGCGCTGCATCTTGCCGTTGCGCGGCTCGAAGGCACTGAACTCGATGCTCGCCAGCCATAGCCGGGGCACCGGTCGCACGTCGTCCAGCAGTTGCTGGGGTGGAGCCGGTGGACGGCGGCTGTCGAGCACGGCGGAGAGTTTCTCCAGGAGCTCGGCGTCCTTGGCCGCCGCCGGGTAGGCCAGGGTTTCCTCCACTTGCAGGAGGACGGCGGCGATGTGCTTGCAGTTGCTGTGTACCGGGCACGTGCAGTGGCTGTCGATCAGCAGCAGGTTGCCCTTGCTCGACTCGCGCAGGGTGATGGTCTGGCGGTAGACATTGCCGCCGGAGCCTTCGCAGCTGGCAGTGATAGCGCTGTCTCCGGCGCTGACGATACGCACGCGTTTTTCCAGGGCATAACGTCGGCCGCGCTCCAAGGCTTGTTCCTTGAAGCGGTTGACCCAGGACGGGGCCAGGGGTTTGGTCAGGGG
>NZ_JBYSWT010000029.1:0-96792 GCF_058781435.1 Pseudomonas sp. FW507-12TSA
GTTGACGATGACCCCGCCCGCCCCACCATGGGAACGCCCCATGCGCCGCACCGCTTCGCGGGCACACATGAAGGAGCCGAACACATTGACCTGGAAGACATGCTCCAGGCGCTTATAGGACAGCGCCTCGAGCCGTGAGAAACCTTCGGTGATCCCGGCATTGTTGACCAGCAATGCCAGGGGTAGCGGGCGTCGATCCAGGGCCTCGAACAACGCCATGACCGCCACCGGCGAAGCGATGTCCAGCTGCCAGCTCCAGGCCACGCCACCAGCGGCGCCAATCGCCTCCTCCACCTGCCGGGCCGCCTCGCCGTCGTGCTCGTAGGTCAGGCACACCTCATACCCCAACAGCCCAAGCTGACGGGCCACCGCCGCACCTATTCCACGACTGCCACCGGTTACCAATGCCAAGCCTTTCATAGCGATTTCCTTATCCGTTGCAGTTCAAGAAACCTTACAAGCCAAAGTTCAAAGAACAACTAATTTTTATAATTCCCGCTTCCAGCAAGTGTCAACGCCGAAGTTCATCAACGGCAACTTATATATAGCCCATATAAAAGTATACGCAGCCGATATTGGACGCAAGGTCCCGTGCTGCATAGCCTGCAGGCCAACTCGCTCATCTGTTGATGTTTTCCAGGCCGGCCACTTTGGCCACAAGGAAAGTTCTAATAACGGAGATGGAAATGGCTGAACTTCTAATAGAGCGGCTGACCGGATGGATGTCACGGTCGGCAGAACAAGTCGCACTCAGCGATGCCTCCCGGCAAATGACTTATTCAATGTTGGAACGAGATGCCCTGGACCTGGCCAGGCAAATCCAAGGACGAGGCATCGGCGCAGGGCAACTGGTGGCGGTAGTCGGCCCCAGGTGCCTGGAAGTGGTGGTCGCTCTAGTGGCCGTGATGTTCAGCGGCGCCGCCTACACCATAGTCGAGGTCGCCTCCCTTGAAGAGGACGCCGGCCCGCGCCTGGAGCAGATCGGCGCCGACCTGGTGCTGGCCGTGGGCGGCTACACCCTGATGCAGCACGATGCGCAGAACGACGCGCTGCGCTATGCCTTCGATGCCAACTGCCGCGCCGCTGCCCCTGCACCGCAACCAACCGGTGCCGGGGGCGATGCAGCCGCCTACGTGCTCTATACCTCCGGCTCCACCGGTACGCCCAAGGGCGTCGCGGTGTCCGCCCGCAACATCGCCCACTATTGCCAGGGCGTCGCCCAGGCGCTGGGCATCGTCGACGGCCTGCGCTATGCCCATGTCAGTACCCTGGCGGCCGACCTGGGCAACACCGGATTGTTCCTCGCGCTCTGGACCGGCGGCAGCCTGTACATCGCCGACGAATACGAACGCAAAGACCCCCGGGCCCTGTATCGGTTGCTGGGCGAACAGCGCATCGACGTGCTGAAGATCACCCCCACCCACTGGCGCACCCTGCTCGACCAGGCCACGGCGGACCAGGGGCCGCGCCCGACCCTGGGCTGGCTGTTGCTCGGCGGCGAGGCCCTGGAACCGCCACTGGCGCGCAGCACCCTGGCCAGCGGCATGGTCGCCCGGCTGTTCAACCATTACGGCCCGACGGAAACCACGGTCGGCGTCACGGTCCAGCCGGTCCTGGCCGAACAATTGGCAGCGCTGGGCGAGGCCAGCGTGCCCATTGGCCGCGCCCTGGGAGACAGCCAGCTGCGGGTGCTGGACGGCCATGGCCACCCTTGCCCGGTAGGCGTCACCGGCGAGCTGTTCATCGGCGGACCGCAAGTGGCCCTGGGCTACTGGCAGCGGCCGGACCTGGATGCCGGACGCTTCGTCGAACTCCAGGGCCACAGGTTCTACCGCTCCGGCGACCGGGTCCGGCTCGACGACCAGGGGCGCCTGCACTTCGCCGGGCGGGCCGACCGCCAGGTCAAGGTCAACGGCTACCGGGTCGAGTTGGGACATGTCGAAAGCGCGCTGCAACGGCTGCTGGAACAGCGGGCGGTGGTGATCCATCGCCGCTTCGCCGAGCGCGACTACCTGCTGTGCGCCTATGAAGGGCCGCCCAGGAGCAACGACTGGCTGCGCGCCGGGCTCGCTCGGCAGGTGCCGGGCTACATGCTGCCGTTGCGCTTCGAGAACCTTGCGCACCTGCCCATGAATGCCAACGGCAAGCTCGATCGCCAGGCCGTCGAGCGCCGGTTGCAGGAAGGTTTCGCCGCGACCATGGCCAACGCCCTGGACGACCAGGTCCAGGCCGACGAACCCTACACCAAGCTGCTGAACGCCTTCCGCCGCCACTGCCGGGCAACGAGCGTGGAGACCGACAGCGACTTCTTCGACCTGGGCGGCGACTCCCTGGACGCCGTGCGCTTGATCTCCGAGCTGCAACTGGAGGGCTTCGACGTCAGCGCCCGGGCCTTTTTGGGCAGCCCCACCCTCGCCGGCCTGGTGGCCCAGCTGCAACAGGCCAGCTCACCCGCCGAGCCCGGCCACAACCGTGCCGAGCAGGCCAGCCGAGGCATCGGCGGCCCGGCGCAGCAGTGGTTCCTGCAACAGGACGTGCGCGAGCCCGACCGCTGGACCCAATCGATGCTGGTGCAAGCCGAAGTGCACCTGGATGCCGGGCGCCTGGGCCAGGCCTGCCTCCAGGTCTTGCAGGCCCATCAGATGCTGCGCTCGCGCTTCGCCTTCGACGGCCAGCGCCAGACCTGGGTGTTCGAGGCCGGCGCCGCCTACCCCGAGGTGTTCTCCGAGCTGGATGCCGGGGCCGTCGATGCCAGCCTCGATGACCTGGCCAACCGTCGCTATGCCGTCCTGGAAAGCCGCTTGAGCATCAGTGCCGGACGCTTGTTCTTCGTCGAGCTGATCACTCACCAGGACCGGCAGTACCTGTTGCTGGTGGCCCACCACCTGGCCGTGGACGTGGTGTCCTGGAGCCTGATCCTCGACGAGTTGATGATCCGCTACACCAGCGACAGCCGCGCCATGCCCCTGCGCTGCGCCAGCTATGCCGACTGGGTCGGGCACCTGCAGGCCCACCGCGAACTCCTGGCCCGGGACGCCGGCTACTGGCGACAACGGCTCGCGAGCCCAGCGCAACAACCGTTCCCCGCCGGCCAGGAACAAGACGCCCAGACCGCCTGGATCGCCTTCGACGCCGAGCAGACCGCGCGCATCATGGCTGGCGCGGCGCGCAGCGGGGTGTCCATCGACCAGTACCTGCTGGGCCACTACCTGGCCCTGGCGAGCCGGCAATGGCCCGAACCGGTGCTCAACGTGACCTTCGAGAGCCACGGCCGCCTCAGTCTCGACGACCAGACCGAGATCTCGCGTACCGTGGGCTGGTTCACCGCCGCCTTTCCCCTGGCCCTGGACGCCGCCGAGCTGGCTCGCGAGCCAATCGCCACGGTTCGCCAGGCCCTGGCCGAGGTTCCCCACCTTGGACACTCCTATGCCTGCAGCGGGCTGCCGGCGTTCGCCACACGCCACTGCTTCAACTACCTGGGCAAGACCAGCCTCGGCCTGCGCGATGACTGGAAGCTGCGCCCGGCGCCGGTGACCTACGCCGGGCTGCGCGGTCGCGCGAACCCGCGGATCAACCAGTTCAAGCTCACCGGCCGACTGGCGGGCGAGCAATTGATCCTGGACCTGAACTTCAACGCCCTGGCCACCCCGGCGGCGCTGATCGGCGAGTTCGCCCAGGCCCTGCGCGCGGCCTTGCTCGACGGCCAGGCCTCGGCAGGCGGCGTCCAGCTGTCCGGCAGCAGCTCCAGCGGCGCCTTGTGGAACATCCCCGCAACGGTGATCGGCAGCCATGGCGTGGCGCAGCCGGGCAAGGCCGCGCAGAACATCCTGCTGACCGGCGCCACCGGTTTCATCGGCATCCATGTGCTGCGCGAATTGCTGGAGCAGAGCAGCGCGACCCTGCACTGCCTGGTCCGGGCGGACTCCCCGAGCGCGGCCCAGGCCCGCCTGGCCGCCGCCTGGAGCCACTTCTTCAGCGATGCCAGCGCCCTGCCCCGGGAACGGGTGCAGGTTTGCGTCGGCGACATGAGCCAGCCCGCTTTCGGCCTGTCCCAGGCCCAATGGGACAGCCTGGCCGGGAGCATCGACGCGGTCTACCACTTCGCCGCCGATACCCGCCTGGTGGGCAGCCGCAGCGACATGCAGCGCAATATCGTGTTCCCCACCCATGAACTGGTGCGCTTCGTCGAAAGCGGCCACGCCAAGGCCCTGCACTTCATGTCGACCCTGGCCGTCAGCGGCTGCTACCGGGGCGCCGAGCCGGTGGTGTTCGACGAAGACGCGCTGGACGTGGGCCAGGACTTCCTCAACGAATACGAGCGCTGCAAGTTCCTCGCCGAAGGCATAGTCCGGGAGCTGGCATACCGCGGGCACAGCGCCTTCATCTACCGCTCGGGCAACGTCACTGGCCACTCCCAGACCGCGATGTTCCAGCGCAACGCCAATGCCAATCGCTGGGTGCAGTGCATCAACGCCATCGCCCATGCCGGCTACGCACCGGCGCAGTACGACGAGCCGCTGGTGCTCAGCCCGGTGGACATCGTCGCCCGGGGCATCGTCAGCCTGTCTTTGGACCCGTCCCTGCGCAGCGGCACCTACCACGTCGACTCGCCCTACGCGATTTCCTCGGACCTGTTCGTCGCCTCGCTGCAAGACCTGGGCATCCCGATCAAGCGGGTCCGCGCGCGCAGCCTCAAGGACGCCCTGGAACGCTCGGGCAAGACCACCCAGGCCGAAGTGGCGCTGGGCCTGTTCTGGGCCTCGCGCGAGGCACGCAACCTGACCTACGACCACTCACGGACCCTGTCGCGCCTGCAAGAACACCGGGTCGAGTTCTCCCAGCTGTCCCGGGACTGGGTGTTCACGTTCGTCCGGCGCTTGAAGGATCGCGGATTGTTCGGGTACGCCCGGACCAACGGGTGACCACGGCCACCCCCACTTGAAGGAGCAAGCAATGAACAATCATTCGACCGTGGCGATCTCCGGCGGCACCTCGGGCATTGGCCGCGCCGTCGTCCAGGCGCTGGTGCAGGCCGGGGCCAACGTGGCCCTCAGCGGCCGCGACCAGGCCCGCCTGGAGCAGGTCTGCGCAGCGGCCAACGACAACGCCAGGAAAGCCGTCGGCATCGCCATGGATGCCTGCGACCCGGCCCATGTGCCGCAACTGTGGCGGGCCGGCGAGCAAGCCTTCGGCGAGCCGCCCAGCGCCTTCGTATTGTGCGCCGGGCGTGGCCTGCCAGGATCGCTGCTGGGCTCGGACAGCGCGCAGTGGCAAGAGCTGGTGGACGTCAACGTACTGGGCGCCATGCATCAGCTGCGCGCCGCGGCCAGGGCCTTCCTCGAACGCCGGCGCAGCAGCGAGCGGGTCCAGGACATCGTGGTCATCGGTTCCACCGTGGGGCGCCAGCTGTCCGCCGGCAACCCGGTATACGGCGCCACCAAGTTCGCCCTGCATTCGCTGGTGGAGTCCCTGCGCCAGGAGCTGGCCAGCAGCCTGGTCCGGGTGACCCTGATCGAGCCCGGGTTCGTGCGCACCGGCTTCCAGGAAACCGCCGGCTACGACATGCACGGCTTCGCTGCGCTGGAACGCGACCAGGGTCCGTTCCTCGGCCCCGAGGACGTGGCCCGCGCCATCCGCTTCGTGCTCGAACAACCCGAGCACGTGCACATCGACGACATCCGCATCCGCCCTTCGCGGCAACGCATCTGACCCGCAACGTCACTTCCCAAGAGGATCCATGCATGAACATGCTCGTAAAACCTGCAAGAAGAGAAACCGCGCCACCGGTGGTGGCCAGCGAACTGACCACCGACACCCTGCTGGCCCTGGCCGCCCGGGAGATCGGCGCGATCCACGTCAAGGGCTACTACCCGGTGGCGATCGCCGAGCGAGCCGCCGAAGCCGCCATCGAGCACCCCAAGCTGGGTTACTACAACAAGAAATACACCAGCAGCGTCGGGCGCATCTGCACGCCGCACATCGATTCGGAGTGGAACCAGGAAGCCGGCCGCAAGTACCACGCCGAGGCGGTGGAGAACATCCAGGACCTGCGCAGCCTGTTCGAGCCGCACCTGACCCCGGCCGACAAGATCCGCCTGCAATTGCAGGAATACTGGCCCGGTGGCGCCAACATCCAGCGGCTCTACGGCCATGCCTGCTTCGTCGGCGCGATCCGCGTGTTCAAGCCGTCCTCGTCGCGGTTCTACCCGCACAACGACACCATCATCGAGGAGTCGGATGCACCGGAACTGGAAGGCATCGAAGAGCAATTGGTGGCCAACATGTACCTGCGCACCCCGCAACAGGGCGGCGATCTGCAACTGTGGCTGCGTGACCCGAGCCCCGAGGAACTGGTCCTGATCCGCGATGTGGAAGGCCTGCTGCCGGAGAAGGTGGAGCAGCCGCCGCTGGTGCTGCATCCGGATGCCGGCGACCTGATTATCTTCAGTTCGCGCATGCTGCATGCCGTGACTCCCAGCAAAGACAGCTATCGTATCGGCATGGCGGCCTTCATTGGCTGCTATGGCAGCGACCGGCCCCTGACCTACTGGAGCTGATCGTCCCATGGACGTGGCGCCGCACCGATGCGGCGCCACCTTGGCGACAGGTTATGACACGACACCTCATTCTGTTCGGCTTCACCCCGGCACGACAGGCGGCCCTGGCCAGCGACCTGCACCAGCTGGGTTTGGACTCCCCCCGGCACGCCCACGGCAGTCTTGTCGTCCAGTGGCAACCGCGCCATGAAGCGCGGCGCGGGGAGCTGTTCAACGGCCTGCGCGAGCTGGCCACGGATTTCGCGGTGCTGCCCCCGGGCCTGGCCCTGGCGGACTTTTGCCTGCTGGCCTGCGACATGGACTCGACCCTGATCGAAGTCGAGACCATCGTCGCTTTGGCAGACCTCGTCGGCGCCACCGAGGAAGTCGAGCGCCTCACCGAGCGGGCGATCAGCGATGCCCGGGACGACTACGCCGCCAGCATGCGCTATCGCATCGGCTTGCTGCGCGGCCTGGCCGTGGCCGACCTGCATCGGCTGATCGAGCGCACCGTACGGCTGTCCCCCGGCGCCGCCGAACTGATCGCCATGGCCGCCCGGGCCGGCCTGCGGACCGCCATCGTCAGCGGCGGTTTCGACCTGGTGGCCCAGGGCATCAGGCAGCGCCTGGGCATGGACGAGGCGTTCGCCCACAAGCTGGAGGTGGTCGATGGGCGCCTGAGCGGCACCCTGCTCGGCGAGGTGATCGATGCCCCGGGCAAGGCCGCCATCGTCCAGCAACTGTGCGCCCGCCATGGCATCGCCCCGCAGCAGGTGATCGCCGTCGGCGACGGAGCCAACGACCTGGACATGGCCCGCCAGGCCGGGTTGTTCGTGGGCTTCCGGCCCAAGCCGGTGCTGCTGCCGGCCTGCGATATCGTCCTCGACCATGGGGGCCTCGACAGCCTGTCCACGGCCCTGGCCCAGGGCCGCCAGGTCGAGGGCCTGCGGGCCGAGGCGGTCCAGTGAAGAGCCTGCCGCCAACATTGCGCCAGCGGTCGGACCTGTGGATCTGCGGCCTGTTCCTGCTGCTCTGGTCGTCGGGCTTCGCCATCGTCAAGGTCGGGCTGCAGTACTGCAGCCCGATGATGTTCCTCTGGCTGCGCTACGTGATCGTGGTGCTGGTGCTGCTGCCGGTGGTGCTGGTGCAGCGTCCGCCCCTGCCCCGGGGCCGACCCCTGCTGGCGATGATCGCCAGTGGCGTGCTCATGCAGTGCGTGTATTTCGCCGGGACCTACCTGGCCATCGGTGCCGGGATCAGCGCCGGCCTGCTGGCGCTGATCGTCTCGCTGCAACCGGTGGTGATCGGCGTCGCCTCGCCCTTGCTGCTGCGCACGCCGGTGGCCGGCCGCCAATGGCTGGGGCTGTTGCTGGGATTTTTCGGGGCGGCGGTGGTGATCCTGGCCAAGTCCGGCGTGGAACGCTTCACCGCGCTGGGCATGGGCCTGGCCTGGCTGTCGCTGCTGGGGCTGAGCGCCAGCGTGCTGCTGGAGAAGGCCTCGACCCCGCAGCCGATCATCCTTTCGCTGTTCAGCCAGTACCTGCTGGGCATGCTGCTGGTCTCGCCCCTGGCCTTCACCTTCGATACCCAGCCGATCCAGTGGAACTGGGCCTTCGTCGGTTCCCTGGGCTACCTGTCGTTCTTCAATTCGCTGCTGGCGATCGCCTTGCTGATGCTGTTGGTGCGGCGTAACGAGGCGGCCAGGGTATCGGCGGTGTTTTTCCTGGTGCCGCCCTGCGCGGCCCTGGTGGCCTGGCTGCTGCTGGGCGAGCCGATGCCCTGGCTGGCCTGGGGGGGCGTGGTACTGGCCGCCATGGGCGTGCGCCTGTGCAGCTCGCCCGCGCCGGGCAAGCCATTGCTCAAGTGATCGGCAGGACGGCCTGAGGCCAAAGGGGAGCCGGCCGGGCTCCCCGGGCGGGGATGTTGCTCAGAGCACCATGGCCGCGACCCAGCCAAAGGCCAGCAGCGGCAGGTTGTAGTGCAGGAAGGTCGGGACCACGGTGTCCCAGATGTGGTGGTGCTGGCCGTCGATGTTCAGGCCAGAGGTCGGGCCCAGGGTCGAGTCCGAGGCCGGCGAGCCGGCGTCGCCCAGGGCCCCGGCGGTGCCGACGATGCAGACGATGGCCACCGGGCTGAAGCCCAGTTGCACGCACAGCGGCACGAAGATCGCCGCCAGGATCGGCACGGTGGAGAACGACGAGCCGATGCCCATGGTCACCAACAGCCCCACCAGCAGCATCAGCAGCGCACCCACGCCCTTGCTGTGGCCGATCCAGCTGGCCGACGCCTGGACCAGGCTGTTGACCTCGCCAGTGGCCTTCATCACCTCGGCGAAGCCTGAGGCGGTGATCATGATGAAGCCGATCATGGCCATCATCTTCATGCCTTCGGTGAACAGCTCGTCAGTCTCGCGCCAGCGCACGATGCCCGACATCGAGAAGATCAGGAAGCCGCACAGGGCGCCGATAATCATCGAGTCCAGCAGCAGCTGGATGACGAACGCGGCGACGATGGCCAGGCCCGCCACCAGCAGGGTCCGCGGGTTGTACTGCACCTCGACCTGCTCGACCTTCTCGATCCGGCCCAGGTCGTAGACGCGCTTCTTGCGGTAGCTGACGAACGCCAGCAACAGGCCGCAGACCATGCCCAGGGCGGGAATGCCCATGG
This sequence comes from Pseudomonas sp. FW507-12TSA, assembly GCF_058781435.1. Taxonomy (NCBI): domain Bacteria; kingdom Pseudomonadati; phylum Pseudomonadota; class Gammaproteobacteria; order Pseudomonadales; family Pseudomonadaceae; genus Pseudomonas; species Pseudomonas sp. FW507-12TSA. The sequence continues at coordinate 9,204 of NZ_JBYSWT010000029.1, forward strand.
CGTGGGTGACGTTGACCTGGCTGATGTCGACACCGCTGCGGGCGACGTTGGCCAACAGGATCTCGTTGAGGAAGATGTTGCCGAAGCCCACCGGCAGGAACATGTAGGGGGTGATCAGGCCGAAGGTGATGACGCAGGCGATCAGGCGCCGATCCAGCTGCAGCTTGGTCAGCACGTAGAGCAGCGGCGGCACCAGCAGCGGGATGAAGGCGATGTGGATCGGCAGGATGTTTTGCGAGGCGATGGCCACCACCCACAAAAGGCCGATCAGCAACCATTTGACCTGGCCGCCGCCATTGGCGTCCTGGCGATCCACGAGCAGCAGGATCTTGTCCGCCAGGGCGTGGGCCAGGCCGGACTTGGCGATGGCCACGGCGAAGGCCCCGAGCAAGGCATAGGACAGGGCCACCGTGGCCCCGCCGCCCAGGCCACTGTTGAAGGCCTTGAGCGTGGCCTCGATCCCCAGGCCGCCGGTGAGGCCGCCCACCAGCGCGCCCACGATCAGGGCGATCACTACATGCACGCGGGACAGGCTGAGTACCAGCATCACGCCTACCGCGGCAATTACTGCGTTAATCATCGTTACCTCATTACTGCGGGCAAAAACCGCGCAAAAGCCAGTGACCGACCGGAGGGCAGCACGCTGCCGACATCGGGATGAAAGAGCTTGTTGTTAGAGGGCGCGCACTTTGCAGCAGTGGGCCCGGCTTGTCAAAACCGCGGCCTGGCGCCCATCGGCACCCGGCTTCGCATGGCTCGCAGGGTCGCATGGGTCGCATGGGTCGCATGGGTCGCATGGGTCGCGAGAACGTTGAAGATCCAAACGGCTTCGCGTAGCCGCTGCCGCAGGCTGCGTACGGGCCGCAGGGCCGCAATGGTCGCAAGAACGCTGAAGGTCCTGCGGACCTTGGCGCAGCCTCGCGGGCTCGGCAGCGGCTACCCATATGGGGGTGACGGATTTCGAACGCTCGTTTAAAGAAACCCGACCAACGGCCGCTACAGTGCAAAGTCTCAGATATTTATCGAATAAAGGACGTCTCCATGTCGCTCAGACAACTTTCCATCCAATGGAAGATCACCTTGCTGGCCGGACTCTGCCTGTTGGGCATCGTGTCGCTGTTGGTGGGGCTTTCGCTGTATCGCATGGAGCACAGCTCCGAGATGGTCAAGGCCTCGAGCATGGAGATGCTCAACGAAGCCGCCCAGGCCCGGATCGAGGCCCAGGGCGAAGTCCAGGCCCTGGGGATCCGCCAGCAGTTCATGGACGCCTATCAATACGGCCACGGTTTCTCGCGCCAGGTGCTGTTCCTGCGTGAACAGGCCGAGAAGCGCTTCCTCGATGCCTTCGACCTGCGCGAGGACCTGACCCGCCAGGTCAAGTCGGCACTGCAGGCCAACCCCGACCTGCTGGGCCTGTCCCTGGTGTTCGAGGCCAACGCCCTGGACGGCAAGGACAGCCTGTTCAACGGCCAGACCGAACTGGGCAGCAATGAGCAAGGCCGCTTCGCCCTGTACTGGTCGCAACCGACCCCGGGCCAGCTGACCGCCATGGCGCTGCCGGAAAGCGACATGAGCAATACCCGCACCGGCCCCAGCGGCCAGCCGGCCAATGCCTGGTTCACCTGCCCGCGCAGCACCCTCAAGCCCTGCGTGATCGAGCCCTACTTCTATGACATCGCCGGGCAGAAGGTGCTGATGACCAGCATCGTCTTCCCGCTACTGGTGAACGGCAAGGTCATCGCCTCGCTGTCGGTGGACATCAACCTCAACAGCCTGCAGGCGGTCAGCCAGAACGCCAGCCGCAAGCTCTACGCCGGCCAGACCAACGTCAGCATCGTCAGCCCCGAAGGCCTGCTGGCCGGCTACAGCCCCGACGCCAGCAAGCTCAGCCAGCGCCTGGACAGTGTCGACAGCGCCAACGGCGCCGAGCTGATCCGCCAGCTGGCCAGCAGCACCCAGACCCGCAGCCTGCACAACAACCACGAGCTCAAGGTACTGGCGCCGTTCACCCCGATCCCCGGCGGCAAGCCCTGGGGCGTGCTGCTGGACGTGCCGGAAAAGGTCCTGGTGGGTCCGGCCGAGGCACTGAAGAACGAACTGGATGCCAGCAACAGCAGCGGCACCCTGATGGAGCTGGGCCTGGGCCTGCTGGCTGCGGTGGTCGGCCTGTTGCTGGTATGGCTGATGGCCCGCAGCGTGACCCGGCCGATCCTTGGCGTGGCCGCCATGCTCCAGGACATCGCCAGCGGCGAAGGCGACCTGACCCGCCGCCTGGACTACGACAAGCAGGATGAACTGGGGCAACTGGCCGGCTGGTTCAACCGCTTCCTGGACAAGCTGCAACCGATCATCGCCGAGGTCAAACGCTCGGTGCAGGACGCCCGGGGCACCGCCGACCAGTCGTCGGCCATCGCCACCCAGACCAGCGCCGGCATGGAGCAGCAATACCGCCAGGTGGACCAGGTGGCGACCGCATCCCACGAAATGAGCGCCACGGCCCAGGACGTGGCCCGCAGCGCCGCCCAGGCCGCCCAGGCTGCCCGGGATGCCGACCAGGCGACCCAGCAGGGCCTGACCGTGATCGACCGCACCACTCGCGCCATCGACCTGCTGGCCGCCGACATGAGTACCGCCATGGGCCAGGTCGAAGGCCTGGCCAGCGACAGCGAGCAGATCGGCTCGGTGCTGGAGGTCATCCGCACCATCGCCGAGCAGACCAACCTGCTGGCTCTCAACGCCGCCATCGAAGCGGCCCGGGCCGGGGAAGCCGGGCGTGGTTTCGCGGTAGTGGCCGATGAAGTGCGCAACCTGGCCCAGCGCACCCAGGAATCGGTGGAAGAAACCCGCCAGGTGATCGAGCAGTTGCAGAACGGCACCCGTGATGTAGTGGCGTCCATGGGCAATAGCCATCGCCAGGCCCAGGGTAGTGTCGAGCAAGTGGAACAGGCGGTGACCGCCTTGCGCCAGATCGGCGATGCGGTGACGGTGATCAGCGACATGAACCTGCAGATCGCCAGCGCCGCCGAGCAGCAGAGCGCCGTGGCCGAGGAGATCAACAGCAACGTGGCGACCATCCGCGACGTCACCGAATCGCTGTCGGAACAGGCCAACGAGTCGGCGCGGGTCAGCCAGTCGCTGAACAGCCTGGCCAACCAGCAGCAGGGCCTGATGGACCAGTTCCGCGTCTGACCCTGCAACCGCTGCCGAGGCCGCGATAAAGCCCACAGGGCCTTCGGTGCCATCGAAGGCGACGTCCTCTTCGGAGTCGATCGCCGCCTTCGACCGCCGCGACGCCGCCAGCCCGGCATCCGGCAGCAGCGCAAAGTGGCCCCTGCAAGCTCAGCGCCGGGGCAACTCGATCTCTACCCGCAGGCCGCCCAGGGGGCTTTGCCCAAGGCTCAGGCGGCCGCCCCAGGCCTCGACGATATCGCGCACTATGCCCAGGCCCAGGCCGTGGCCGTCGGTCTGTTCATCCAACCGGGCGCCACGGCTGAATACTTCATCCCGGCGCTGCTCCGGAATCCCCGGGCCATCGTCGTCCACCGCCAGGCAAAAGCCCGCGGCACCCTCCTCGACCTGCAGCCGCACTTGCGCATCCGCCCACTTGCAGGCGTTGTCCAGCAGGTTGCCCAGCAGCTCCAGCAGGTCCTCGCGATCCCAGGGCAGGCGCAGCCCCGGCGCCGCGTGGTAGCTGAGCTCCAGGTGCTCGCCATGGATCATGTTCAAGGTCGCCAGCAGCCCCGGCAACTCGGCATCGCACTCGAACAGCGCGCCGGGTAGCGCATCGCCGGCCAGCCGCGCCCGGTTCAATTCGCGGTTGAGCCGCGACTGCACCTGTTCCAGCTGCTCCAGAAGAATCTGCCGCACCTGCGGCTGGCCCGCCAGCTTCGGCCCCGAGGCCAGGCTCAGCAGCACCGCCAGGGGCGTCTTCAGGGCGTGCCCGAGGTTGCCCAGGGCATTGCGCGAACGCTTGAGACTGTCTTCGGTGTGCGCCAGCAAATGGTTGACCTGGGCCACCAGCGGCTCCAGCTCAACCGGTACCTGGGCATCGAGCTGGGAGCGCTGGCCCAGTTGCAGCTGGGCGATCTGCTCGCGGGCCGTCTCCAACGGACGCAAGGCCCGGCGCACGGTCAGGCGCTGCAGCAGCAGGATCAATAACAGCCCCGCCAGGCCCAGCCCGAGGCCGATCTGGCGCATGCGCTGGAAGCTCTCGCGCACCGGGGTGTAGTCCTGGGCCACGCTGATGCTGATGGCCTGGCCGAAGCGCTTGTAATCGCTGCGCAGCACCAGCAGTTGCTGGCCCTCGGGGCCCAGTTGCAGGTTGCCTTGCAGCCCGGCCTGCTCCAATTGCGGCAGGTCCTGGTCCCACAGCGAGCGGGAGCGCCAGTGCACGTTGGCGAAGTCGATACGAAAGTAATGCCCGGAGAACGGCCGCTGGTAGGCCGCCGACAGCCGCCGCTCATCCAGCTGCAAACCTTGCGGACCGCGAACCAGGGCCAGCAGCAGGCTTTCGCTGGCGTTGCGCAGGCCAGCCTCCAGGTAGCGTTGCAGGCCCACCTCGAACAACCACAGGCTGGTCTGCGCCAGCGCCAGCCCGACCACCAGCATCACCCCCACCAGGCCCAGGCTCAGGCGGCGCTGGATCGACCTCACGAGGCCGCCCCGCCGAACAGGTAGCCCTGGCCCCGACGGGTTTCGATGACGCTGCGCCCCAGTTTGCGGCGCAAATGGTTGACGTGGACTTCCAGCACGTTGGAATCGCGCTCGGTCTCGCCGTCATAGAGGTGTTCGGCCAGGTGGCTTTTGGAGAGGATCTGCTGCGGATGCAGCATGAAGTAGCGCAGCAAGCGGAATTCCGCCGCGGTCAGCTGCACGTCCTGGCCATCGCGCACCACGCACTGGCGGCCTTCGTCCAGGTGCAAGCCGGCGGCCTGCAGGGTCTGCTGGTTGGCCTGGCCATGGGACCGGCGCAACAAGGCCTGGACCCGCAGGTGCAGTTCTTCGGGATGGAACGGCTTGCTCAGGTAATCGTCGGCGCCGGCCTTGAGCCCTTCGATACGCTCGGCCCAGGAGCCCCGGGCCGTGAGGATCAGCACCGGGGTGGCCAGGCCTTCGGCACGCCATTGGCGCAGCACGTCCAGGCCCGGCACCCCGGGCAGGCCCAGGTCGAGGATGATCAGGTCATAGGGTTCGCTGGCCCCCTGGTACAGGGCATCGCGGCCATCGGCCAGCCAGTCCACGGCGTAGCCCTGGCGGTTCAGGCCTTCGAGCAACTCGTCGGCCAGGGATACATGGTCTTCCACCAGCAGCAGGCGCATCAGTCGTCTTCCTCGTCTTTCAACAGGCGCCCGGTGGCGGCCTCCAGGTCCAGCTCGCGGACCACGCCGTCCACGGTCAGCAACTCGACTTCATAGATGTATACGTCGTGTTTTTCTTCCAGTTCGGCCTCCAGCAGCTTGGCCCCGGGATAACGGTCCATGGCTTGTTGCAGCAGCTGCTCCAGGGGCAGGATCACCCCTCGCTGGCGCAGGCGCAGGGCCTCGTCCTGGTCCAGGTCGCGGGCCACCGCCAGCGAGCAGAACAACAACAGCGCCAGGGCCAGCCGGCTGCCGAGGGGCAATCTCCGATTCATTACGTGTCCTGATGATCCTTGAGTACCTGGCCGCTCACGGCGTCCAGTTCCAGGTCCCACTCCAGCCCCTGCGGGTCGCGCAGCTCGACCTGGTAGATGTACTTGCCGTACTCCTCTTCCAGCTCGGTTTCGCTGATGCTCGCCCCAGGATGCCGGGACAGGGCCATGGCATTGAGTTTTTCAAAGGAGGCAATGGTACCAGCGTCGCGCAGGCGCAGGGCTTCGTCGGGGCCCAGGTCGCGGGCATGGGCCAGGCTCGCGGTGAGGGCGATCAGGGTGGTGGCGAACAGGGCGGTCAGGGTCTTCATGGCAGGTCTCCAAGGCAGTGGCCAATGGCCAATGTTGTCCACGATACCCGGGGCAACTTAATTGAAGCTGAATCTGCCGCAGCGCCCTGACAGAACTTTCATTCGGCCCCCACGGGCAGGGTTCTCTATACTCGGCGACTGATTCGACAACGAGCCCGGTATGACCGCCATCCACATCAAGTTCGCCGCCCTGACCCTCAAGGCCGGCCCGCGCGCCTTGGCGCGCATCCGCCGCCAGGGCCTGCACGCCGGTGAAGTCGGCACCTTGCCCGGCGCTGCCGGCGGTCCCAAGGCCCTGGGCATCCAGGGCCTGGACCTGGCGCTGTTCGGCGAATGGTTGCCTGGAGTGCCCCGCGAACGTTCGCTGATCGGCGCCTCGGTGGGTTCCTGGCGGTTCGCCAGCGCCTGCCTGCCCGATGCCGCCGCAGGCATCCGCCGCCTGGGCCAGTTGTACAACGCCCAGAGCTTCGCCAAGGGCGTGACCATGGCGCAGATCAGCCAGAGCTCGCGGCAGATGCTCGACGACCTGCTCGAAGGCCGCGATGCCAGCATCCTCGACAATCCCCACTACCGACTGAACATCATGGTGGTCAAGAGCCACGGCCTGCTCGCCGATGACCATCGCGGGCGCCTGGGCCTGGGCTTGTCCTCGGTGATCGCCGACAACCTGCGCGGCCGCGCGCGGCTGTCACGGCACTTCGAGCGCCTGGTGCTGCACGACCCGCGCCTGGCCCCGCCGCTGCATGCCCTGGAAGACTTCCCCTCGCGCTTCGTCCCCTTGGATCGCGGCAACCTGCGCCAGGCGCTGCTGGCCTCGGGCTCGATCCCCATGGTCATGCAGGGCGTGCGCGAGCTACCCGGCGCCGGTGCCGGTACCTTCCGCGACGGCGGCCTGCTGGACTACCACCTGGACCTGCCCTACAGCGGCAGCGACATCGTGCTCTATCCACACTTCACCGACCGGGTGATCCCCGGCTGGTTCGACAAGACCCTGCCCTGGCGCCGGGCCAGCCCCGAGCGCCTGCGCGATGTCCTGCTGCTGGCGCCATCGCGGGAATACCTGGCGCGCCTGCCCTACGGCAAGCTGCCGGACCGCAACGACTTCAAGCGCTTCATGGGCGACGACGCCAGCCGGCAGAAATACTGGCGCAGCGCCATGGATGAAAGCCGGCGCCTGGGCGACGAGTTCCTCGAACTGGCCAGCCAGGGTCGGCTGGGCGAGCGCCTGCAGAGCCTCTGATACCCGGCATCGCTGCGGCAAAACCCTTTGATCAGGGTTTTTCCGTAACCGGGGGCAAGCTGATAAACTCGCCGACTGCCTCAATTCGCCCCAGGGCGATGCCATCCGACAGAGCTGACCGATACCGTGGAAATCTTCAAAGAATTTACCTTCGAATCCGCCCACCGCCTGCCTTTCGTGCCTGAAGGCCACAAGTGCGGCCGCCTCCATGGCCACTCGTTCAAGGTGGCGATCCACTTGAGCGGCGAGGTCGATCCGCATACCGGCTGGATTCGCGACTTCTCGGAAATCAAGGCCATCTTCAAGCCGCTGTACGAGCGCCTGGACCACAACTACCTGAACGATATCCCGGGCCTGGAAAACCCCACCAGCGAAGTCCTCGCCAAGTGGATCTGGAACGAGCTCAAGCCCCTGCTGCCGGAACTCAGCGCGATCCGCATCCACGAGACCTGCACCAGCGGTTGCATCTATCGCGGCGAATGAGCCGACCTGAAACCACCCCACGGAGTGGTTTTTTCATGCCTATGCTTGCCCCACTCCCGCCTCCCGAGCATTCGCGCCATGCCCTCGACTCCACCACCGACCATCCGCCCCGCCGCGCCACCTGACCTGGCCGCCATCGAACGCATCGCCAAGAACGCCTATGCGCCCTATATCGCGCGGCTCGGCCGGGAACCGGCGCCCATGCTCGAGGACTATTCCTGCCTGGTACTGGCCCGGCAGGTCTGGGTCCTGGAGGAGCAAGATGCGATCGCCGGCTTCGTCGTCCTGCTCGATGCCCAGGAAGCCCTGCTGCTGGACAACCTGGCAGTCAGCCCCGAGGCCCAGGGCCGTGGTCATGGCCGCCAGCTGCTGGCCTTTGCCGAACGACAGGCCCTGGCCGCCGGTCACAGTTGCGTGCGCCTCTACACCAACCAGGCGATGACCGAGAACATCGCCCTGTACGGCCGCCATGGCTACGTGGAAACCCACCGCGCGGTGGAGAACGGGCTGCACCGGGTGTACATGAGCAAACCGCTGGACTGAACCGCACAGGAGTTCCCATGCCGCCACGTATCTACCTCGCAGGCTTCGATGTATTCCGCGCCGATGCGCAGGACCATGGCAAGTACCTCAAGCGGCTGTGCCAGGCCCAGGGCCTGCACGGGCTGTTTCCCCTGGACCACCAGGCACCGCCAGAGCTGTCGCCGGCGGCCACCGCGCAATGGATCTGCCGGCAGAACCTGCAGATGATCCGCGACTGCACGGCGCTGCTGGCCAACCTCAACGATTTTCGCGGCCTGGAGCCCGACTCCGGCACCGCCTTCGAAGTCGGCGCGGCCATCGCCCTGGGCAAGCCGGTGTGGGCCTACTTCAGCGGTCCCGCCACCCTGCGCCAGCAAGTGCCCCACGACGCCTGCGGCCGGGATGCCCAGGGCCTGCTGGTGGAGGACTTCGAGCTGCCGCGCAACCTGATGCTGGCCTGCAGCTGGAGCGGCCTGAGCCCCCGTGTGGAAGCCGCCATCCGCGACCTCGGGCGCTGGCTGAGCGCGTCTCCTGCATCTGCCTGAGATAGCCAGCAACGTCACGTTCTGCCGAAAACGACTACCCCGGACAAAAGCCTTGTTTTGTTGCGAAAGCCGATGTTATGTTTCTAACACAAAGTACAAAAATGAAATTTTAATAACATTTTCCGCGAACGCCCGGCGAGATGGTCATGGACAAGAACAGTTTCCAAGTCACCCTGGAACAGCAGTTTGCAAGCCTGACGCCCACCGGCAAGCGCATCGCTACCTACCTGCTGGCCAACCTCCAGCAGTTGCCCTTCGAGACCGCCGACAGCATCGCCCAGCAAGCCGGCACCACGGGGATTTCCGTGGGACGCTTCCTGCGCTCCTTGGGCTACCGCAACCTGGATGACGTCAAGCAAGGCCTGCGCGGCGATGCCCCGGCCTCCTGGCTGATCACCGACCGGCTGGGCGCGTTTCGCAGCGAAGCCCATCAGGACGACGCCCTGGAGCGCTCGATGCATCGCGAGATCGAGGCTATCCAGCATGTCTATGGCCTGGCCCGCAGCCAGCCCTTCGCCGCCATCGTGCAACAGATCATCGAGGCCGACGCGGTGTTCATCATCGGCATCCAGTCGACCCGGGGCATCCTCAACGCCTTCCACAGCCACCTGGAATACATCCGGCCCAAGGTCTACTACGTGGACGGGCTGTCGGGCATCTACGCCGAGACCCTGAACTCCGGCTTCGCCAAGCCCTACGCGATCATTTCCGACTTTCGCGCCTACTCCGCCATCACCCAGACCTTCTGCGAAGTAGCCAACGCCAACGCCCTGCCCCTGGCCCTGGTCACCGACCTGCAATGCCCCTGGGCCCGGGACTACCCGCTGGACCTGCTGCAACTGAAAACCGATGTCGGCCAGTTCTGGGATTCCCTGGCGCCGCTGACCTGCCTGTTCAACCTGATGGTGTCCGCCGTGGCCGAGGGCTATGGCGAGCACCTGGACCAGCGCCTGGCCAAGAACCGACAGTTGCAGGAAGCCTTCGGCCAGTTCGAATCCTGACCTTCAAGCGTGCCCCAAGATGGAGTGAGTGAGTGAACAACAGCCCCCTTGTCGAAATCGACGCCCAGCGCCACCAACTGGAAATCGACCTGGTCTACGCCAGCGCCGACAACCTGGCCGGCCAGGTGATCTACCGCAACGCCCGCTGCCTGCTGCACAAGGACGCCGCGGCCTGCCTGTACAAGGCCAGCCAGCTGGCGCGCATGGCCGGCCTGGGCCTGCGCATCTACGACGCCTACCGCCCGGCCTACGCCCAGCAGTTGCTGTGGCAGGCCCTGCCCAACCCGGACTACGTGCGCGACCCGCGCCTGGGCTCGCACCACACGCGGGGCGTGGCCGTGGACCTGACCCTGGTGGATGAAACCGGCGAGCCGCTGGACATGGGCACCGCCTTCGATGCCATGGAGCCCAAGTCGCATCAGTTCTACAGCGATCTGCCGCCCCAGGTGCAGCGCAATCGCCTGATGCTGCTGGGGATCATGCTCAGCGCCGGCTTCGAGGCGATCCCCACCGAGTGGTGGCACTACGAGCTGCCCAACGCCGAGGACTTCCCCCTGATCCAGGAGCAGAACCAGCCCTTCGAACACTGATTTCCCGTTCCCCAGCCGGCCACAACAACAGACAGCCCACTGCCCTAAGCCGGTCGCATGCAACACCGCTTCAGCTCCAACTGCCCGGTTATAGCTTTTATAAAAAACCTGACGAACTTCCATTAATCGAATGATCAAGGAAACCGGCATGACCCCTAACCGCAATCACCCTGATGTGCGCCTGTCCACCCGTGTCGCCCTGTCGCTGCTGTGCGCCGCCCTGAGCCTGGGCACCTGGCAGGCGGCCAGCGCCGCCGCGCCCAAGGACACCCTGATGATCGGCAAGGCCGCCGACCCGCAGACCCTCGACCCGGCCGTGACCATCGATAACAACGACTGGGCCGTGACCTACCCGGCCTACCAGAAGCTGGTGACCTACAAGGTCGATAACGGCAAGGGCAGCACCGAAGTCCAGGGCGACCTGGCCGAGAGCTGGAGCACCTCCGCCGACAACCTGACCTGGGACTTCAAGCTCAAGCCCGGCAATAAATTCGACGACGGCAAGCCGGTGGACGCCGCCGCGGTGAAGTTCTCCTTCGACCGGCTGATGCAACTCAAGCAAGGCCCGTCCGGGGCCTTCCCGGATGACATGAGCGTGGCCGTGGTCGACCCGCTGACCGTGCGCTTCACCCTGAAGAAGCCCTACGCGCCCTTCCTCTACACCCTGGCCCACAATGGCGGCGGCATCATCAACCCGGACGTGGCCAACAAGGGCGAGGACGTCAACGCCTATCTGTCGACCCACACCGCCGGCTCCGGGGCCTTCCGCCTGAGCAACTGGCAGAAGGGCCAGTCGCTGACGCTGGAGCCCAACAGCTACTACGCCGGCCCCAAGCCGAGCCTGAACAAGGTGGTGATCAAGATCATCAGCGAGGCTTCGGTGCGCCGCCTGCAACTGGAACGCGGCGACCTGGACATCATCGAGGACATGCCCGAGGACCAGCTCGGCACCCTGGCCGGCAAGTCCGGAGTGGTGATCCAGACCTTCCCCTCGCTGCGGGTCAACTACCTGTACCTGAACAACCAGCGTGCGCCCCTGAACAACGTCGAGGCACGCCAGGCACTGGTCCAGGCCATCGACTACAAGGGCATCGTCGACGGCATCCTCAAGGGCCAGGCCAAGCTGATGAACGGGCCGATCCCCGACGGCATGTGGGCCCACGACCCGAGCCTGCCGCTGATGCAGCAGAACCTCGACGGCGCCAAGGCCAGCCTGGCCAAAGTCCCGCAGAAAATCAGCAACCTGACCTACCTCTACTCGGACAAGGACGCCAACTGGGAGTCCATCGGCCTGACCCTGCAAGCGGGCCTGGCGCCCCTGGGCATCAACCTGAAGATGGAAAAACTGGCCAACGCCACCATGCGCGAGCGGGTCGGCAAGGGTGACTACGACGTGGCCATCGGCTCCTGGAGCCCGGACTTCGCCGACCCCTACATGTTCATGAACTTCTGGTTCGACTCCAGCCTGCAGGGCCTGCCGGGCAACCGCGCGTTCTACAGCAACCCCGAGGTGGACAGCCTGATCCGCGAGGCGGCGGCCACCAACGACACAGCCCAGCGCATCGAGCTGTACCAGCGCGCGCAGAAGATCGTCCTCAAGGACAACGTCTATGCCTACCTGTACCAGAAGAACTACAGCCTGCCGATGCGTGATGCGGTGAAGGGCTACGTGTTCCATCCGATGCTGGAACAGGTGTTCAACATCGCTGAAATCAGCAAGTAGGACCGCGCCTGCAGTGCCCTTCGCCGCCCCCTGAACCGGGTCGGCGCCGGGTTGCCGTGTTCCCGGCGGGACGTCGTCGTGCTCCCCGCCGTTCGTCAAGCGTTAACGAGGTTGCCTCATGGCCTTCCTGAATATGTTGCGCAAACGCCTGCTCGGCCTGTTGCTGGTCGTGGTCGGGGTTTCGCTGATTACCTTCACCATCTCGCACCTGATTCCCGGTGACCCGGCGCGGCTGATCGCCGGCGACCGGGCCAGCGATGCCATAGTGCAAAACATTCGCCATCAGCTGGGCCTGGACCTGCCGCTGTACCAGCAGTACGGGCGCTACATGCTCGACCTGCTGCACGGCGACCTGGGCACCTCGATCCGCACCAGCCGCCCGGTACTGGAAGACCTGCAGAACTTCTTCCCGGCGACCCTGGAGCTGGCCCTGGCCGCCCTGCTGCTGTCGGTGCTGGTGGGCGTGCCGCTGGGGGTGTTGTCGGCGGTCTATCACAACCGCTTCATCGACCAGATCGCCCGCACACTGGCGGTCACCGGGATTTCCACCCCGGCGTTCTGGCTGGGCCTGGGGCTGATCCTGCTGTTCTACGGCCACCTCGGTTGGCTGCCCGGCAGCGGGCGCCTGGACGAGGGCCTGGAGCCGCCGCCGGCGCTCAGCGGTTTCTACCTGCTCGACTCGCTGCTGGCCGGGGACATCCCGCTGTTTTGCAATGCCCTGCAGCACCTGATCCTGCCGGCGGCGACCCTGGGCTTCGTCAACCTCGGGGTGGTGGCGCGGCAGATCCGCTCGGCCATGCTCGATCAACTGGGCGAGGACTACATCCGTACCGCCCGAGCCTACGGCCTGTCGCGCTGGGCGGTGATTCTGCGCCACGCCCTGCCCAACGCCCTGATCCCCTCGGTGACGGTGCTCGGCCTGACCCTCGGCGACCTGCTGTACGGCGCGGTGCTGACCGAGACGGTGTTCGCCTGGCCGGGCATGGGCGCCTATGTGGTGAAGTCGATCCAGGCCCTGGATTTCCCCGCGGTGATGGGCTTCGCCATCCTGGTGTCGTTCATTTATGTGCTGCTGAACATGGCGATCGACCTGCTGTACCGGGTGATCGATCCACGCATTGGCGAGGTAAGTTGAGATGTCCGCTCCCTTGAACATTCCCCTGTCGCCACCCACGGCCCAGGCCAGCGGCTGGCGCACCCGCCTGGCCTACCTGGGCTACCGCGTGCGGCAAAGCCCGCTGACCATCGCCGGGCTGTGCATGACCCTGCTGGTGCTGCTGTGCATGGCCTTCGCCCCCTGGCTGTCGAGCCATGACCCCAACACCCTGAACCTGGCCCAGCGCCTGGCCGCCCCCAGCGCCAGCCACTGGTTCGGCACCGACGAAGTCGGCCGCGACCTGTTCAGCCGGGTGCTCCACGGCAGCCGCCAGTCGGTGGGCGTAGGCCTGTTCGTGGCCTTCGCCTCGTGCCTGGCCGGGGGCCTGTTGGGCTGCCTGTCGGGGATCATCGGCGGGCGCTTGGACAGCCTGGTCATGCGCCTGATGGACATCATGCTCTCGGTGCCGTCGCTGGTGCTGATCATGGCCCTGGCCGCCGCCCTGGGCCCGAGCCTGTTCAACGCCATGCTGGCGATCACCCTGGTGCGCATTCCCTTCTATGTGCGCCTGGCCCGGGGCCAGGCCCTGAGCATCCGCCAGATGGGCTACGTCAAGGCGGCCCAGACCTACGGCGCCGGGCGCTGGCATATCGTCAGCTGGCACGTGGGGCGCAACGCCATGCCGCCGCTGCTGGTGCAACTGAGCCTGGACATCGGCAGCGCCATCCTCATGGCCTCGGCCCTGGGCTTCATCGGCCTGGGGGCGCAGCAGCCCACCGCCGAATGGGGGGCGATGGTGGCTACCGGGCGCAACTTCATCCTCGACAACTGGTGGTACTCGACCTTTCCCGGGCTGGCGATCCTGTTCACCGCCACCGGTTTCAACCTGCTGGGTGACGGCATCCGTGACCTGCTCGACCCACGGCAACAGGGGAAATGACCATGAGCTCATCCGCCGTTCTCAACATCGACAACCTGAGCCTGGAATTCCCCGCCTACCGCAGCCATGTGCAGGCCCTCAACGGCGTGTCGCTGCACGTCAACCCGGGGGAGATCGTCGGCGTGGTCGGCGAGTCCGGCTCGGGCAAGTCGGTGACCGCCATGCTCAGCCTGCGCCTGCTACCCGAGCGCAGCTACCGCATCACCTCCGGCAGCTTGAGCCTGCTGGGCCGCGACATGCTCGCGACCCCGGAAAAACAGCTGCTGAAGATCCGCGGCCGCGACGCGGCGATGATCTTCCAGGAGCCAATGACCGCCCTCAACCCGACCCGGCGCATCGGCCGGCAGATGCTCGACGTGATCGTCCATCACCAGCGAGTGAGCCAGGAGCAGGCCCGGGCCAGGGCCATCGACCTGCTGCGCGACATGCACATCGCCGACCCCGAGCAGGTGCTGCAGGCCTACCCCTTCGAGCTGTCTGGCGGCATGCGCCAGCGAGTGATGATCGCCCTGGCGTTTTCCTGCGACCCGCAGTTGCTGATTGCCGATGAACCGACCACCGCCCTGGACGTGACCGTGCAGCGCCAAGTGCTGCTGTTGCTGCGCGAGAAGGCCAGGCAACGGGGCACCGCAATCCTCCTGATCACTCACGACATGGCGGTGGTCTCGCAATTCTGCGACCGGGTCTATGTGATGTACACCGGCGCCGTGGTGGAACAGGGCAGCACTGCCCAGGTCATGCTCGACCCGCAACACCCCTACACCCGTGGCCTGCTCAGCGGCCTGCCGGAACAGGTCGCCCCCGGCGCACCGCTGCTGACCATTCCCGGGCAGGTGCCCAACCTCGCCCACCTGCCCGCTGGCTGCACCTTTCGCGAACGCTGCCCGCAGGCCATGGCGCTGTGTGCCCAACGGCCACCGCTGCATTCGATCAACGCCAGCGAGCAGCGCAAGAGTGCCTGCTGGCTGGCCGCCCCGGAGTCCGCCCAATGACCGCCACCACCGCGCAAACCGACAACGCGCCGCTGCTGCGCCTCAACGATGTGCAAGTGCGCTTTCCCCTGAGCAATGACTGGCTGGGCCGACCCCGGGCCTTCGCCCATGCCCTGAACGGCATCGACCTGGAACTGCGCCCGGGGGAAACCCTGGGCATCGTCGGCGAGTCCGGCTGCGGCAAGAGCACCCTGGCGCAACTGCTCATGGGCCTGGTCAAGCCCAGCAGCGGCGACCTGCGCTGGGCCTATGCCAGCGACCGCGAGCGCCACAACCACGTGCAGATCGTGTTCCAGGACCCGCAATCGTCCCTCGATCCGCGCCTGCCGATCTGGAAGATCATCACCGAGCCGCTGTTCGCCCTGGGCAACACCCCGGCCGCGCAGATGCGCGAGATCGCCGCCAAGGTGGCGCAACAGGTGGGCATCCGTGGCGAATACCTGGAGCGCTACCCGCACCAGTTCTCCGGTGGCCAGCGCCAGCGCATCGCCATTGCCCGCGCCCTGGCGTCGAACCCGGACATCATCGTCCTCGACGAGCCGACCTCGGCCCTGGACATCTCGGTGCAGGCGCAGATCCTCAACCTGCTGGCGGACCTGCAACGCAGCCGTGGCCTGACCTTCGTGCTGATCTCCCACAACGTCTCGGTGGTGCGGCACATGGCCGATCGGGTGGCGGTGATGTACCTGGGGCAGATCGTCGAGCTGGGCAGCGCCGAACAGGTGCTGGAGCGCCCGCGCCATCCCTACACCCAACTGCTGCTGGATGCGGTGCCGCGCCTCGGCGCGCCCCTGGCGGACAGCCAGCTGTCGGCGCCCACCGAGCTGCCGGGCAACCGCAAGCTGCCCGGCGGCTGCTTCTTCTTCGACCGCTGCAGCCGCCACGGCCCGGGCTGCGAGCTGTCGCAGCAACTGCTGGGCGATGCCACCCGGCAAGTACGCTGCCACCGGCAAAGCGCCGGGAGCTGAAGTTCCGGCACCACGCCGCCGACCACGGCGTGGTGCTTGCTCCCTGCGCGCCAAGGGCTTAAAACAAGCGCCTTGTCTCTGACGTTGCAGGAACCCCTCCCATGGAAAGCAGCTGGCTGACCCACGCCAAACGCCTGCAGGCCATCGCCTCCACCGGCCTGCATTTCTGCAAGGATGCCCACGATCGCGAGCGCTACCGGGAAGTCGCCGAGATCGCCCACCAGATGCTCGCGCAGCTGGGCAACGTGCCGCTGGAACGCATCACCGAACTGGTATCGGACTTCGCCCAGCGCTATTCGACGCCCATGGTGGAAGTGCGCGGCGCACTGATCGAGGACCACAAGATCCTCCTGGTACGGGAGACGACCGACGGTCTCTGGGCCTTGCCCGGCGGCTTTGCCGATGTCGGCCTGTCGGCCAGCGAGAACGTGATCAAGGAAATCCACGAAGAGGCCGGGATCGAGGTGGCCGTACGCGGCCTGTACAGCATCCGGCACAAGGCCAAGGGCCCCTACAAGGCCGACCATCGCGATTTCTACAAGCTGTATTTCCTCTGCGACCGGCAACAGCGCCGGGCACCGGTGGCCGGTAGCGAGGCCAGCGAGGCCGGCTTCTTTGCCCTGGACCAACTGCCGCCGCTATCCCAGGGGCGCACCGTGGAGCGGGACATCCACGAAGCGTTCGACTTCCACCAGGGCAAGACCGCGCGAGTGCAATTCGACTGAGCACCAGCCGATGTAAAGTGAGCTTGACACCGGTGTGTCGTTCCACCTAATGTAAAGCTCACTTTACATCAGGAGATCGCCCATGGGCGCCAAGCGTTACCTCGTGGAATTCACCTTGACCCTGCTGGCCTATATCGCCTGTGTGGTGCTCAGCAGCCATTGGCTGGAAGGCATGGCGTCGGGCCCGGGCAAGATCGCCCTGGCCCTGGTACCGGTAGTGCCGATGATCGCCATGGCCCTGGCGGTGGTCCGGCAGTTGCGGCGCCTGGACGAAATGGTCCGGCGCGTCCAGCTCGAGGCCCTGGCCTTGTCCTTCGTCTGCACCGCGCTGATCACCTTCAGCTACGGCTTCCTGGAGACCGTCGGCCTGCCCAGGTTGTCGATGTTCTACGTGTGGCCGCTGATGGGCCTGATCTGGGCCCTGGCCACGGTGCTCGGCATGCGGCGCTACCAATGAACAACCAGGTACGCGAACTGCGCACCCGGCAAGGCTGGTCCCAGGCCGAGCTGGCCACCCGGCTCGAGGTGTCGCGCCAGACGGTGAACGCCATCGAGACCGGCCGCTACGACCCCAGCCTGCCCCTGGCCTTCAAGATCGCGCGGGCTTTCCAGATGCCCATCGAAGATATTTTCAGCCCGGACCCGGACTGACCTCTATCGGTGCGCCCTGGCCTGTTGCGCCGGGCTGCGCACCGTTTTACCCCAGCGTGCTTCAACGTCTTTACCCGGGGATTGGCTATAACTGCTGGAGCGCCCCGGCTCCAGCGGCGGCGTCCAGCCATGGCCGTCGAGAATGGCACGGCACCTGCAACACCGCGTCGCGCCAATCAAACCAGGGACAGGCCATGACCCAGCACGCACCCGGCAACGACTACCCCTTGAGCGAAGTCCCGCAGCATGCCCGCAAGGGCCTGGCCTCGATGGCCATGGTGCTGCTGGGCTTCACCTTCTTCACCGCGACCATGTTCGCCGGCGGCAAGCTGGGCGTGGCCTACGACTTCCCCACCCTCTTGGCGGTGATCGTCCTCGGCAACCTGCTGCTGGGGCTGTACGCCGCAATCCTGGGCTACATCGCCTTCAGCAGCGGGCTCAACTCCGCCTTGATGGGGCGCTTCTGCTTCGGCGAGCGAGGCAGCAAGCTCAGCGACCTGATCCTGGGCTTCACCCAGATCGGCTGGTATGCCTGGGGCACCGCCACCGCCGCCGTGGTACTGGGCAAGTACTTCCAGCTCGACCAGGGCGCGGTGCTGGGGTTGATGCTGCTGTTCGGCATGGGCTTTTGCGCCACCGCCTACATCGGTTATCGCGGGCTGGAGCTTTTGTCCTGGATCGCGGTCCCGGCCATGGGCCTGCTGCTGGTGCTCTCGCTGTGGACCGCCACCGAGCAGGTCGGCGGGCTCGACGGCCTGCTGGCACGGCAACCCAGCGGCGCACTGGACCTGTCCACCGCCATCACCCTGGTGTTCGGCACCTTCGTCAGCGGCGCGACCCAGGCCACCAACTGGACCCGGTTCTCGCGCTCGGCCAAGGTCGCCATCAGAGCCAGCCTGATCGGCTTCTTCATCGGCAACGGCCTGATGGTGCTGATCGGCGCCTATGGCGCCATCGTCTACCAGCAGCCGGACGTGGTCGAAGTCCTGCTGCTGCAGGGCTTTGCCATGGCCGCCATGGCCATGTTGCTGCTGAATATCTGGAGCACCCAGGACAACACCATCTACAACTTCGCGGTGGCCGGCTGCAACCTGCTGCGCACCGACCGACGCAAGACCGTGACCCTGGTCGGTGCCGTGATCGGTGCCCTGCTGGCGATGCTCGGCATGTACGACCTGCTGGTGCCCTACCTGATCCTGCTGGGCACGGTGATCCCGCCGATTGGCGGAGTGATCATGGCCGACTTCTTCTATCGCTGGCGCGGTCGCTACCCGCGCCTGGCCCAGAGCCAGCTGCCGGCCTGGAACTGGCCTGGCCTCGGGGCCTATGGCCTCGGCACCCTGGCCGCGTTCTGCTCGCCGTGGGTCGCGCCGCTGGTGGGCATCGGTGTCGCCAGCCTGGGCTACGTCCTGTTCAGGACGCTCCTGGGCGGGCGCGCGCCGATCGCCGCCGACACGGCTTGACCCGACAGCCACCCAGCGCTGTTGTCTATCCGCTGCGCCGCAGGTCTATCATGGCCTCATCCAGAACATGACCGCCGGACCAGGGCCAGGGCCCGGATCCGGCGGCAACCTTTCCGACCGCTCCGAGGAACCACCCCGATGCTGATCACCAACGCCCGCCTGCGCCACCGTGAAGGCCTGCACCAACTGCACCTGGAACACGGGCGCATCGCCCGCATCCTGCCCCAGGAGCAGCAGCCTCCGGTGCCGGCCCACGGCCCGGAGCACCTGGATGCCGGCGGCAACCTGGTGGTACCGCCTTTCGTCGAGCCACATATCCACCTGGACGCCACCCTCACCGCCGGCGAGCCACGCTGGAACATGAGCGGCACGCTGTTCGAAGGCATCGAGTGCTGGGGGGAGCGCAAGGCCAGCATCACCGCCGAAGACACCCGCATCCGGGCCCACAAGACCCTGCGCGCCCTGGCCGCCCATGGCATCCAGCAGGTGCGTACCCATGTCGATGTCACCGACCCCGACCTGACCGCGCTCAAGGCCATGCTCGAAGTCCGCGAGCAGGCCCGGCACCTGGTGGACTTGCAGATCGTCGCCTTTCCCCAGGAAGGCATCGAGTCGTTTCGCAATGGCCGCCAACTGATGGAGCAAGCCATTGCCCTGGGGGCCGACGTGGTGGGCGGCATCCCGCATTTCGAATACACCCGCGACCAGGGCGTGAGTTCGGTGAAGTTCCTCATGGACCTGGCCGAACGCACCGGCTGCCTGGTGGACGTGCATTGCGACGAGACCGATGACCCGCACTCGCGCTTTCTCGAGGTGCTGGCCGAAGAGGCTCGCAGCCGCGACATGGGCTCGCGGGTCACCGCCAGCCACACCACGGCCATGGGTTCCTACGACAACGCCTACTGCGCCAAGCTGTTCCGCTTGCTGGGGCATTCCGGGATCAGCTTCGTCTCCTGCCCGACCGAGAGCATCCACCTGCAGGGCCGCTTCGACACCTTTCCCAAGCGCCGCGGGGTCACCCGGGTCAAGGAGCTGCTGGATGCGGGCATGAACGTCTGCTTCGGCCAGGACTCCATCGTCGACCCCTGGTATCCCCTGGGCAACGGCAACATCCTGCGGGTGCTGGAAGCCGGTTTGCACATCTGCCACATGCTCGGTTACAGCAACCTGCAAGGCGCCCTGGACCTGGTCACCGACAATAGCGCCAAGGCCCTGGCCCTGGGCGATGGCTACGGCCTGGAGGAGGGACGCCCGGCGAACCTGCTGATCCTGTCCGCCGACAGCGACTACGAAATGCTCCGCAGCCAGGGCCTGCCGCTGTATTCGATCCGCCACGGCAAGGTGCTGATGCAACGCCAGATGGCCCAGGTGCAGTTGCAGGACACCCCGCTGTAGCCCAGGGCCGCGGCGCAGCCTCGCCAACTCGACGACGGCTACAGGGACATGCGCTGGGCGGTGCCGAACAGGCTCACGCGGCGCAGCACTCCATCGCACTCTTCCAGGCGCAACGGCGCGGTGCCGCCCGGCATCACCACCTGGACCTCGCCGGCCTTGACCCAACCCACTCGCCAGGCGGCGCAGGCCACGGCACTGGCACTGGTGCCGGAGGACGCCGTCGGCCCCTCGCCCCGCTCGAACACCCGGGCCACGATGCGTTGCCCCGATTCGCGCGCCGCCCATTGCAGGTTGACCCCGGCCGGGCACGGCTCGCCACTGCCCACCGGCAAGGCGAAGGCCGTGGCGGTCAGGCTCTCGGCCAGGGGCGACTCAAGCATCTGGCGGTTGTCCGGCAAGGCGCCGGCCTCATCCACCAGGGTCACGCAATGGGGATTGCCGACCCGCACGAACTGGCTGTATTCCCATTGCGGGTTCAAGGCCTGCAACGGGCTGACCTGGCTCAGTTGGCGTCCATTGAACGTCACTGCCTCGACGCCCAGGGCCGCCACCGCCTCGGGACCGAACGCCGGTTGCCCGAGATCCAGCCAGAAGCCCTGCACACCCGTCACCTGGGCTGGCTCCACGACCGTGGCCACTGGCGAGAGGCCGGCGCCCTGGTCGTGATGGACCTGCAACACAGTCTGCCCCGGGTCCGGCAGCAACCCTTGCTCGGTGAGGGCCTGGGAGAAGATCGTCAGGCCGTTGCCGCTGCGCTCGGCCAGGGTGCCGTCGGTGTTGACGATCAGCAGGTCGAACGGCGCCGCCTCCTGGAACGGCCCCACCAGCAGGCCATCGCTGCGGTGGGCCTTGGCTCCGGCCGGGCGGCTGCCCGGCGCCCAGTCGCACAAGGCGGCGATGGCCTGCTCGGCCCATAGCCGTCGATCCCGCGCCGCCTGGGCCGCAGTGCCCGGCAGGGCCACCCCCAGGCGCCGCAACGCCGCCGGCGAGACCACGCCATAGATATTGCCCCGTGCATCGTAGAACGCCGCCATCGCCCCATCTCCGAAAAAACCAGCCGCTGACATTACGACCAATGCCGCGGCTGTACCAGAGGATCGATCAGCGAATCGGCAGGGCCATCGGCCGGATCGGCGCCGCATCGGCACCCCGCAGCTTGAGCGAGGCACCGATGAAGGCGAACTGGTAGACCTTGTCCCGGGCCAGGCCCTCGAGATTCACCAACTCCATGATCGGCGCGCCCTGCATCGCCAGCAGATAGGTGTGCAGTGGCAGGTAGTTGCCCTCGACCTCGGACGGGAAGGTCTCGAAGCTCAGGTTGTCGGCCCCCACCACCATGGCACCGCCCTCTTCCACCAGGAACTTGGCGGCATCCAGGCTCAGGCCCGGCGGGTTGGCCATGTACACCTGGGCGTTCTCGTAGTCACGCATGCGCCCGGTGCGGATCAACACCACATCGCCCTTCTCCAGGGCCACCTTCTGCTTGGCCAGGGCCTGCTTGAGATCGGCGCGGGTCACCCGATAGCTGTCGGCCAACTGGTCCAGGCCCTTGGCCGCGGCCACATCGATCATCACCCCACGGGCAATGATCGGTGGCAGCTTCTCGGCCCCGGTGACGTTCCAGCCCCGGTCGCCCAGGTGTTGGTCGGCGCGGAAGCCGTTCCAGATCTTGCCGTTGAGCCCGAAGTGGTTGAGGGCGTCGATATGGGTGCCCATGTGGGCGTACATCGACACCGCCGAACCGCTGTAGCTGACGTGCTGGTTCATCGGCTCGCCGACCTGCATCGGGTCGGCGATCACATTGCCGTGGGGGGTGTGGGTCATCCACATCTGGTACGGCGGATCGCCGGCGGCCTGCCAGCTGGGCATGCCGACGAAGTAGTCCACCGCCAGGTCGTAGGCCTGCTCGCCGCTGACCCGGGACATGATCGCCGCTCGCGATTCGGGGGTGATCAGGTTCAGGCGGCCGATCTCGTCCTTCGGCCCCCAGGGGCTGATGCCCACGTCTGGCTGCTGCGCGGTGGCGGCGCTGCAAGCGGCGCTGACGAGCGACAGGGCGAGGACCCCGGGAAGGATTTTCGACATTGCGCGGATACCCATGACAACACTCCTTTGAAATAGAAGTGGCCATGGTATTGGGCGGCTATTCAGAGATAATCAGCCGATTGGTGAATAGATATTCAACTCAAGGGAAACAATATGGATGTACTGATGGCCATGCGCACCTTTCGCCGGGTGGTGGAACGCGCCAGTTTCAGCCTCGCCGCCGCCGACCTCGGGCAGTCCACCGCCGCGGTGAGCAAGCAGGTCCGGCAGCTGGAAGAGCGCCTGGGCAGCTTGTTGATCCTGCGTACCACCCGGCGCATGAGCCTTTCGGAAGCCGGGCAAAGCTACTTCACCGAGTGCTGCCACCTGCTGGACGAACTGGACGCCCTGGAACGCGCCACCCAGGCCGGATCGAGCGAGCCCGGCGGGCGCCTGCGGGTCAACGCGCCGCTGTCGTTCGGGCTCAAGGTGCTGTCGCCGATCCTGGTGGCCTTCATGCAGCGCTATCCGCAACTGCAAGTGGACCTGACCCTCAACGACCAGGTGCTGGATGTGGTGGGCGAGGGTTTCGACGTGTCGCTGCGGATCCGCCGCCAACTGGAAGACTCATCGCTGATCGCCCGCCACCTGGGCCAGGTCGAGCAGGTGATCTGCGCCGCGCCGGCCTACCTCCAGGCCCAGGGCGCGCCGGTGGGCATCGCCGACCTGCACCGGCATCGCTGGCTGGCCTATCGCCTGGCCGAGCACCCCGGGCGCTGGCAACTGGAAGGTCCCGAAGGGCAAACCCGGCTGGAGCTGCCAGTGCACTTCGCGGTGGACAACAGCCTGATGCTGGCCGACATGCTGGTGGCCGGCCTGGGCATCGGCGCCCTGCCCGGCTTCGTCGCCCAACCGCTGCTCGACAGCGGCCAGTTGCAGCGGCTGTTGCCGGAACAAAGCCTGCCCAGCAGGCACATCTATGCCCTGTATCCCAGCCAGAGGCACCTGTCGCAGAAGGTCCGGGTATTCGTCGACTTCCTGGTCCAGGCCCTGCAGCAAGGCTGAGTCTCAGGCGGTGGGGACTTCCAGCCCGACCTTGACCCGGTTCATCGCCACCAGGGTCTTGAAGCGCTTGACGTTGGCGTTGTCGAAGAACAGCTCGCGGGTCAGCTGGTTGTACTGGGCCATGCTGCGCACGCAGAAGATCAGCACGAAGTCGCACTCGCCGGCCACGTAGTAGCACTGCTGGACCTGGGGACAGGCCTGGAAGCTGCGCTTGAGCGCATCGAGCTGGTCGACCCGCTCACTCTCCACCTCCACCTCGACGATGATGCTCAGCTCATGGCCCAGGGCATCGGGGGCGACCACCGCCGTATAGCGTTCGATCACCCCTTCCTCGGCCAGGCGCTTGAGGCGCCGGTTGACCGCTGCGGTGGACAGGTTGACCCGCAACCCCAGTTCGCTCTGCGCGGTGCTGGCATCGCGCTGCAGCTCGGCGAGCAGCTTGAGGTCGTAGGCGTCGAGGCTGGTGGTCATGATGGGGCTCCGGGTACGGCAGGCATGGGTGGAATGATATTGCGCGACGGCGCGCGATTATGCGTAACCGACGCCCGGCCCGCGCAAGTTTATTCCGGCCCTGCGAGCTGGTCCGGTGGCAGCTTCAAGCACTTGCCGGCTCCTGCGCTGCGTCCGGAGGAAGGGTTGCCCGGGCAGCACGGCACCTGTTCCACGCCCCTGGGCTGATCGACCGCGACGCTCATCGCAAGCAGGACTGGCCTGGTGATTTCTGCAACCTTGGCTCGCCAGATTTGTCACAATCCCCGACTCGGCCGCATGGGGTGCCCTGCGCTACCTGGCGGCCGGCAGCGAACGGCTCGACCGCAGGCGGCCGGCTAATCCGCCGCCGTGGGCGGTTCAGGCAACCGCCCCATGGCCGGCCCTGGATGTCCGTTCGCCCATGCTCCTGATCAATATTGAAGACGCCACCGACACTGCCCCTACCAACACAGGGTCGGCGAAACGGCACGAGCGGCGCCCCCCGCACGATGCCCGGCCAGCAAGGATTTTTATGACTGCCAGCAACACCCACTTCCAGGCCACCCCCGGCCGCCTCGAACAGATGTCCACCCGCGTGGCCTATTTCATCGCCGGGTTCGGCATCGCCGCCTGGGCGCCGCTGGTGCCCTATGCCAAGAGCCGGGCCGGACTCGACGAAGGCACCCTGGGCCTGTTGCTGTTGTGCCTGGGCGTGGGCTCGATCCTGGCGATGCCCATCGCCGGCGCACTGGCCGCGCGCCATGGTTGCCGGCGGGTGATGGCCGCCGGCACCTTGCTGATCTGCATTGCCCTGCCCTTGCTGGCGATCCTGGCGTCGGCGCCGTCGCTGATGTTCGCCCTGTTCATGTTCGGCGCCGGGCTCGGCACCGTGGACTCCACGGTCAACCTGCAAGCGGTGATCGTCGAACGAGCCAGCGGCAAGACCATGATGTCGGGGTTCCACGGCATGTTCAGCCTCGGCGGGATCGTCGGCGCCGCCGGCGTCAGCGCCTTGCTGGGCCTGGGCCTGTCGCCCCTGGGAGCGACCCTGGTGGCGGTGGTGCTGATGCTGCTGGCCCTGGCCAAGTCCGCGCCGCACATGCTGCCCTACGGCAGCCAGAGCTCGGGACCGGCCTTTGCCGTGCCCCACGGCGTGGTGCTGTTCATCGGGTGCCTGTGCTTCGTGGTGTTCCTGGCCGAAGGCGCGGTGCTGGACTGGAGCGCGGTGTTCCTCACCGCCGAGCGCGGCCTGGATACCGCCTACGCCGGCCTGGGTTATGCCGCCTTCGCCCTGACCATGACCGCCGGGCGCTTGACCGGCGATGCCATCGTCCATCGCCTGGGCGCCCGTCGGGTGATTTTCATCGGTGGTGCCACCGCGGCGGCCGGCATGCTGCTGGCCACCCTGGCCCCGGCCTGGGAAGCGGCGCTGCTGGGGTACGCCCTGGTGGGCGCGGGATGCTCGAACATAGTGCCGGTGCTGTACACCGCGGTGGGCAAGCAGAAGGTCATGCCCGAGGCCATCGCCGTCCCGGCCATCACCACCCTGGGTTACGCCGGCATCCTCGCCGGGCCGGCGGTGATCGGCTTCATCGCCCATGGCAGCAGCCTGAGCGCGGCCTTCGGCCTGATCGCCGCGGCGCTCTTGGCAGTGGCCGCCAGCAGCAAGGTGCTCAAGGTCTGAGCCCCCGGCCATCTAGCCGCTGCTGAGCCTGCGAAGCTGCGCACAGGGGCGCAGCACCCGCAGGCCTCGCACCCGGCGTGCCAGGCCCGACGCGCCGACGACACCAGCGTCTGCTGCGCAGCCGTACGCAGCCTGCGGTAGCGGCTACACGAAGCCAGTAGCGACGGCACGTCTCAGAAACCGACGCTGGCCTGGACGAAGAAGGTCCGTGGCGCGCCCACGTAGATCCCCGAGTTGTTGTCGCTGGAGCGGGTGTAGTACTGGCGGTCGAAGACGTTCTTCACCCCGGCGCCCAGCTTCAGGTTCGACAGCTGCGGGCCGAAGTCATAGCCCCCACGGATGTTCCACAGCACATAACCGGGCATGTCGCCGTACTGGCCGTCGGCGCTGCCCTCGGTGATGTAGTTGCCGGTGAAGCTGCCATTGCTCTTCACCCCGGTACCTGGCGAACGCTGCCCGGACTGGGCGAAGGCATCGATGTTGTAGGTCCAGTGGTCGATGTCGTAGCGCAACCCGAGAGTGGCCACCTGGCGCGAGTAGAACGGCAGGTCGCGGCCCTTGAAGCCGGGGATCTCGCCTTCGTAGCTGGCCCGGGTATAGGTGAAGCCGGCGCTGGCGGTCAGCCCTTGCAGCCGTGGGTCCAGGGCTGCGAGATCGTAGTGCATGGAGGTTTCCACACCCTGGTGCTTGGTGGCGCCGAGGTTGGTCCAGCCCACGTCGTTGCTGATGTATTGCAGTTCATCGTCGAAGTCGATGTAGAACAGGGTCACCTCGCCACCCCAGACATCGTCGTTGTAGCGCGTGCCGATTTCGTAGGTCTTGGCCTTTTCCGGGCTCAGGCCGTTGGCGGTCTGGTCGCCTTGGCCGCCCTGGCCCAGCTGGAAGTACTGCAGGCTGCCGAAGGAGGTCTCGTAGTTGGCGAACAGCTTCCAGGCGTCGGACAGGTGATACATCACGCTCAGGGCCGGCAGCGCCTCGTTGCTGTCGATGCTGCGGCGCTTCTCCTGGACCCGCACGCCATCGGTGCCCGGCACCGGCCGGTCATGCCAACGGGTGCTGATGTCCTCGAAGCGGATCCCCGGGGTGATGGTCCAGTTGCCGACGTCGATCTTGTCGTCGATGTAGTAGGCATGGGCCTCGGTGCCGCCGGTACGGTCCTGGTAGACGTGGCCATCGGCATCCTTGGTCAGCACCGGCTGGTTGTTCACCAGGGCCACGCGGCTGGCCTGCTCATGCATGCCTTCCTTCAGGTAGCGGTAGCCCACACTCACCTCCTGGGTGGTGGGCCCGAGGTCGAACACATGGGACACCCGGGGCTCGATGCCGAAGGTGTAGTAGGTGCGCGGGTAGGACACCAGGGTCTTCTGGTCGCGGGCGGCGATGTTGCTGCCACGGAAGCTGTCGGAGTAGTAGGTCAGCACCTCGAACTGGGTACGGTCGTCCACCTGGCGCAGGTACTTGAACGACACATCCTTGCGCCGGCCACTGAAGTTGTCCCAGTCCCGGTCGGAGTCGTAGGGGTGGGCGTCGTACTGCTTCTGGGTCAAGCCGCCGGGCATGTCGGCGGTGGCATCGTAGTAATGCAGGTTCAGCGAGAAATCGTCCTGGTCCGTGGGTGCCCAGTGGGTCTTGAGGATCACGTCGTCGATGTCGTTGCCATTGTTGCGCTCGCGGTAGCCGTTGCCATTGACCCCGGAATACAGCAGCGCCACCCCCAGGCCGTTGTCGGCGGTACCGCCGAGGAACGCCGTGTCGATGTGCTTCCAGCCGCCACGCTGGGAGGTTTCCAGGGTGGTGCCGATTTCCCCGGTCGCCTGCTCCGGGATGGCCCGGGTCACGAAGTTGATCACCCCGCCAACGTTCTGTGGC
This sequence comes from Pseudomonas sp. FW507-12TSA, assembly GCF_058781435.1. Classification (NCBI taxonomy): domain Bacteria; kingdom Pseudomonadati; phylum Pseudomonadota; class Gammaproteobacteria; order Pseudomonadales; family Pseudomonadaceae; genus Pseudomonas; species Pseudomonas sp. FW507-12TSA. The sequence continues at coordinate 36,592 of NZ_JBYSWT010000029.1, forward strand.
CCGTAGCGTACCGAACCGGCGCCGCGCACCACATCGATGCTGTCCAGGTTGCCCGAGGAAATCGGTGCCATGGACAACTGCGGCTGGCCGTAGGGCGCGAAGGCCGCCGGCACACCGTCGATCAGCACCGTGGAGCGCGGCGACAGGCGCGAGGTCAGGCCGCGCACGCCGACGTTCAGGGCGATATCGCTGCCGCCGGTACCGTTGGCGTCCTGCACCTGCACCCCCGGCACCCGGCGCAACACATCGCCGACATTCATCGCGCCCTGCTCGACCATGGCCTCGCGGCGGATCACCGTGCGTGCCCCCGGATGGTTCTGGACTTTCTCGGCATCGGCATCGGCCAACCAATCGCCCACCACGCTGATGCTGGTGGAGTCCAGCTGCAGGCTACCGGCGGCAGCCGGGGCCGGGGCCGGGCTCAAGGTCACCGAGCTGCCGTCGATCCGGTACTGCAGGCCACTCCCCTGGAGCAACTGGCCCAGGGCCTGCTCCGGGGAGAGGTTGCCGTCCACCGCCGGGGCCTGCTTGCCGGCCACCAGCTCGGGGCTGAAGAACAGTTGCAGTGAAGTCTGCAAACCCAGCTGGCCCAGGGCCTGGCCCAAAGGCTGGGACTGGATGTGGATGGCATTGGTGCCCTGTGCGGCCTGGGCCTGGGGCAATGCGGCCGACACCGCCAGGGCCAGCGCCAGAGGCAGCCAGCGGCGGGTGGGCAAGGGTGATACGGCAGGAAGAACGGTTATTTTTGTCACGTCGGCGGCTGTCCTGTGGATCGCACCAGGGTGCGTCTGTTAATGCAAACCAGTTGCGTTGGACAAGAAGACGACGAACTGAAAAAAAACCTGAATCTAACGGGAAAAAATTTCCTGGCTGCCGTCGGCCCGGGTGCGTACCGCCACCGGCAGGACGCTCGGCAGGGCTTTTAGCAGGGCGTCGGTGTCATCGGACTTGAATACGCTGGTCAGGCGCAACTCACCCAGCGCCGGGCTGGCCAGGTGCAACGGTTGCTGGCGGTAGCGCGCGACCTCGGCCAGCACATCGGCCAGCCGGGCGTTGTCGAACACCAGCTTGCCGTGGCGCCAGGCCGTCGAATTCTCGGGATTCACCGCGTAGGCCGTAGCCACCCGGCCCTGGGCGTCGACATGGGTCCCAAGGCCCGGGGTCAGGGTGATGAAGTCATCGGCGCCAGCCTGTCGGCCCTGGACCCTGACCCGCCCCTGGGCCACCACGACCCGGGTCTGTTGCGGGTCGCGGCGCACGTCGAAACGGGTCCCGGTCACCGTGACCTTGCCCAGGCCGGCATTCACCACGAAGGGTCGGGCGCTGTCGTGCTCGACGCTGAACAGGGCCTCGCCCTCCTCCAGTTCCACCAGGCGCTGGTCCTGGGCATAACGGACCTGAAGCCGGCTACGGCTGTTGAGTTCGACCTGCGAGCCGTCGGGCAAGGCCACCAAGCGCCGCTCGCCCAGGGCAGTGGCGAAGCTGGCGCTATAGGAAGTCGTCGGGCCCAGGCCGCTGAACGTACCCAGGGCCACCGCCACGGCCAGCACCGCAGCGGCCGCGGCGACACGCAACCACGGGCGCCGCCTGCCGGTAGCCGCAGGTTCGACGCACAGGGCCCGCAAGCGTGCCGCCGGCACCAGCTCGGCAGCGGCCCACAACGACTGCAGCACTTGCCACTCATGGTGGTGTTGCGGGTGTTCGGCCAGCCAGTGCTGGAAATCCGCCTGTTGCTCCTGGCTCAGCCCGGGCTCTTGCAGGCGCACGAACCACTGCGCCGCCTCATCGCGAACCCTGGCCTGTCCACAGGCACAAGCGCGGCTGTCCATCATGCGGATTCCTGTTTGGCAGAGGGTGAAGAAACCTTGCGACTCATGGCAGCGGCCCATCCAGGCGCTCGCGCAGGTGCCGCAGGGTGCGGATCATATACTTTTCCACCATGTTTTTTGACAGCCCCAGGCGCTCGGCGATCTCGGCCTGGGTCAGGCCCTCGATCTTCTGCCAGACGAACACCTTGCGGCAGTTCACCGGCAATTCGCCCAGCGCCCGCTCGACGGACGCGGCCAACTGCAACGCATGCATGAAATGTTCAGGATCGCCGCTGGGCGACACGCCAAGCTGGGCCTGGTGTTCTTCCAGGCCGGCGCGCCGGTCTTCACGGCGAAAAGCATCCACGGCGATATTGCGCGCGGTCTGGTGCAGGTAGGCCCGCGGCTGTTGCACGCTGGCGGCGTCGGACTCCAGCACCCGGACGAAGGTGTCGTGGGCCAGGTCCTCGGCCTGCTGGCGATTGCGCAAGCGCCGGGTCCAGGTACCGATCAACTCTTCGTAATGCTCGAAAAAGCCTGGTCTGCGGGGCGGCTTGGCTGTCATCGCGATGCGCTGGAAAGGTGGGGCGTGAATAGTAATGCTTCGCATTAATGCCGGCAATGGACTTGCCGACCGCTCGCCTCCTAGCGGCTATAGAACCTTGGCGGTTCGATGAACAGGTGGGTTTGCCCGGCCACCAGCCAATCCCCCAGGCACGGTTGCAGGTGGGCCAGGCAGTGCAGCAACTGCCACGCCTGGGCATAGGGAAAGTCCAGCAGGCGCAGGCTCAGTCCCATGTCGCCCGGCCTTCGCGGACGCTGCGCAAGCGCAGGCTCCAGCCAAGATTGAGCCCGGCGGCGGCCAGCAGGATGGCCGCGCCGCCCAGGACCTGCAGCCAACCCAGGCGATGGCCGAAGACCAGCCAGTCCACCAGCACCGCCACCAGTGGATAGATAAACGACAGGGCCCCCACCAGCACCGTGGACAGCCGCTGGATGGCGCCATAGAGCAAGGTCGACATCAAGCCGGTGTGGACCACGCCGATGGTCACCAGGTAGAACCAGGCCTCGCCGGCGGGCGCTGGTAGCGAACCCAAGGCGAAAGGCGCGCTGAGCAGCATGCCGAGCAGCATCTGTAGCAGCACGATCAACGGCGCCGGGACTTCGCGCAGATGCTTGGTAGTAGCCGCGGCGATGGCATAGAAGAAGGCCGCGCCCAGGGCCAGGAGGATTCCAAGCAGGTAGTCGCCGCCGACCATTGCCGAGGCAGGCCGGGCACCGACGATGAACAGCATTCCGGCGAAGGCCAGGGCCAGCCAGCCGAGCTTGCCCGGCGTCAGGCGCTCACCGAACAGCAATGCCCCAAGGCCCACCAGCATGAACGGCTGGGTGTTGTAGACCACGGTGGCCACGGCGATCGACGCCTGGCTGTAGGCGCTGAACAACAACACCCAGTTGAGCATCAGCGCGCAACCGCCCAGGGCGATCAGCGCCACCTGGCGCCCGCTCAAGCGCGAGCCTCGCAACAGGCCCAGGCCGGCGCAAGCCAGCAACATCGCCAGGGCGCCGAACACACAGCGCCAGAACACCACGACCCAGGGCGCCTGTCCCGAGCCCACCACCAGCCAGCCCACGGTGCCGGAGATGGCCATGGCCGCGAGCATTTCCAGGGTTCCGCGAGTCTTGGTCTGCATCCTGTGCTTCCTGTTGGCAGGCGCCCGGGCGCGACCCGGTATGAGAAACTCCGGGGCACGGCGAGCAATATTCATTAAAACGAACGATAGATCGGCATAATGAACAGAGCGAATTATGCCCGTCAAGCACTTCAAGGATGATTTAATAGACGACATGAACGATAAAACGAACGAAATGAACGAACTCTCCCCCATCGGCCTGCTGGCCCACGCCATCAAGCGCGAACGCCTGAACGCCGGGTTGTCGGTCTCGGAACTGGCCAAGCGCGCCGGGGTGGCGAAGTCCACCCTGTCGCAACTGGAAGGCGGGGTGGGCAATCCCGGCATCGAGACACTGTGGGCCCTGGCCATGGCCATGGGCCTGCAAGTCACCAAGTTCCTGGAACAGCCCGCCCCGCAATTGAAGGTGATCCGCGCGCGCGAAGGCGTGACCGTGCACGCCGAAGATGCGCCCTATGCCGCCACGCTGCTGGACAACTGCCCACCCGGGGCGCAGCGCAACCTGTACCGGGTGCTCGCCCAGCCCGGCCGGCCTCGACAGTCCAGCGCCCATCCACCGGGCACGGTTGAACATGTCTTGCTGTGCCGCGGACGAGCGCTGGCCGGTCCGCTGGAACAGCCGCTGCGCCTGGAGCCCGGCGACTACATCAAGTACAGCGCCAGTACCCCGCATCTGTTCGAAGCACTGGAACCGGACACCCTGGCCCTGGTGGTGATGGAACATCCCTGATCAGCGCAACCCAGTCCCACGGCACAGGTATTTATCTGTGCCGTCGAGTCTGGAATCATGCCCCTCTCCCTACAGGATCGAGCCCCTATGCCACTTCTACCGCGCCTGGTCACCACGCTTCTCGGGGTGTTGCTGGGCAGCCTGGCCGCCCACGCCGCCCAGGCTCCCGAACCGCATATCTACTACAGCCTGGTGCCCGGGCATTACCTGTTCATCGGCAAGGAGCCCGACGGTGGCCCGACTTATTCGGGCACGGCGGTGATCCGCTTCGAAAACCAGGCCCTGACCCTGGTCAAGACCCTCAATGGCCAGACCACCACGGCCATCGGCAAGGTGGAGCGGGCCGTGATGGGCGAGGCCGAAGTGTTGCGCTTCAGCTGGCCGGGGCACAGTTCCACCTGCCTGGTGCGCGGCGACCTGGACAACTACTCGCGCCTGACCTGCTACTGGATCAAGGCCGGGATCGAGCACCTGGAGCCGGGCCTGGAAGCCTACTTCCCGACAGAAACCTGGCCCGGCCACCAGCACGAGTGATAACCGCCCCTACCAGTTGTGCTGGTTGTTGCGTGACGGGGTGAGCAGGCGCTGGGCCAGGTGCGCCGCCGCCAATGGCGATGCGCAGTGCAACAGCGGATACCCCCAGAACTTCTCGTAATTGCCGGCAAAGGCCTCGACCCCGGCCTGGGCCTCGGGCTCCGGGGCGACCACGATCATCGCCTTGATCCAACGCCGCAGCGCCGCCTTGTGGCGCTTCATCCACAACGATCCCTGCTTGAGCAAGGCCAGGCTCTGCTCGCTGGCGCGCTCTTGCGGATCGGGCATGCCCTCGCTCAACAAGACGAAGGCATGGCCGCGCTCCATGAGTTGCTCGAGTTGCACGAAGGGGTCGGTTTCAAGGCCCGGAACGGGGGCGGCGTGACGCATCCAGACCAGGGGAAAATGCTGGTGATCGAAGTACATGGGACACCTCATGATGGCTTTCAAACAAGAATGCTTATCATCTTCGAGAGACAATCTGTCCGCATCAGTCAAGATCGACAAATTATTGACCAATCCAGCCAAAGATCGCCGCCAGGCCGCCGCGTCGTGTAGCCGCTGGCGCAGGCTGCGCACGGGTGCGTAGCGCTCGCAGATCCCCGTTGGTCGGTCGAGCGCTGCAGGCCCCGCGGGCCTTGGCGCAGCCTCACAGGCTTGGCGGCTAAAGGAATGGGTGTGAAGCGAAATTACAGGTCGCTGTCCAGGACCTGGCGGCGCTCGGCGAAAAAACGCCCGGGCGGCTGGCCCACGGCCTTCTTGAACATGCGGATGAAGGCACTGGCGCTGTCATAACCCAGGGTCAGCGCCACCCGCTCCACCGAATCGCCACGCCCCAGTTGCTTGAGCCCCAGCAGGATATGCAGCTGGCGCTGCCAGCGCCCGAAACTCAGGCCGGTTTCGGCCAGGATCAAGCGGCTCAGGCTGCGCTCGCTGAGACCGATCAGCTCGCCCCACTGCTCCAGGCTCAGGCGCTGCTGCGGCTGTTCGAGAATCTGCTGGGCCAGGCGGCGCAGTTGCCCATGCCGGGGCATGGGCAGGTGGATCTGCTCCCGTGGGGCAACGGCCAGCTCGTCCAGGGCCACCGCCATCAATCGCCCCTGGGCACCATCCAGGTCGTAGAGCTGCGGCAACTGCGCACAACGGCGCAACAGCTCCTGCAACAAGGGTGAGACCGCCAGGGTACAGCAGGCATCGGGCAGGTCCCGGGCCTGTTCCGGCTCGACGAACAGGCAGTAACCCTGGGCATGCTCCAGCCCCTGGACCCGGTGCGCGACCGCGCTGGGAATCCATACGGCGCATTGCGGCGGCGCCAACCACAGGCCCTCGGCGCTTTCGCAACTGAGCACCCCGGCCAGGGGGAACAACAACTGCGCCTTGCGGTGGCTGTGCCAGGGTCGCTCCCAGCGCTCCTCCTGGGCCGAGATGCGCAAGGCGCAAACCGGACGCGGGATGGCGTCCGGATCATCAGTCTCGCGGGGTGGATCGAACCTCGACATGCCTGTCCTCGCGTCTTGTCTTCGAATAACTCCAGCGATGCGGTGCTGCGCGGCAAGGCCGGTGATTGTGCCCAGGTCCCGGGACTTGGCCAAGCAACCTGAACCCGGAGTCACGTCCAGGGACGGCCGCAATCGACACTTCACGGGGCATGGCAAGCTACCTGCTCCAGCAACCAGCCCTTGAAGGTGCTCATGGCCGCGGTTTCCGTGCGGGATTGCAGGCGGGTCAGCCAGTAGCTGCCGGTGACGATGCCCACCGCAAAGGGTTGCTCTATCGCGCCGCTGGCCAGTTGTCGCTCGAACATCATCGGCGGCGCCAGGGCCACGCCCAAGCCTTGCAGGGCCGCCTCGAGCATGCCCAGGGACGAATCGAAGACGATGCTTTGCGGCAACAGCGTATTGCTCCCGAGGCCTGCGGCCTCGAACCACTGCGGCCATTCATCGGTGCGATAGGAACGCAGCAGGGTCTGGCCCAGCAAGTCCGCCGGGACCTGCAACTGGCGGGCGATCTGCGGCACGCACAACACCGACAGCGGCGCTTGCATCAACTGCAACGCCTCGGTGCCGTGCCAGGCCCCGCTGCCGAAGCGGATGGCATAGTCCAGGCCCTCGGCAGCCACGTCCACCCGGTTGTTGTTGGTGCTCAGGCGTAGATCGATATAGGGAAAGCGCGCCTGGAAATCCCCCAGGCGTGGCAACAACCAGCCCACGGCGAAGGTGCCCACCGCCCCCACCGTCAGCACCTCGCGATAGTGGCCACCATCGAAGCGCCCCAGGGTCTGGGCGATGCGGTCGAAGCATTCGCGCAGCACCGGCAGCAGCGTCTCGCCCTCGCTGGTGAGCATCAGCCCCCGGGGCAGGCGCTTGAACAGGGTGACGTTGAGCTGGGCCTCCAGGCTCTTGACCTGGTGGCTGACGGCAGCCTGGGTCACGCACAGCTCGATGGCCGCGCGGGTGAAGCTCAAGTGACGCGCGGAAGCCTCGAAGGCGCGCAGGGCATTGAGGGGTAGATGAGGTCTGAGCATCTTAGAGCCTTAGTTTTTCTAATGGCTAGCGCGAGATATCGTCGTTTGTCGATCCTACGCAGACTGCCTAAATTTGGCGTCGCTCGTGTGACCTGCACGCTGTCCTTCCCTGCCAGGAAAGATCCACGGGCCTTGCGCAGCGGAGCGTTCAAACCGCTCATGCAAACCGCAGGACCGCTTGGAAGCCTGCGGCCAACACCACTAAAAAACATGGAAAACCAATAATCATGCGGCAAACGACCTTGACCGGATTGACCATGATCAGCGCCTGCGCGCTGCTCGTCCTCGCGCCCCAGGCCCTGGCCGAAACCAGCCCCGAGCACGCGCTGAAAGCCACGGTGGATGCCACCATCCGCCCCCTGATGCACCAGCAGGGTATCCCCGGCATGGCGGTGGCGATCATCGCTGGCGGCCAGCGACATTACTTTAACTACGGCATCGCTTCCAAGGACAATCAGCGACCGGTGGACAACGACACCCTGTTCGAGGTGGGTTCGGTGAGCAAGACCTTCACCGCGACCCTCGGCGGTTATGCCCAGGCCAGCGGCAAGCTGGCCCTGCAAGACCCCGCCAGCCAGTACCTGCCGGCCCTGCGCGGCAGCGTCTTCGACGGCGTCAGCCTGTTGCAGCTGGCCACCTACACCGCTGGCGGCCTGCCGCTGCAGTTCCCCGATGAAGTCCAGGGCGAGGCCAAGACCCTGGACTACTACAACACCTGGAAACCCCGCTTCGAACCTGGCACCCAGCGCCAGTATTCCAACCCCAGCATCGGCCTGTTCGGCTACCTGGCCGCCCGTAGCCTGGGCCAGCCATTCGACCAGTTGATGGAAGGCTTGCTGTTTCCCAAGCTGGCCCTCAAGCACAGCTACCTCCACGTGCCCAAGGACCAGCTGGAGCACTACGCCCAGGGCTACGACAAGCAGAATCGGCCAGTGCGCGTCGGGCCCGGCCCCCTGGACGCCGAAGCCTACGGGGTCAAGACCAGCGCCCCGGACCTGCTGCAGTTCGTTGCCGACAACCTGCAACCGGGGCAGCTCGACGACACCCTGCAAAAGGCCCTGGCCAGTACCCAAAGCGGCTACTACCAGGTGGGCGACATGACCCAGGGCCTGGGCTGGGAGCGTTATGCCTACCCCGTGTCCCTGGCGCGGCTGATGGCCGGCAACTCGACACCGATGGCCCTGGAGCCGCATCCGGTGCAATGGCTGACCCCGGCCCAGCCGCCCAAGGCCGACGCGCTGTACAACAAGACCGGCTCCACCAACGGCTTCGGCGCCTACGTCCTGTTCGTCCCGGGCCAGCAAGTGGGCATCGTGCTGCTGGCCAACAAGAACTACCCCAACGAGGAACGGATCAAGGCCGCCCACAAGATCCTCGCCGCCCTGGATAGCCCACGCTAAGGGCGCCCCCTCGACGCCCCTCGAGCCAGGCGCCACGGGCCGGCAACGGCTACGTGGCGCCTGGCTTGTCGCCTTGGCCAGGGCGCCTAGACTCAATGAACCCCTCGACCGTTTACCCAGGCAAGGTTGGCCAACGGCGGCTCGGCTGCGCCAAGACCAGGTCCGCAAACCCGCAGATTTGCAGGCGCAGGCTTGCACGCTGAACCTTCCACGCCGCTTTCCGGTCGATAACTGCAACCGGGCCCGGGTTGCCAGCGTACTGCAGGCAACCGGCCAGGAATCCAAGCCGCCGGAGAGACGCCCCGTGATCACGACAATGCAAATCGCCAGAATCAAAGCCTGGGGCGCCCATGGCTTCACCGCTACCGGAGTGGTCAGCGCCCTGCTGGCGACCCTGGCGCTGTTCGACAACCAGCCCAAGGCCTGCCTGCTGTGGCTGGGAGTGGCGCTCTTGGTGGATGGCGTCGACGGTTCCCTGGCCCGCAAGGTCAAGACCAGTTCGGTACTGCCCAACATCGACGGCTCGGTGCTGGACCTGGTGATCGACTACCTGACCTACGTGTTCATCCCGGCGCTGTTCATCTATCGCTACATTCCGCTGCCGGAATACAGCGCCTTGCTGGCCACCTCGCTGATCCTGCTGTCGTCGCTATTGTGTTTCTGCAACGTCAACATGAAGAGCCACGACAACTACTTCCAGGGCTTTCCCGCCGCCTGGAACGTAGTCGCGCTGTGCTTCTACCTGATCGAGCCGGGCCCCTGGACCACCCTCTTGAGCATCTTCGTCCTAGCCCTGCTGACAGCTACCCGGGTGCAGTTCCTGCATCCGTTCCGGGTCCGCAAGTGGATGCCGGTGAACATCATCGTGACCTTCGTCTGGCTGCTCAGCGGCGCCCTGCTGATCCTCGGCCACCCGCAGCACAACCCGGCGATCATGGGCCTGTGGCTGGCCGCTTCGGCCTACTTCCTCGGGATCTGCCTATGGCGCTCGGCGCAGGAGTGGCTGGGCAAGGCTTCTTGAGGCGACGCAGAACCTGGCGCCCAGCACGGATGATCGCCGGGCATGAATGGCCCGGCGCGAAAGCTCAGAACGCCAGCTTGTAGCCGATGGAGAACAGCATCACCGCCAGGCACGGGCGCAGGAGTTCGTCGGAGACCCGGCCAGTCATGTGGCTGCCCAGCCAGATGCCCGGCAGCGAGCCTATCAGCAGGAACCCCAGGAGCTCCCAGTCCATGTTGCCCATGCTGGCGTGGCCCAGGCCCGCCACCAGGGTCAGGGGCACGGCATGGGCGATCTCGGTGCCCACCAGGCGCTTGGTGGCCAGGAACGGATAGAGCAGGAACAGCGCCACGGTACCCAGGGCCCCGGCGCCGATGGAGGTCAGGGCGACCATGGTGCCCAGGATCAACCCGGTGACCAGGGTCAGAAGATTCAGGCCCCCGACGCTGGGGCTGTAGTCGCCGCCGTGGCGCTGGGCGAAGGCCATGAGATTTTTCTTGAACACGATGGCCAGGGCAGTCAGCAGCAGGACCACGCCCAGGCCTTGCTTGATCACCGCGTTCAGCGACTGCGGATCGGCATGCAGGTTCTTCAGGAACCACAAGGTCAGCAGCACCGCCGGCACGCTGCCCAGGGTCAGCCAAGCGGTGATGCGCCAGTCGATATTGCGGTTCTTCTGGTGCACCAGCACCCCACCGGACTTGGTGATGGCGGCGTACAGCAAATCGGTGCCCACGGCAGTGGCCGGATTGATGCCGAACCACAGCAGGATCGGGGTCATCAACGACCCGCCACCCACTCCGGTCATACCCACGATGAAGCCGACGATCAGGCCTGCGACGACAAAACCGAAATTACCCACATCCATCAAATAAAGCCCTACAGATCATGCGGCCAGGTGAAAAACTGGCGGCAGCATAGCGGCTAAAGCTTATGACCATTTATATGAATAAAATCTAACGTTATAACCGCCCTTGAATTTTCCATGCACCCTGCGCATGCCAACCCCGCCCCACTTGCATCCTGCGCACCACCGGACCATGCATCGTCCAGCTGCCACGCTCGGTCCGGAAGTGGCGTCCCAGGGCCCGGCTGCATACCCGGGCCCTGGCATCCGGTATCCTGCTCGGCGCTTGCCCGGGCGCCCGGCGCAGCGCTCCCTGCGTATCCAAGGAAGGCCCATGACACCCGCCGACACTCCCTACCAGATCGAACAGCAACGCATCCGCTTCAGGCGCCTGAGCTTGCAACAATCCGCCACGGAGCAGCAGCCACCCCTGGAAAACTGGGGCCTGGCGCTGTCCGGCGGCGGCATCCGCAGCGCCACCTTCGGCCTTGGGGTCCTGCAGGCGCTGGCCCGGGCACCGGCCCCCGACACCCATCAGGCCAACCCCGAACAGCCTCCGGCCAACACCGAGGAACGCAGCTTGCTGTCGCGGTTCGACTACCTGTCCACGGTCAGTGGCGGCGGTTACATCGGCAGTTTCTTTTCCAGCCTGTTCCTGCCCGGCCGCCTGCGCCCTGCGGACTCCCGTGACCCGGTGGGCCAGGCCGCCCGCGACGCCTACCAGGCCCTGCGCTTCGAACCACCGGGGCGCATCAGCACCGGCGTCGACTATGCCGAGCGCCCGGTCGGCCAGGGGCCTACGGCCTGGCTGCGGGAAAACGGTCGCTACCTGACCCCGACCGGCGCCGGCGACATGCTCTACGCCCTGGCCATGACCTGGCGCAACTGGTTGTCGCTGCACGCCATGCTCGGCCTGCCGATCGTGCTGGTGCTCAGCTTGCTGAGCCTGTTCCAGGTGCTGAGCCAAAGCAGCCTCTTGCTCTGGCCGCTGATGGCCGCGTTGCTCTTCGCCCTGCCCTGCGCCGTGGCTTATTGGCTGGTGATTCCCCGGGGCGACCTGGACCAGCCGCCGCGCCTGGACAACGCGGCCTACCGCAGCCTGCTGGCGCTGGTCGCCGGCCTGTGGCTGGCTGGCGGCCTGGCCGATAGCGTGGCCCAGTGGCATGGCGTGGGCGTCCTGGCCCTGGCCGCCGCCCTGGTGGGCAGCAATGCACTGCTGATCACCCGCCAACTGGTGCGCAACCTGGCCAACAACCGCGATCCGGGCAAGGACAGCACCTGCCAGAACTGCGTGCGCAATTACCGGGTGCAGGTCACCCGGGCCCTGGGCCGGGCCATGGCCGCAGTGGCGTTGCTGGTGTTCCTCGCCCTGCTGGTGAGCGGCGCCGAGCTGCTGTACGGCTACTTGCAGGCCTACCGGACCCTGGGCGCCATGGCCTTGCTGGTGCTGGTGATGTGGCTGGTGCGGCGGCTGGTGCTGCTCAAGGACGAGAAACCGTTGCCAGGCTGGATGCGCAAGCTGCCGCTGGATGTACTGGCGCTGATCGCCGGCGGCCTGCTGCTGGCCCTGCTGTGCCTGGGCTGGGCCCTGCTGGTGCAGTGGGTGGCCCACGACGGTGGCAGGGTGGCCTACGACGCGGCGGCGGCCTGGCGCCTGGTGGGACTGAGCCTGCTGGCGGCGCTGCTGGTGTGCGTCAGCGGCCGCTTCATCGGCTTTCTCAACACCTCGTCGCTACAGGCCTTCTATAGCGCCCGGCTGACCCGGGCCTACCTCGGCGCCTCCAATGGCCAGCGTTTCAACGGCCCGGCGCAGCAACGCCGGACCTACCTGAGCGTGGCCGAACCGATGTCCAGCGACGACCTGTCGTTGCAGCAGTACTACGCCACGCCAAGCGCCGGACCGGTGCACCTGATCAACGTCACCATGAACCTCACGGTGGACCCCGCCGAACAGCTGGTACAACGCGATCGCAAGGGCCAGCCGCTGTGCATCGCCCCGAACTGGGCGCCCGCCCTGGACGGTAGCTGCGCCCCCTGCGACGGCCCGGCCGAAGGCTACACCCTGGACGGCAAGCCCTACCGCCGCGACCTGCAACAGGCCCCGGCCTCGGAGATCATGCTGCCCTTGAGCCTGGGCGGATGGATCGGCGTGTCCGGCGCGGCCTTCAGTACCGGGCTGGGGCGAGCCACCAGCCTGGGCATGTCGCTGGTCCTGGGCCTGGCCAACGTACGCCTGGGCATCTGGTGGCCCAGCCGCTTCCTCGATCCCGGCCAGCAGCACTGGGTGCGCCAGGATCTCAAGCCCTGGACCTACTACAGCACCCAGGCTTATCTGTTCTACGAGCTGACGGCGCGTTTCCACGGGCATCGCCGCGATTACCAATACCTGTCCGACGGCGGGCACTTCGAGAACACCGCCACCTACGAACTGCTGCGCCAGGAACGCCAGGTACGACTGATCGTGACCTGCGACAGCGGCTGCGATCCGGACTACCGCTTCGATGACCTGGCCAACCTGGTGCGCCTGGCGCGTATCGACCAGGCCCTGGAGATCCGCGAGGACCCGGGCGTGCTCCAGCATCCACTGCTCAAGACGGTGTTCGCCAGCCAGGAGCAGTTCCGCCAGCCACCGGACGCCGACAGCCACCAGTGCGCGCTACTGCTCAATGTGCATGCCCATGCGCCTGGCTGCGAGAGCGGCATCGCCGCCCAGCCCCATTGCCGGATCCTGGTGCTCAAGCCGCGCCTGATCGCCGGGCTGGCCCCCGATGTGTGCAATTACGCCCGCAACAACCCGGGCTTTCCCAACCAGAGCACCGTGGACCAGTTCTTCGACGAAGCGCAGTTCGAGAGCTACCGGCAACTGGGCCTGGAGATCGGCCGGACGCTGTTCGGCCAGGAGGGACAAGCCAACGAGATAGCCCAGGCCCTGTGGCGCTATCTCGATGGTGAAGCAGCGCTCTAGCTCAGCGTGGCTGGTGCGCCTTGACCGCTTCCAGCCATTGCGCCTGAAGGCGCTCCTGCTGCGGGTCGATGCCCTGTTCGGCCAGCAGCGCCAAGTGCCGCTCCACCTCGCCGAGCATCTGCCCATGGGCACTGGAGTTGGCATCGAGCTGGTGCATCTGGCCCAGCCCCAGGTGATAGAAACGCAACAGCTTGAGGGCCGCCGGGTCACGGGCGGCCACCCCGGCGGTGACCTGGTGCATGACGTTGGTCACCCGCATCAGGCTGCGCTTGAGGCGCCAGCCATAGACCGCCGCCGCCATCCACGGCTGCTGCCAGAACACAGTGCGTACCAGGGCTGCGCAGACCAGCAGGCCAACGCCCACCCCTGTGGCATTCCAGACCAGGTTGTCGCCGCCACCCTGGCCGAACAGCGCCACCGCGGCGCTGGAGAACAGCATGGCCAGGGCAATGAACACCAGGGCGATGATCAGGGTGCTGCGCCGGGTCTGCCGGCGGTAGAGCTCAGGGTCCTGGGGGGTGATGACGAACATGGGGCGATGGGCTCCACTGGCAAGGAAATGGGCGGGCATTATCACCGCTGGCGGCCACGGCGGTGACGAAAATCGCCGCACAAAACGGAAATATCCCCTCGGCTTGATCCAGGTCGGTATTCACCGCTATCGCTCCCGGGGCCGGCGAGGACGCAATGCGCGCCCCAGGCGCCGCCAGCCCAGCACCACACCGGTGACGCTGACCAGCAAGCCGCCGGCACTGAACAGCAACATCCACAGGTCCCACAGTGGTCGCTTGCCCAGCAGCGGCAGCCAGTCCCAACTGTGCAGCAGGGCGAACAGCCAGCGCGAGGCACGCCGTGGCTGGTCCAGCTGGCCCACCACGGCGCCGGTATAGAGATCCAGGTGCAACCAGGTCCGGGCCGGATCGTCGAAGCGCACCCGCAGTGCCGGCAAGCGCTGCTGCAGATGGCCGAGCATGCTCTGGGGCTCCCGGGCGTAGTAGTAGAAGTCGTAGGCCTGCAGTTGCTCGACCTGCAGCGGTTGGCCTGGGCTGATGGCCTGGGCCGCCTGTTGCAGGGTATGGGGCTCGAACCGCGACAACACCCGGTCCGCGGCCATGTCCAGGATCCGCGTGCGCCCGGCGCCGTCGTAGCCGATCACGTAGCCCTGGCCGGCAATCATTCGCCACTCCAGCTCCCGGGCCCGCAGGCCGTCGCCGGCAAAGCGCTCCAGGACCTGGCGCGCATCCAGGGGAAAGGCCGCGGCATCGAGCGCCGCGCCCTGGTACGCCGCCAGCGACAACGGCCGAGCGCTGCTGAAGATCTTCCATGGATTCATCGACATCAAGCCACTGAAGATCCAGGTGATGGCGAGCACCCCGAACAGCAAGCCGCCCAGGTGATGCCAACGGGCAAAGCCCTGGTAGGGCGAGCGCGAGCCATTGCGATAGGTGCGGCCAAAGCGCCAGCGCAACAGGCCTACCGCCAGGCCCAGGACCGCCATCAGCGTCGCCCCCAGGGACAGGTAGGTGACGATCGGCCCCCAGGCGCCATCGATGCCGATGCCGCGCAACGCATACAGCCAATGCAGCCAGGCACCGATCCAGTTCCAGGCCCGTTCCTTGGCGGTGGCGTCGCGCACCACTTCGCCGGTGCTGGCGGAAACGTACAGCAACCGGTCCTCGGCATCGGCCACCGCCACCCGATGCAACGGCCGGTCGCCATCCAGGGCCCGGGACAGGCTCCAGGTATCCTGCGCGACCACGCCGCGCTCGCTTGCGGCCACCCCCGGGGCAAACTGGCGGGCCGCCGCCAGCGCCTGGGGCCAGTCGGTGGGGGACATGGGCCGGGCGCTGCGGGCGTCCACCGCCAGCTTGCGCGCTCCGGGATATTCCAGGACATAACGCGGGGTTCCGGCCACCGTGAGCAGGCGCAGGCTGGTCGGCGCTTGCCCGCTGTCGGCGGCCGCCAACACCCGCTCCAGGCTGGCGCCCTCCTGGTCCAGGACCAGCGGCGGCAGGTGAGCCAGGTGTTCGGCGGGGGTCAGCTTGGGATATCCGACATACAGCATCACGGCCCCGGAGATGAACCACAGGGCCATGAACAGGCAGGCGACGATCCCCAGCCAGCGGTGCCAGAGGTACAGGTAACGCTTCATCACATCGATCTCGCAGCGACGCGGGACACCCTCGGGCGCCCCGCCGGTTCAGGTCAGAAGCGCGTTTGCAGCGCCAGCTCGAAGGTCCGCGGTGCCCCCAGGTACAGTTGGGTCGGCGCGGTGCTGCGGGCGTACACCCGGTCGGTGAGGTTGCGTACCCGGGCGGTGACCCGGGTATCGGCATCGACCCGATAGCCGACGAAGGCGCCGAAGATCGCGTAGCCCGGGGCATAGCGGGTGTTGGCCGCGTTGGCGTACATCGACGACACATAGCGGCTGTCGGCCCCCACCTGCCAGGACGAGTCCAGGTCGTAGGTCAACCACAGGTTGGCCACCTTCTCGGGAATGTTGGTGGGACGGTTACCCTTGCGCGACACCGACCGGCCGCCGACGTTTTCATAGAACTCGTCGTACTGCGCATCGACATAGGCGAAGTTGCCCTCGGCCAGAAGCTTGGGCGTGACCCGCAGCGACGCCGCCAGCTCGACCCCGCGGGAAGACTGCTGGCCCACCGGCTGGCTATTGCCGGGGTTGGCCGGGTCGGCGGTGGACAGGTTCTTGCGTTCGATGCGGTAGGCCGCCAGGGTGGCCGAGCCGCGCCCTTCGAGGAAGTCGAACTTGCTGCCGATTTCCCACTGGTTGCCGGTGCTCAGGTCGAAGTCGCGCACCTGGCCATAGCTGGCGGTGGTGAGGACCCCAGAGGGCGGATCGGCGGCGGTGCTGTATTGCACATAGACATTGGCCGTCGGGGTCAGCTCGTAGACCAGCCCCAGGCGTCCGGTGGTAGGCCGGTACTTGCGCTGGAAGAATGCCGGGTTGGCCGCGTTGACGGCCCGGTAGTTGGTCACTTCCAGGTCGATCTGGTCATGGCGCAGGCCACTGAGCAACGACAAGCGCTCGCTGAGTTGCAGGCGGTTTTCCAGGAACAGCGCCCAGGTGTCCACCTGGTTGCGCCGGTTCTTGTCGAAGCTGCGGCGCACTCCGGGCAGGTCCCAGAAGCTGCCGGGCTCGAAGCGGTCCGGATCGAGCTGGTCGCCCGGGCCCGGGAGGGACAGCGGGTAGTTGCTCATGACGTTGTGGCTGTAGTCGATGCCCGTCGACCATTGGCTGTCCAGGCCGAACACATTGCCCTGATGCAGCAGTTCGAAGCGATTGCCGTTGAGCTCCTGGGCATGGCGCTGGAGCAAGGTGCCGGAACGGATCACCTGGGAGTTGTCAGCGTTGTAGGCGTAGTTCTCGACGTTGCGGTATTCGCGATCGGCGTTGTAGTGGTACAGGGTGTTGCGCAGCGAGGTGGCGTCATCGAGCTGGTAGTCGATGATCGAGCGCAACCAGCGCACCCTCTGCTCGTAGCGACCGTCGTCGACGTTGTAGTTCTCGAAGCGGCGGCTGCGCTGCACTTGCATCTTGCCCTCCAGCGGCGCCAGGGCCGGGGTTCCCCAGTAGGGACTGTCGACGCGCTCGTCCTGGTATTCGAAGGCCAGGGTGTGGGACAGCTGGTCGTTGATATCCGTCAGCAGGGAAAAGGCCAGGGTCCAGGCATCGCGTTGCTCGCGGTCGATGTAGCCGTTGCTGGTGCTGTGGTTGAAGTCCAGGCGCGCGTAGTGCCGGGGGCCCGGTCCGGCGTTGAGGGCGTGGTTGAAACCCAGGGACAGGGCGCGGCTGTCGTAGGAGCCGTAGCTGATCCGCCCTTCGTTGAACGACTCGCTGCGCGAGGCCAGCTTGGTGATGTAGTTGATGGAACCACCCACGGCCCCGGCGCCATGGAGAAAACTCGAGGGCCCGCCCACAGCCTCGACCCGATCGTAGATCCAGCTGTCCACCGGCCGCGCGGCGATGGAGTCGTACTGCACGCTGATGCCATTGAACAACTGGGTGATCTGCGGCCCGGAGAAGCCACGATAAGACACGAATCCCGGGATACCCGGCGACGAAGCGGCGTTCATGCCCGGCATCCCCAGCAATACATCCTGGGTCGTGGCAGCACCGCGCTGCTCGATCTGCTGGCGCTCGACCACGCTGATCGACGCCGGGGTCTGCCTGGGGGTCAGGCCCAGGCGCGAACCGGTGGTGCCCTGGGTATCGAGTTGCAGGCCGAACTTCTTCTGTTCATCGGCGCTGATGCGCATCTGCGGCAGTTCCAGCGTGCCCTCGGCCAGGGCATTGAAAGACAGGGCGCAGCACAGCGCCGCGCAGCTTGGAGAGCGATACAGGTACTTCATAGTCTCGGACTCGGAAAAAACCATCGAATGCCGCCCGCCCGTGGCCACGCGAACGCGCGCACGGCAACAGGCCAGGGACGGCAAGGAGGCGACCGCGATGGGTCGCCGGGGAGCCAGGTCAGCTCAGAGGGGGAGCCCGAGGGTTGAGGGGCGGCCAGCCATAGCGTGGCGGCGCCTTGTCATGCTGCGCGACCTTGGGTCGTTGCGGGCGCTGGCGACGCAACAGCCAGGCCAGGCAGAACAGCAGCCCCAGGCCCAGGGTGACGGCCGAGCACAACGGGCAGACCAGGGTATTGAGCCAGCCGGCACCTGCCTGGTCGCTGAAGTCGGTGTCCACCGCCGGGCCCTGGTTGCCCAGGGCAGAGCAGAACTGCCCGCCTACGCCATTGAGCTCCAACCCGGCCACCTGGCCATGGCCCAAGCCGCAGACGAACACGTTGAACAGCACGCAGAAATACAGCGTCCAGGCAACGTGGCGGCGATAGGGTGAGGTGCGAGTCATGGGGCGCAAGGTTAACAGCCGGCAACGCCGTGGAAAATCACCGTTACATTTTTCCTGAGCACGCCCCCAGCGCTTCGTGTGGCGGCTGCGCACGGCTCGGCACGAGCCGCCGGGGATCGTGCGCCCAGCCAGGGATACCGCGCTGGCGGGCGGTCATTCGCGGTCCTGGGACTTCACCGCCAGGATGCTACCCGGCATCGAGTACAGCGCTCGCTCGGTGGTGCTGCCGATCAGCCGGCCAAAACCGCTGCGGTGCACGGTGCCCATGACCACGGCGTCCACCAGGTATTCGTCGACGAACTGGGCGATGCCCGGGACCGGTGGCCCCATGATGAAGTGGCGAAACTCCTGGGGCACGTTGTGCGCGTCTCCCAGGCGCTCGAACTCCTTGTGCAGGGAATCGCGCAACTCGTCCAGGCAACTGGCGCTCCAGGCCGTGGAAGCCACCGGCGCCACGCCGTCGAGCATCGGCATCAGGTCATGGGCATATAGCAGGTGCAACTGCGCGTCGCACTGCAAGGCCAGGGCATTGGCGGTGCGGATGATCTGGGCATTGAGGCCGCTGATCTGGGTATCGGACTGGGCCGGGTCCACCGCCGCGACGATCCGCCGTGGCAGGTTGTTCGGTGCGTCGTTGACCAGGTGCACCGGCACCGGGGCGTCACGCAGCAGGTGGCAGTCCAGCGGCGTGACGAAGACCCGCTTGAGCGCCGATTCCAGGGTCACGTCCTTGATCAGCAGGTCAGGCTGGAACTCGGCGATGTAGTCCAGCATGTCCTTGAGCACCTGGGTGCTCCAGACCACCTGGGTGCTGACTTCCACCCCCTGCTCGCGCATCCATCGCGCCTCCACTTGCAGCCAGCGCTCATGGCGTTGCAGATAGGCCTGGCGCTCGCTGTCCTCCAGGTGTTCTTCCCACAGGTAAGTGCGCGCTGGCGGTTCGACGAACACCAGGGCATGCAGCTTGGCGCCACTGGCCCGGGCCAGGGCGGCGGCCCGGCGGGCGGCGGGTGACTGGTGCTGCTGGGGATCGGCGATCAGCAGCAGACGCTGGTACTGGCTCATGGTGCACCTCCTTGTTGGGCAGTGGCCTCGAGTGTCGAGCCTGGCAGCCACGAACGCCTTGATACGCATCAACGGCGCCAGCGCTTCTCCATCAAGACTAGCGGCGCAAGCCCGGCAAGCACAGCAACAGGGCCATTGCGCCGCACAGGCACAGGCTCGCCCCCAGGGCCTGGCCCCAACCCACCAGCAGCAATCCGGCACCGATCAACAAGTAATAGAACAGTCCGAACAAGGCCCCGGCGCTGCCCAGCCGATCGCTATAGGCCGCCAGGGCCGAACCGAGGATATTCGGGATCGCCAGGCCGAAACCCAGCACCACGCCGCCCATGGGCAACACCAGCCACAGGCTGTGTTGCAAGGCCAGTACTCCCAGGCCTCCGGCCAGCACCGCCAGGGCCGCCAGCACCAGCAGCCGGGCACTCTGCCAACCGCGCCCGAGCAGCCAGCGATTGCACCAGGCGCCACAACCGGAGCCCAGGGCCAGTAACGCGCCGCTGTAGCCGAACCATTGCTCGCCCTGGCCCAGTTGGCGGAACAGGAAGGGACCCAGGCTGTAGTAGCTGAGCAACGCGATGTTGAACGCCGCCACCAGCAGCGCCGAGCGCCAGATACCGGTATCGCGCAGCATCTGCCACAGGGTCCCGGCCAGGGGCGCCAGGGGCTGGGCCTGCGGACGGGTTTCCGGCAGCGCTCGGACACAACAGGCCAGCAGTATCAGGGCCAGCCCCAACAGCGCGCCCAAGGCTCCGCGATACCCCAGGGCCTGGGTCAGGCCCGAACCGGCGAACAGGCCAATGGCCGGGCTGGCCGCCAGCACCATGCCGACCAGGGAAAATACCCGGGCCAGCTCACGCCCCTGGAACAGGTCCCGCAACAAGGTCTGGGTCACCACCGAGCATGCCGCCACGCCCACGGCGGCCAGGGCCTGGCAGCACAAAAAGGCAGCGAAGTCGCGGGCCAGCAGTCCCAGGCACTGGGCCAGGGCATACAGGGCCAGGCCGCCCAGCAAGGCCGGGCGTCGGCCCCAGCGATCGCTCAGGCGGCCCCACAAGACGACGCCCGGGGCAATACCCAGGATGAATACCGAAAGGCTCTGGGCCGCCTGCTCCGCAGGCACGTCGAAGGCCTGGCCGACATCGGCCAGGGCCGGGCTGTAGAGGATCTGGGCAATCGGTGCGAACATCAGCAAGACCATGGCCAGGGGCAATAAGGTACGGGGATTCATCAGGCTGCTCGGCAAGAAAAACATGCCGGCGATTCTAGGCAGGCATCACTGGCGTATTATCGAAATCCTGCCAATAAACATTGGAAACCAGACAACCATGGCATGGCTCGAGCCCCAGGCCCGCTTCGACCCGGACGCCTTCACTACCCTGGTGGTCGGCATCGCCGCGACCCTGGGCGATCATGACTCCGGCCTGCACCAGCACCAGCGCGGCCAGTTGCTGTACACCCGCCAGGGCTGCACGCGCATCACCCTGGCCGACCGCCTGTGCCTGCTGCCCCCCTCACGAGCGGCATGGATACCCTCCGGCGTCCGCCATCGCGCCCAGATGCAGCAAAGCGTGGATTACCGCTCACTGTACTTCTGCCGCGAACTGGCCCCACAGCTGCCTGCGGAGGTGGCAGTGATCGAGGTCAGCCCACTGTTGCATGCGGTGCTGGAGCCCATGGCCCAGGCCGCCTTCGATTGTGACTGGAGCCAGGGGCGCTACCCGCACCTGCTGGGCCTGTGCCTCGAGGAAATCGCTACGGCCGCGCGCCAACCGCTGTCCTTGCCCCTGCCCCGGGACAAACGCCTGCGACCGCTGCTGGACGACCTGCAAAGCCTGCCGCCGGAACTGCAGGTGCTGGCGACCCGGGTGGGCGCCAGCAGCCGGACCATCGGCCGCATTTTCCAGCGCGAGACTGGCCTGGGCTACCAGCAGTGGCGCCAGCAATGGCGGCTGATGCGGGCCATCGAATTGCTCGCCACCGGGCGCAGCATCAGCTACAGCGCCTTCGAACTGGGCTTTGCCAGCGACAGCATCTTCATCGCCTTCTTCAAGGCCATGACCGGTACCACGCCTCGCGCCTACTTCAAGTGAGGCTCGGCGCCTCAGGCCTGGGGCAACTTGCGAAAACCCACCGCCAGGCGGTTCCAACTGTTGATGGTGGAGATCGCCATGGTCAGGTCGACGCATTCGCTGGGGCTGAACTGGCCGGCCAACTGCTCGTAGTCGGCGTCCGGCGCCTGGGTCTCGGCGAGCCGGGTCAGGGCTTCGGTCCAGGCCAGGGCGGCACGCTCGCGAGGGGTGAAGAACGGGCTTTCGCGCCAGACCGCCACGGCGAACAGGCGGCGCTCGGTCTCTCCTTGCTTGAGGGCATCGACGCTGTGCATGTCGACACAAAAGGCACAGCCATTGATCTGGGACGCTCGCAGCTTGACCAACTCGATCAGGGATTTTTCCAGTGGCAGCCGTGAAACCGCGGCCTCCAGGGCGAGCATGGCCTTGAGGGCCTCGGGCGAGGCGGTATAGAAATCCAGGCGCGGTTGCATGAGGGGAAACTCCGGGTCAGTGAGGATGCCGCCACGTTACGCCAGCCCCTGGTCGTGACCAATGACCAATCCCCGGGAACTTGGCTAGACCAATGCCCGGTGCTTCGTGTAGCCGCTTGACCTGCTGCTTCGTGTCGCCCGCTCGGTTTATGCAATAGGCCTGCGAGCGCGTGCCAGCGGGCGCTGCGCACCCGGTCGTAGCCTCGCCAGTTCGGCAACGGCTACAGGGACTGGCGCGGTTGCGCGATGCTCTGTCGGCGCGCCTCAGGTGCGGCTACGCAGCCATTGCATGAAGCCCTTTTTCAGCACCGGCTTGGGTTGGGCCTGGGTCAGGCTCTGGGCCATATGCCGACGGAAATCCAGCAGGTTCTTCATGGCTTCGTTGATGTCGTGGCGGGCATCCAGGCACGGCTTGAGGAACTCGTTGTCGATGCGGTACAGGCTGCAGAAGGTCTTGGCCGAGAACTGCGCCAGGGTCGCCTCCTCGGACACCACCCCAGCCTCGCCGATCACCTCGCCCGGCCCCATGCGCCCGGCCTCGAACGGCTGGCCTTCGCGCTGCATGGTCACCGACACCACCCCGGACTCGATGATGAACAAATGATCGCTGACCTCGCCAGCCGGCAGGATGACCTCGCCGGCACGGAAGGTCTGCAACTGCATGTTCTGGCTGAAGGTGTCCTTCTCTTCCTGGCGCAGGGTGGAAAATATGCTCGAGGTGTCCAGCAGCGCCCGGGGTCGGGATGCGCCCGCCGCTTGGCTGGCCTCGTTGCTGGACAACAGGCTGACGCCACTGGCCTGCAGATGACGGAACGCCAGGTCGAACAGTTGATTACGCACTTCGCGTTTTTGCCCCATGCTGGCGACGAAACCGCTGATCTCGTACTCCGCGCCAGTGCTGCTGGTGCTTTTCATGGCGACGCTGGCAGCCGGACTGGCCAACAGGAACCGGCAGCCCAGGGTCGCGCGCTCCAGGGCCTCGATGACCTTCTGCGGCCGGGCATGGGGGCTGACCTGCAGGCTCACCGCCACCCCATGGACATCGCTGGGCCGGCTGAAGTTGGTGATCTTGGCCTTGGAGGCCAGGGAGTTGGGGATCACCACCATGCTGCCCTGGGAGGTTTGCAGCCGGGTGGCTCGCCAGTCGATGTCCAGCACCCGTCCCTCGGTGCCGTCGATGGCGATCCAGTCATCGATCTGGTAGGGCTTGGTGGTGTTGAGCACGATCCCGGAAAACAGGTCGCTGAGGGTGCTTTGCAACGCCAGGCCGACGATGATCGCCAAGGCCCCGGAGGTCGCCAGCACGCCCTTGACCGGCAGTTCCAGCACATAGGCCAGGGCGGCGATGATGGCGACCAGGAAGATCAGCGCCCCCATCAAGTCCTGCAGCAACCGTCCGGTATGACCGACCTGCTGCATCATCAGGGTGCCCAGCAATACGGTCAGGGTCCGCGCGCCGAACAGCCACCAGCCGATCTCCAGGCCGGTGGCGGCCAGGTGCAGCGGTACATCGTCCGGCCAGGGCGCAGCTTGCAGGGGGTTCATGCCCTGGTTGAACAGCATCAGGCTGTAGAGGCAGAAGATCAGCACCCGCACCGCCAGTTTCCAGTACTCGCCACGGGCGCCTATCACCCGCCAGAGCACGATATCCAGGAACAGCAGGAACAACGCGGCCAACAACGGATGGTCGGTGAACAGGGAAAACATCGAGGCGCTCCGGCAAGACGAGGACGGCAAGATCGCACGAAAGGGCATGCAGCAGGTATAGCCGCAAAAGCCGGGCATGGAGGGAAAGAGATCAGCCGCCGGGATACGGCGGCTTCACAGGCCTATCGGATATAGCCGCTGCCACAGGCTGCGCCCGGTTCGGCACGAGCTGCCCAACCTGCCTGGGCGATGAGCCTGGGTACCGCGCATGGCGGGTGCTGCCAGCCTCACGGGCTCGGCAGCGGCTACCAGGGCCGGCTTACTTGCCCTGGGTCAGGGTGTTGTAGCTGGTCATCAGGTTGCGGTAGTCGGGGATGTGGTTGGAGAACAAGGTGCCCAGGCCCTCGATGTCGTTGCGCCAGTCACGATGCAGCTCGCAGGCCAGGCCGAACCAGGTCATCAGTTGGGCGCCGGCGGCGGACATGCGGTTCCAGGCAGAGTCGCGGGTCAGTTCATTGAAGGTACCGGAGGCATCGGTGACCACGAACACCTCGAACCCCTCTTCCAGGGCCGAGAGCGCCGGGAAGGCCACGCAGACTTCGGTCACCACGCCGGCGATGATCAGTTGCTTCTTGCCGGTAGCCTTGACCGCCTTGACGAAGTCCTCGTTGTCCCAGGCATTGATCTGGCCAGGACGGGCGATGTACGGCGCATCGGGGAACAGCGTCTTCAATTCGGGCACCAGCGGGCCATTGGGGCCGGTTTCGAAACTGGTGGTTAGGATGGTCGGCAGCTTGAAGTACTTGG
The DNA here is from genome assembly GCF_058781435.1 of Pseudomonas sp. FW507-12TSA. Classification (NCBI taxonomy): domain Bacteria; kingdom Pseudomonadati; phylum Pseudomonadota; class Gammaproteobacteria; order Pseudomonadales; family Pseudomonadaceae; genus Pseudomonas; species Pseudomonas sp. FW507-12TSA. The sequence goes on from NZ_JBYSWT010000029.1 coordinate 61,028, forward strand.
CCAGGTCGCCCAGGGCCAGGACGTTGTTCTTGAAGCGATCGGGGTCGATATCGCGCACCAGCGACAGCAAGCCGGCCTGGTGGTCTACCAGCAGAACGGCAGCGTTGTCCTTGTCCAGGCGTTTGTAAGCAGTAGTCATGATGAAGTCCTCGCTAATGATCGATGCCGGGCAATCCGGCCTGAGTGAAGCCCGTGCCCACACCACCCGAAGGTGGCGGGCGCCGGGGTGTAGCGCGCGACTGGCAGAGCCTAGTTGCCCCTGGTCGTCGCGCAAGCGCTGCCGGTCAGTGACCGGCGGCGTCCATCTGGCCGAAGCGTCCCGATTGGAAATCGACGAAGGCCTGGTGAATCTCCTCTTCGCTGTTCATCACGAACGGGCCGTGGCCGACGATGGGTTCGTCGATGGGCTCGCCGCTGAGCAGCAGCACGATCGCGTCGCTGTCGGCCTCCAGGCCGAGCAGGTCGCCATCGCGCTCCAGCAATACCAGCTGGCCTTCGCGCACCCGCTCCTGGCCATTGACCTGCAAGGTGCCGCGCAACACTACCAAGGCCGTGTTACGCCCGGCCTGCAGCTCCAGGTCCAGGGGCTTGCCGGCCCGCAGGCGCAGGTCCCAGACGTCGATCGCGGTGAAGGTCCGGGCCGGGCCCTGGCGACCGCCGAACTGACCGGCGATCAGGCGCAGGCTGCCGGCGTTGCCCGGCAGTGGCAGCTGCGGGATGTCGTTGGCCAGGATGGTCTGGTAGCCAGGCGCAGCGAGCTTGTCCCGGGCCGGCAGGTTGACCCACAGCTGGACCATTTCCAGGTTGCCGCCACGGCGGGCGAAATCGGCGGAGTGAAACTCCTCGTGGAGGATCCCCGACGCCGCGGTCATCCACTGCACGTCACCCGGGCCGATCTTGCCGCCGCTGCCGGTGGAGTCGCGGTGCTCCACTTCACCATCGTAGACAATGGTCACCGTCTCGAAGCCGCGATGGGGGTGCTGGCCGACTCCGCGCCGGGCGCTGGTGGGGCTGAACTGCGCCGGGCCGGCGTGGTCGAGCAGCAGGAACGGACTGATGTGCTGGCCCATCTGGTCGTAGGAAAACAGGGTGCGGACCGGAAACCCGTCGCCGACCCAATGGGGCCTGGGGCTGGTGTAGATACCGATGATGTTTTTCATGTAGTCCTCCAGAACTTTCTGATGGACACACCTTAAATCCAGCACCTTTGACCCGCTAGACTGCAAAAATCGCCCTTAGCGTTCTATTTGGAGAACGATCTTGGAAGACCTCAATACCCTCTACTACTTCACCCAGGTAGTGGAACATCGCGGCTTCGCCGCCGCCGGAAGGGCCCTGGACATGCCCAAGTCCAAGCTCAGCCGGCGCATCGCCCAGTTGGAGGAACGCCTGGGCGTACGCCTGATCCAGCGCACCAGCCGGCACTGCTCGCTGACCGAGATCGGCCAGGAGTACTACCAGCGTTGCCTGGCCATGCGGGTCGAGGCCGAAGGCGCGGCGGAAGTCATCGAGCGCAATCGTTCCGAGCCCCAGGGGCTGGTACGGGTGGCTTGCCCCACCGCCCTGCTCAACTCCTGGGTCGGGCCGATGCTCACCCGCTTCATGCTCAAGTACCCCTTGGTGGAATTGTTCATCGAGAGCACCAACCGCCGGGTCGACTTGATCCACGAAGGGTTCGACATCGCCCTGCGGGTGCGCTTCCCGCCACTGGAAAGCACCGACCTGGTGATGAAGGTGCTGGGCAACAGCACCCAATGCCTGGTGGGGCACCCGGACTTTCTCCAGCGGCTGTCGAGCCCGCCCTCGCCGGCCGATCTCAGCGGCCTGCCGAGCCTGCACTGGGGCGCGGGGCAACGGGACTACCAATGGCAATTGCAGGGCCCGGACGAGGCCGAGGCCCTGATCCGCCATCATCCACGGCTGGTCACCGACGACTTGATCGCGCTGCGCCATGCGTTGCTGGCCGGGATCGGCATCGCCCACCTGCCCCGGGTTGTGGTGCGCGAGGACCTGGAGGCCGGGCGCCTGCATGAACTGGTTCCCGGCTGGGCGCCGCGTTGCGGGATCGTCCATGCCATCTTCCCTTCACGCCGCGGCCTGCTGCCTTCGGTGCGCAGCCTGATCGATTTTCTCGGCGAGGAGTTCAGCCACAGCGACATGGCCTGAAACGCGGGAAACGGCTGATCCATGGCAGGTATGGCACTGGGCAAGAAAATATTCCAGCCATAATATTTTCCCCAAACCCTGTCGCCCAGCCGAGGAGAAGCCCATGCACAGCCCAACCCGTGAAGCCACCCTGGCCCAATGGCAAGCCCAGGAACAAGCCATGCGTGCGCGCCTGGCCGGCCCCGGGAGCCTGTCCCTGGCCGAGGTCAGCGCCCTCACGCCGGAACAGTTCTTCGCCGGGATCGGCAACGGCGAGCTGCCTTCACCGCCCATCGGCAGCCTGCTGGATTTCATACCTATCGAGTGGGGCAATGGCCTGTTCGTGTTCCAGGGCACCCCGGATAACCGTCACTACAACCCACTGGGCACCGTGCATGGAGGCTACGCCGCCACCTTGCTGGATTCATGCATGGGTTGTGCGATCCATACCCGCCTGCAACAGGGCCAGGGCTACACCACCCTGGACCTGCGCATCAGTTATGTAAGGGCCTTGACCGGGGACAGCGGCCCGGTGCGGGCCGAGGGCAAGATTGTGCATCTGGGCCGCAGCACGGCCCTGGCCGAGGGCCGGATCTATGACGTGGATGGCCGGCTGTATGCCACCGGCAGCACCACCTGCATGATCCTCCAGCCCAGGGATTGAGCTACCGCGGACAGGGGCCTGCCTGGGCTGGATAATCCGCTGGATCGATCAACCGCATCAGTTGCCCGAGCGCCTCGCGGTCCGGCAACTGCGCCTGGCTGACATGGATGCTCTGGCGCCTGTGGCTGGCGATTCCTGGCCAGCCCGGGCAATCGTAGATCAGCACCTGGTGCAATTGCCGGTTGTCCATGCAGAAGGCCAGCAGGTCGAAGCCGTCCGCGACATCGAAGCTAGCGCTGATGATCGCCAGGTCGAACGGGGCGCTGGAGTACTCCACCAGGGTCAGCAGCTCCTCGAGCCGGTGTACGGGAGCGATACGGTAATAACCCAGCTGGTTGAGGGCTCTCTCGATTTGCATCCGTTGAAAATGCTGATTGTCGGCAATCAGTATGCGCAGCGCTCTGTTGGACATTCTTCTGATCCTATTGCTGGGTGGCGACCGGCAGGAACCGGTCTTGTCCTCCTGAATCGGTAGAAGGCTGGAATAAGCATCCCAGGGCCTGCCATGAGATCGTTCTGAAACCGCTCCAGCTCGGTCCTGCCATCGGCACAGCGCACGTGCCGATGAAATAGACGACAGTTCGTCGTCAGATCCGCGCAAGGCTGCGAACCACATTAAGCGGCGATCAACACTCAAGGCAGCAAGGTGTCTGAGGGTAATTGTTTCGAAGACTCTGGGCTGGCCATCACTCGGTGGTACTGGGGCTCCAGAACGCCTGCTGGACCAACGACGAGCCCGAGAGCCGGGCCACCAGCGCGTCCAGCTCGTCACCGTCCACCGAGGTACTGGCGAGCGTCGCCTCGATCTGCACTTCCTCGCTGCCGAAGGCGTGCACGTCGACGTCGCTGGCCGGATGGTTGCAACGCGCCAACTCGGCCTCCAGCAAGGCGAACACGGCTTTCTGCCGGGAACGATGGGCGATCACGTAGACGATATTCGTGACCTCGGCGGAGATCACATCCAGCGGCTGGCGGTTGATGTTGTTGACGATAGGCCGCAAGAGGGTGTTGGCCGCCAGCACGAACAAGGTGCCGAGCAGGGCTTCGAGGATCAGGTCGGCACCCGCGCAAGCCCCCACCGCCGCCGAGGCCCAGAGGGTGGCGGCGGTATTCAACCCTCGCACATTGCCCTCCTCGCGCATGATCACCCCGGCGCCGAGGAAACCGATCCCCGAGACCACATAGGCCACTACCCGCACGGCCCCTTCGGCGCCACCCAGGCGGTTGGCCATGTCGACGAAGATCGCCGCCCCCACCGCCACCAGCACGTTGGTGCGCAGCCCGGCGGTGCGTTGGCGGAACTGGCGCTCGAAGCCGATCAGCCCACCTAGGATGAACGCTGCGCTAAGGCTGACCAGGGTATCGATCAGCGAGTCCAGGTTGACGTTGTGCAAGGCTTGCATGGCGAAGATCCTCTTGGCGACCTGCGGCAGGCTAGCCGTGGCAGGTTACAGGCAGCCCACCGCCCCCTGAAAACCCGCCGCGTGCCAGTACTGCCCGTTACTGCCAGCCGAAGCGCCGGCTGTAGAAACCCTTCACCGCCTGGGTCAGGGCCATGTAGGCCACGAGGATCAGCGGCAGGTACAGGAAATACAGTGGTGGCAAGGCCTGCAGCTTGAAGTAGTGGGCCAGCGGCCCCATCGGCAGGAAGATGCCCACGGCCATGATGATTCCGGTCATGACCATCAGCGGCATGGCCGCCCGGCTTTGCAGGAACGGAATCTTCGGCGTGCGGATCATGTGCACGATCAGGGTCTGGGTCAGCAGCCCCACCACGAACCAGCCGGACTGGAACAACGTCTGCTGCTCTGGAGTGCTGGCGCCGAATACATGCCACATCAGGGCGAAGGTGGTGATATCAAAGATCGAGCTGATGGGCCCGAAGAACACCATGAAACGCCCGACATCCGCCGGCTGCCAACGCTGGGGCTGCTTGAGCATCTCGTCGTCGACGTTATCGAAGGGAATGGCGATCTGCGAAATGTCGTACAACAGGTTCTGTACCAGCAGGTGCATCGGCAACATCGGCAGGAACGGGATGAAGGCACTGGCCACCAGCACCGAGAACACGTTGCCGAAGTTGGAGCTGGCGGTCATCTTGATGTACTTGAGCATGTTGGCGAAGGTCCGCCGTCCTTCCAGCACGCCCTCCTCCAGCACCATCAGGCTCTTTTCCAGGAGGATGATGTCCGCCGCTTCCTTGGCGATATCCACCGCACTGTCCACCGAAATGCCGATGTCGGCGGTACGCAGCGCCGGCGCGTCGTTGATGCCGTCGCCCATGAACCCCACCACGTGCCCGTTGGCCTTGAGCAGGCGGACGATGCGCTCCTTGTGGGTCGGGGTCAGCTTGGCGAAGACATTGGTGGTCTCCACCGCCTTGGCCAGTTGCTCGTCGCTCATGCGCTCGATGTCGTTGCCCATCAACAGGCCCTGTTGCTCCAGGCCCACTTCACGGCAGATCTTGGCAGTCACCAGCTCGTTGTCGCCAGTCAGCACCTTGACCGCCACGCCGTGCTCGGCCAGGGCCTTGAGCGCCGGCGCGGTGCTGTCCTTGGGCGGATCGAGGAAGGCCACGTAGCCGATCAGGGTCAGCTCACGCTCATCGGCCAGGCTGTAGGTGTCGCGTCCTTCGAGCATGGGCCGGGCCGCTACCGCCACCACCCGCAGGCCCTCTTCGTTGAGATCGGCAGTGACCCGGCGGATCCGTGCCAGCAGTTCCTCGCTGAGGACTTCCTCGGCCTCGCCATGACGCACGCTGCGGCATACCGCCAGCACTTCCTCCACCGCCCCCTTGCAGATCAGCAAATGCGGCTGGCCCTGCTCCGCCACCACCACCGACATCCGCCGGCGGGTGAAGTCGAAGGGGATTTCATCGACCTTGCGAAACGCCGTGCCGACGGCCAGTTCACGCTGGATCTCGACATGCTCGAGCACCGCCACGTCCAGCAGGTTCTTCAGCCCGGTCTGGTAGTAGCTGTTGAGGTAGGCCATCTCCAGCACGTCGTCGGACTCCTCGCCCCACACGTCCACGTGGCGCGCCAGGAAGATCTTGTCCTGGGTCAGGGTGCCGGTCTTGTCGGTGCACAGCACGTCCATGGCGCCGAAGTTCTGGATCGCATCCAGGCGCTTGACGATGACTTTCTTGCGCGACAGGAACACCGCGCCCTTGGCCAGGGTCGAGGTGACGATCATCGGCAGCATTTCCGGGGTCAGGCCCACGGCGATGGACAGGGCGAACAGCAGCGCCTCCATCCAGTCGCCCTTGGTGAAGCCGTTGATGAACAACACCAGCGGCGCCATGACGAACATGAAGCGGATCAACAGCCAGCTGACCTTGTTGACCCCGTTCTGGAACGAGGTAGGCGCGCGGTCGGTGGCGCTCACCCGCTGGGCCAGGGCGCCGAAGTAGGTGCTGTTGCCGGTGGTCAGGATCACCGCCGTGGCGGAACCGGAGACCACGTTGGTGCCCATGAACAGGATGTTGTCCAGGTCCAGGGGGTTGCTGGTATCGGCATCCTGCTGGCGCGGGAATTTCTCCACGGGCATGGATTCACCGGTCATGGCCGCCTGGCTGACGAACAGGTCCTTGGCACTGAGCACCCGGCAGTCGGCGGGAATCATGTCGCCGGCCGAGAGCACGATCAGGTCCCCCGGCACCAACTGCTTGATGGGCAGCTCGATGCGTCGCGCACCTGCGACCTCGACGGCTGCCGGCAAGCGCCCGGGCGTGGCCGGCGCCAGGGATGGCGAGTCCGGCCGCATCACGGTGGCGGTGTTGCTGACCATGGCCTTGAGGGCATCGGCGGCCTTGTTCGACTTGGCCTCCTGCCAGAAACGCAGCAAGGTCGAGAGCACCACCATGGAAAAGATCACCGTGGCCGCCTTCATGTCCTCGGTCAGCCAGGAGATCACCGCCAACAGGGTCAGCAGCAGGTTGAAGGGGTTCTTGTAGCAGTGCCACAGGTGGGTCCACCAGGACAGCGCCTGCTCGTGCTCGACTTCATTGAGGCCGTGGCGCTCACGCAGGGCCTCGGCTTCCTCGGTACTCAAGCCATCGGTGTGGCTGCCGAGCTGGTCCAGCAGATGCGTCGCGTCGCTGTTGGCCGCCGCGACCAGGGTTTGTGCGAGGGTTGGCGGGACATCGCGACTGACACTGGCGTCGCTGAAGCTTTCCAGCAGGGCCAGGCGCCGGAAGTGCCGGGCGAAATGCCGGGTCCGCAGGAAACCGGCGAAGAATTCTTTCAACAGGGTGAGCTTCATGATGATGACTCCTGCACGGCCGGTGCATGACATAAAAACGGCCGCGTTGAAACGAAACAGTCAGGGAGATGGAACAAGGCAGGATTGGGCTCACGCCTGAAGCAATCGCCCCATCAGGGATAGGCGATGTTGCTGGCGATGCTGACGCTGACGGGTGTATCCCATGGCTGTTCCCCTGGACGGACGGCGCTGGAAACGCCACAGGCAGGTACCGCCGGAGCTGCCACAGGGCGCGTCGAACGCCCACGCAGGACCGGCCCGCAGGTCCATGGAACCTGCGCGTCGAAGCAGCCGCGACACGGCACCAGGCCGGATCGGGCATCGATCGGAGTCATCAAGAAGGGAAATCGGGGCGACCAGGATGGGTCGCGACCGGGACGCCGCCTCTCGCTGGATGGCGAGACAACGGCAGGAATCAAGGCTGCGCGTTATCTTGCCGGGACCACGCCGGTTATCGAGACCGGCTGACTCCTGTCACTCGAACAAGTACCCACACTGGGCCTCCATTGATTGAAAACGCGCGCAGCTTACGCCGCACGTTTTATAGAGTAAACCTGGGAAAAAACCTTGCCGGGGGGAATTGAAAAGTTCTTCAGCGCAGGTTCAGGAAGGAGTGGAACATGAAGCTTTCATGACTTCGGCGGCCGCTACCGCAGGGCTGCGGCAGCGGCCGGCGCGTCAGCTGGCGGTGGCCAGCAGCATGTCGCGAACCGAGCGGCTGTGACCGCGGGTCTTGCCATGCTCGTACAGCGAATCGGCGATCTCCTGGGCACGGATCGGCAGTACCGACAAGAGGGTATCGCTCAAGCCGTGGCTGGCCTGGCTGAAGCCCTGCAGGTAGACACCGGCCTTGCAGCGCTCGTCGGTGATCAGGCGGTAGTTGCGATCCACTTCGAAGTCACCCAGGTAGGCCTGCAGCGGCGCCAGCAGGTCGCGGTACAGGTTGCGCTCGTAGCCGGTGGCCAGGACCACGGCATCGTAGTGGCGCACTTCACGCTCGCCACTGGCGCCATGGCGCAGGATCAGCTCGATGCCCAGGTCAGTGGCGGTGGCCTTCTCGACGGTGGTCAGGGTACGGAACGCATGCCGCGGGACGCCGGAGACCTTCTGGCGATAGAAGATCCCGTAGATGCGCTCGATCAGGTCGATGTCCACCACCGAGTAGTTGGTGTTCTGGTACTCGCTGACCAGGCGCTCGCGCTCGTTGTCGTTCTGCTGGAACACCAGGTCGGTGAAGGCCGGGGAGAACACTTCGTTGACGAACGGGCTGTCGTCGGCCGGCTTGAGGGCCGAGCCGCGCATGATGATGTCGGCCTGCACCGAGGGGAAGCTGTCGTTGAGGTCGATGAAGGCTTCCGCGGCGCTCTGCCCGCCACCGATGATGGCGATGTTCATCGGCTTGCCGTTGACGCAAGGCTGTTGGGCCATGCGCTCCAGGTATTGGGAATGATGGAAGACCCGCGCATCGCCCTTGAGCCCCTTGAATAGCTCCGGAACCCGTGGCGTGCCACCGGTGCTGACCACCACCGAACGGGTGGTGCGCACCTGCTCGGCGCCCTGGGCATCGCGGGAGATCACCCGCAGCGCCTCGACCTGCTGGTTGTGCAGCACAGGCTCGATGCCCAGCACTTCTTCACCGTAGCGGCTGTGCTCCTGGAAATGCCCGGCCACCCAGCGCAGGTAGTCGTTGAACTCCATGCGGCACGGATAGAAGGTGCCCAGGTTGATGAAGTCCACCAGGCGCCCGTGGTGCTTGAGGTAGTTGACGAAGGAGTAGGGACTGGTCGGGTTGCGCAGGGTCACCAGGTCCTTGAGGAAGGAAATCTGCAGTTCGCTCTGGGTCACCAGGGTGTTGCCGTGCCAGCGATAGTCCGCTTGTTTGTCGAGGTACAGCGCGTCCAGCGGACCGTGCTCCTGGCCGCGCTCTTCCAGCGCAATGGCCAGCGCCAGGTTCGAGGGGCCGAAACCGATACCGATCAAATCGTGAACGTGGGCCGATGCAATTGCCTGTGTCATTTCCAGTGTCCTCTGGATAAACCGCCTCAACGCGGGGGATAAAGTGTCACGGTGACCCGACTGGCCCGCAAAGGTCAGCAGATCGTCTGTTGAGTAGGGACGAGGACAGTGAAAAAAAATTTAACTAAATAAGACGCACTGCGCTTGGCCTATTGGGCCTCCCACTGACGCAGGCGAACCCGGCAGTGCTTCATCGCATTGACGATGTGTTTTTCCACCAGGCTGCGGGAAATTCCCAGCTGTTCGGCGATCTGTTGGTGGGACATGCCCTCGAGCTTGCGCAGCAGGAAGCTCTCGCGGCACAGGCGGGGCAGCTCGGTCAGTGCCCGTTGCAGCATCTCCAGGCGCTGGCCCTGGTCCAGGCTGGTTTGCGGCGATGGGTTGAAGTAGCGCTCCTCGTTGTCCAGCACCTCCAGGGGTTCGGACTGGCGCAGGGCGTTGCGCCGATGGCCATCGATCACCAGGTTCAGAGCCGTGCGATAGAGGAAGGCCCGCGGCTGCTCGATGGGCGTGTCGCTGGAACGCTCCAGCACCCGGACGTAAGCGTCGTGCACTACATCCTCGGCCACCTGGCGGTTACCCAGCTTGGCATGGAGGAAGCACATCAGCTCGCGATAGTAACTTTCCAACATGGCTCCCAACCGCCCCCATGACGGTTATTTCCTTGAGCGAGACCGACGTTAGCCGGTTGGCCCGGTGATTCAATGATGGCAGTTTCGACCCTGCGTAATTTATAGTAATTCTCATATAGATTTAAAGTACCGCAGGGCCGCAGTGGGTTTATTTCGCTATCCGGGCAGCTGTAACGCCATATGTCGGCAGTTAAATTCCCCCTGCGGCCTCTCGTTTACCTGACAGCTCCCCGTCCCTGCCGTTTGCTTGGCAACCAGCAGTCAGCCTGTTCCCTGTGCCGGCGCTGGACCGACGGGCCGATACCTCTTGGCCGGAACCCTGCATGAAACGTCCTCGAAATTCCCGACGCGCCCTGCTTGCCGCACTCTGTGTGATCCCCATCGTCGCCATCGTCGCCTGGAAGTTCATTCCATCAGGGCGCGACCAGTTCAGCACCGTGCAAGTGCGCCGGGGCGATATCGAAAGCAGCGTCACGGCCCTGGGCACCTTGCAACCGCGCCGCTATGTGGATGTCGGCGCCCAGGCCTCCGGGCAAATACGCAAGATCCATGTGGAAGCCGGCGATGCGGTCAAGGAAGGCCAGCTGCTGGTGGAAATCGACCCCTCCACCCAGCAAGCCAAGCTGGATGCCAGCCGCTTCGCCATCGAGAACCTGCAGGCCCAGTTGCAAGAGCAATACGCCCAGAACCAACTGGCCCGGCAGAAGTACCAGCGCCAGCAGAACCTCGCCGCCGGCGGGGCGACCCGCGATGAGGACGTACAAACCGCCCAGGCCGAGCTCAAGGCCACCCAGGCGCGGATCGATATGTTCAAGGCGCAGATCCGCCAGGCCCAGGCCAGCCTGCGCAGCGACCAGGCCGAACTGGGCTATACCCGCATCTATGCGCCGATGTCCGGCACCGTGGTCGCGGTGGATGCCCGCGAAGGCCAGACCCTCAACGCCCAGCAGCAGACCCCGCTGATCCTGCGGATCGCCAAGCTGTCGCCGATGACGGTCTGGGCCGAGGTCTCGGAAGCCGACATCGGCCATGTGAAGCCCGGCATGAGCGCCTACTTCACCACCCTGAGCGGCGGCGGCCGGCGCTGGACCAGTACCGTACGGCAAATCCTGCCGATCCCGCCCAAGCCGCTTAACGAGACCAGCCAGGGGGGCGGCAGTCCCAGCAGCACCAGCAAGAGCGGTAGCGGCCGGGTGGTGCTCTATACCGTGCTGCTGGATGTGGACAACGCCGACAACGCGCTGATGGCGGAGATGACCACCCAGGTGTTCTTCGTCGCCAACTCGGTCAAGGACGTACTCACCGCGCCCATCGCCGCCCTGCAGGACGGCGCGGCGCCAGGCCAGCAGATTGCCCGGGTGGTGGCCGAGAACGGCGCGGTCAGCGAACGCCAGGTCAAGGTCGGTATCAGCGATCGCCTGCGGGTGCAGATCCTCGATGGCCTGAACGAAGGTGATCACCTGCTGATCGGCCCTGCCAACAGCAGCGGAGGTTGAATGCAGACGCCCCTGATCGACCTTCGGAACATCCGCAAGTCCTACGGTGGTGGCGACAGTCCGCAGGTCGACGTCCTGCGCGGCATCGACCTGTCGATCCATGCCGGGGAATTCGTAGCCATCGTCGGCGCCTCGGGCTCCGGCAAGTCGACCCTGATGAACATCCTCGGCTGCCTGGATCGGCCAACCTGCGGCGAGTACCTGTTCGCCGGTGAGAACGTCGCCCACCTCGACAGCGACGCGCTGGCCTGGCTGCGCCGGGAAGCCTTCGGTTTCGTATTCCAGGGCTACCACCTGATCCCCTCGGGCTCGGCCCAGGAAAACGTCGAGATGCCGGCCATCTATGCCGGCACCCCGGCCGCCGAGCGCCATGCGCGGGCTGCAGCCCTGCTGGAACGCCTGGGCCTGGGCAGCCGTACCGGCAACCGCCCGCACCAACTCTCCGGTGGCCAGCAACAACGGGTATCCATCGCCCGCGCGCTGATGAACGGCGGCCACATCATCCTCGCCGACGAACCCACCGGCGCCCTGGACAGCCACAGCGGCGCCGAGGTCATGGCCCTGCTGGACGAACTGGCCAGCCAGGGTCACGTGGTGATCCTCATTACCCATGACCGCGAAGTGGCCGCCCGGGCCAAGCGCATCATCGAGATCCGCGACGGCGAGATCATCAGCGACACCGCCGATACCGACCCTAGCGTACAGGCGACTGCCAATATCGGCGCCCTGCAAGCCGTGGACCTGCGCCAGCGCCTGGCCGATGGCAGCGAACCTACCGGCGCCTGGAAAGGCGAGCTGGTGGAAGCAGTACAAGCCGCCTGGCGAGTGATGTGGATCAATCGGTTCCGCACCGCCCTCACCCTGCTGGGGATCATCATCGGCGTGGCCTCGGTAGTGGTGATGCTGGCCGTGGGCGAAGGCAGCAAGCGCCAGGTCATGGCACAGATGGGTGCCTTTGGCTCCAACATCATCTACCTCAGCGGCTACTCGCCAAACCCGCGGACACCCGCCGGGATCATTACCCTGGACGATGTCGCCGCCGTAGGCGCCCTGCCCCAGGTCAAGCGCATCATGCCGGTCAATGGCTCAGAGGCAGGCGTGCGCTTCGGCAACCGTGACTACATGGCCTATGTAGGCGGCAACGACACCAACTTTCCGCATATTTTCAACTGGCCGGTAGCCGAAGGCAGTTACTTCAGCGACGCCGACGAGCACGCGGCCTCCGCCGTGGCCGTGATCGGCCACAAGGTGCGGGAAAAACTGCTCAAGGATGTGGCCAACCCCATCGGCCAATACATCCTGATCGAGAACGTTCCCTTCCAGGTGGTGGGCGTACTGGTGGGCAAGGGCGCCAGCTCGGGAGATAGCGACAGCGACGATCGCATCGCCGTGCCCTATTCCGCTGCCAGCACCCGGCTGTTCGGCAGCCGCAACCCGGAATACGTCGCCATTGCCGCCGCCGATGCCAGCAAGGTCAAGGAAACCGAGCAAGCCATCGACCAATTGATGCTGCGCCTGCACCACGGCAAACGCGACTACGAACTGACCAACAACGCCGCGATGATCCAGGCCGAGGCCCGGACCCAGAACACCCTGTCGCTGATGCTCGGCGCCATCGCCGCCATCTCCCTGCTGGTCGGCGGCATCGGTGTGATGAACATCATGCTCATGACCGTGCGCGAGCGTACCCGCGAGATCGGCATCCGCATGGCCACCGGCGCCCGCCAGCGGGACATCCTGCGCCAGTTCCTCACCGAGGCGGTGATGCTCTCGGTGGTCGGCGGACTGACCGGCATCGGCGTAGCGCTGATCATCGGCGGCGTGCTGATCCTCAGCGAAGTGGCGGTAGCATTTTCCCTGGCCGCGGTACTCGGCGCCTTCGCCTGCGCCCTGGTCACCGGTGTCGTCTTCGGCTTCATGCCGGCCCGCAAAGCTGCCCGGCTCGACCCGGTCACGGCCCTTACCAGTGAATGATCGATCGATGAAGACCACCCTGACCCTGATTGCCACCAGCATCTTGCTGGCGGCCTGCAGCAGCTCCACTCCACACCCGGACAGCGGCCTGCAAGCGCCAACGGCCTGGCATGCCCCCAACAACCGCGAAGGCCAGCAACAGGACCCGCGCTGGTGGGCCCGCTTCGGCAGCCCGGAACTGGACCGCCTGATCGCCGAAGCGCGAACCGGCAGCCATGACCTGGCAGCGGCCATGGCCCGCGTCCGCCAGGCCCAGGCCAGCGCCATCGTGGCCGGCGCCCCGCTCCTGCCCTCGGTCGAAGGCAGTTTCAATGCCAGCCGGCAAAAGCGCATGGGCGGCAAAGGCAGCAACCAGCAAGACAGCACCAGCAGCGACAAGACCACGAATACGTTCGACGCCGGGCTCAGCGCCACCTACGAAGTCGACTTCTGGGGGGGCAGGCGCGCAGCCCGCGATAGCGCTCTGCTCGGCGCCCAAGCCAGCGAATTCGACCGCGCCACCGTGGAGCTGACCCTGCTCAGCGGCGTGGCCAACAACTACGCCCAACTACTTGCGCTACGGGAACAAACGCGGATCGCCGAGCTCAACCTGGCCAACGCCCAGCGCGTCCTGCGCCTGGTCCAGACCCGCTACGACTCAGGCTCGGCCACGGCCCTGGAACTGGCCCAGCAAAAGAGCCTGGTGGCGAGCCAGCAACGCCAAGTACCGCTGGTGCAACAGCAGGCCGAAGAAGCCCTGATCACCCTCGCCACCTTGCTCGGCCGGCCAGTGCAGAGCCTGGCCCTGAACGCACAACCTTTCGCCGAGCTGACCTGGCCGGACATCGATGCCGGAGTCCCCAGCGAACTGCTGACCCGCCGCCCGGATATCGCCAGCGCCGAAGTCCGGCTCGCGGCAGCCCAGGCCGATGTCAGTGTGGCCCGGGCTGCCATGCTGCCCACCGTGACCCTGACGGCAAGGCTGGGCTCGAGCGCCAACAAGTTCGACGACGTCCTGCGCAACCCCTTCTACAACCTGGCTTCCGGCCTGGTGGCACCGATCTTCAATGCCGGGCGCCTGGGCGCGGAACGCGACCGGGCCACGGCACGCCAGGAAGAGCTGCTGGAGACCTACCGCGGGGCGATCATCAACGGCTTCGCCGATGTGGAAAAAGCCCTCAACAACATTCGCGGCCTGGACCAGCAACGGCAATGGCAGAGCGAGGAGCTGGAACAGGCGCAACGGGCGTTCGATATCGCCCAGAGTCGCTACCAGGCCGGGGCCGAAGACCTGCTATCGGTCCTGGACACCCAGCGCACCCTCTACGCTGCACAGGACCAGAATGTGCAACTGCGCCTGTCGCGATTGCAATCGAGCGTTGCGCTGTACAAGGCGCTGGGGGGCGGCTGGCAGGTATCCACGGCACCGACGCGCTAAGCCTGCAAAAGCCCCTGGACGGCTGGCCAAACCTTGTGCATCGCCAGCCGCCAGGACAACCGGTCGGTTGTTCGCCTAGAATCGACGGTTCGTCCTCCCATCCCCGAGCAAAGCGACCAATGCCCTGCAGAACCGAGCTGGACGAGCCATTGGCAGAAGCCGTATCAGCGTTGAAGGAGGCCTTCCCCGACGGTGTCGCGCCCTCCGACTACCACGCCCTGCTGGCCGTCCTGTATGAGCACTTTTCCGATCGCAACCTGGCGCAAGTCGTTGCGCAGCTGACCCAGCGCGACCCCGCACTCGTGCTGAACGACATCCACCAGGCCGTGACCCTCGCCAAACCCAGCCAGCAGGCGATCGCATCGCTGAACACCCACCTGCACCGCCACGGCGTCGCCAAGCTCCTGGCTGACGACTGAATACCCGACGCATCGACGGACCGAGCAATGGATTTCGACCACTTCAAGCAACAGCTGGACCACCAGCGCAAGGCCAACCCCATCTGGTTCGAACTGCCCTCGGACAGCCTCGCCAGCGAAGCTGCAATCATCGAATTTGAAAAGGCCATGGCGCTGCGCCTCCCTGCTCAATACCGGCATTTCCTCAAGGTATGTGGCGGCGGTTACTTTGCCTTGGGAATCGTGTATTCGCTGGACCCAACCAGCGATTTCAACCTGGGTAGAAACAACAGCGCCGGCAGCAGCCATTTGCTGTTTTCAGACAATGGCTGCGGCGACTTCTACGGCTTCGGGATAGAAAACGGCCAATGCCTGGAGCAGGTGCTGTTTTTCGACCACGGCCTCGAACAATGGCAACAGACCAAGTACCCAGGACTGTTCAGCTTCCTGGCCGCCACGGCCCTTGCCAACTGAACGTGGCGCCGCCCGGAACCAAGGCGGCTCCTGCCGCTAGAACAGCCGCTCCTTGACCTTCAAGTGCCGCGCATACCAGGGGCGACGCGGCACCTTGCGGAACAGGTCGGCCAGCTGCTTTTCATCGTCGATGAAGGTGATGCGCAGGGCCAGCTTCATGGTTTCCGGGTCCATTTCCACGCTCTTGCCCACCTGCAATCCCGGCGTGGTGCTGCAACCATGGGTCACCGGCCCCAGCCACGGGTCATCCACCTCGACCCAGCGTCCGGGAGCGAACCAGGGCACGCCGTTGACCTCCAGGCGTTCGAGCTCTCCAGGATGGAAGCGCTCGTGGGCACGGAACCAGTCTTCCAGGCGATCGTCGATCCAGCCATGGAAACGCCAGAACACCGGACTGACATGGGATGAGAAAGGGTCTCCCAGGAAGTCGTTTTCCGACTGGTACCAGCGTGCGGAGAAGTCCGCCGGATCGCGGGCCATGGGCACCGGTACGCCACTGGAAGGATCACGCGGCACCGACGCCCAGCGCATGTGCAACCAATCGTGCAGGCCCAGCTCGATCTCCGAGCCGAACTGGCCGAGGGTCAGCTTCGCCAGGTAGCGCGGGTCGCGATATTGCGACTCCCAGACCAGGAAGTTGCCCTGGTAGGTCTCGGTGGCCTTGATATCGCTGACCCACTGGCTGTATTCGTCATCGTCCTGGGCCAACCAGCAGGGCGGCAGGGAACCGCCATCGTGATTGTCGAAGTAACGAGCGAAGCCCAGGCGATCGCGCAACAACTCCGGCTGCGGCAGGGGAAAGTGCTGCCAGGACGGCAAGTCCTGCATGGACCGCGCAGTACCGAGCATGTGCCGGTGCATGAAGAAGAAATCGATCCCCGAACCATTGCGATCCTTCTTCGGGCCACGGGCATCACGCTCCTTGTCCCTGGGGCCTGGCTGCCAGCCGATACCACGCAGGGCCTCACGTTTTTCCTCGGTCAATCGATGCCACTTGTCCCGGGTGGCATGCCACAGCTGGTGGAACAGCCGATGTTCGGGGGATATCAGCCAGGTCATCAGGGTCGAGTTGAGCGCGATACGTTGCCGGGCTTCGGGGAACAGGTGCTTGGTGGCTACGAAGCGATTGTCCTGGGCAACCAGCATCAGCGGCCGGTCCAATCGCTCGACCCGGCCACTGAGGGTGCCGCTGCCGGCGTTGCCGAAATCAGCCCAGACCTCATCCAGGGTCATGCTGAACTCGTAGCTGGCAGCACCATCCAGAGCATCGGAGCGAATCAGGCGCCAGTACATCTGTCCGGGTTGCGGACTGACCAGGTCGCCCACCACTTGGTAGCGCGGCTCGCCCGGCCCTCGCAGCCCCTCGGCGGTATCCAGGTAGCCGCGCAAGCCACGCCCGCGCTGGGCGACGTCGATGAACAGCTCCAGATTCCGGGATGGCAGGCCTTCCAGGCCAGCGTCAGCGCCCTCGAAGCGAATGCTCCAGATACCTCGCAGTTGGTCCGCCAGGCGCTGCCCGGCGGTATCCGCCAGCTCCACCGCCGCTTCGCCGGGGGTGATCGGAAATTCTTCTTCACGCGTCAACTCACGATGCACGTAAAGCGCCGCCGGCACCGCAGCGCCAGTCAGCGCCAAGCCAGCCATGAACCCTCGTCGAGAAATCGTCATTGCCCTACCTGTGTCAGCCATGAAGCAGGCTTTATCCAAGCAAGGACGTTTGCTGCCGGGGGAAATTTACCGGCCGCGCCACCACGTTAAATTTCCCCCGCCGCCGCTCGTTCTCCCCAGATAGCAAAGGCTCCTGTGCCTGCACCCTGATGGCGAATCCGACTGAGATGGCAATGACTAAACCACGTTCGAAGAAGGCTCTCTACATTGGCCTGCCACTGGCCCTGGCGATTGGTGCCGGCGCCGGCTTCCTGGCCTGGGACTATTGGTTCAGGGACAACCCCGGCTACCCGGTCAAGGTGATGAAACAGGCAGAGGAGCTGCAAGAGCGGATTATTTCCTTCGACAGCCATGTGACCGTACCACTGGACTTCGGCAGTACCGGCAACGAGGCGGACAAGGACGGCTCCGGCCAGTTCGACCTGGCCAAGGCCGGGCGCGGGCGACTCTCGGGCGCCGCCCTGACGATCTTCGGCTGGCCGGAAATCTGGAACGGCCCGAACGCACCGCATCGCCCCACCGACGGTTTCGTCGACGCCGCGCGCAACGAGCAGGAGGCCCGCTACAAGATCCTCACCGGCATGGTCCGCGACTTCCCCAACCAGGTCGCCATCGCCTATACCCCGGATGATTTCCGTCGGCTGCACGGCGAAGGCAAGTTCGCCATATTCCTCAGCATGCTCAACGCCTACCCCCTGGGTACCGACCTCGACCAGCTGGACCACTGGACCGCTCGCGGCATGCGCATGTTCGGCTTCAGCTACGTGGGCAACAATGCCTGGTCGGACTCATCCCGGCCGCTACCGTTCTTCAACGACACCCCGGACGCCCTCGGCGGCCTGTCCGAGCTGGGCAAGCAGGCGGTGCACCGCCTCAACGACCTGGGGGTGATCATCGACGTCTCGCAGATGTCGACCAAGGCCCTGGAGCAGGTCAGCCAGCTGAGCCGCGCGCCCTTCGTCGCCTCCCACTCCGCCCCCCGGGCCCTGGTGGACATCCCGCGCAACCTCAGCGACAAGGAAATGCAGCTGATCAAGAACAGCGGCGGCGTGGTGCAGATCGTCGGTTTCGGCGCCTACATCCGCCCTCTGAGCCAGCCCACCCGGGACAAGCTCAATGCCCTGCGGGCGCGCTTCGACCTGCAGCCACTGACCGGCCTGGAAATGGCCCTGATGCCCGGCGACCCGATCATCACCGTCTGGCCGCCACAGCGCTTTGGCGAATACGCCAGCGCCCTGTACGGCATTCTCGAGACAGAACCCAAGGCCACCCTCAAGGACTTCGGCGATGCCATCGACTACGCCGTGAAGAAGGTTGGCATCGACCACGTAGGCATCAGTTCGGACTTCAACGATGGCGGCGGCCTGGACGGCTGGAAGGACGTCAGCGAGGGCCGCAACATCACCGCCGAGCTACTGCAACGCGGCTACAGCGAGGCCGATATCGCCAAGCTCTGGGGTGGCAACTTCCTGCGGGTCTGGGACCAGGTGCAAAAATCTGCCAAGCCCGTCGCTACTCGTTAAGTCCTTATCTGCCTAGAAGTGAATTGTCTTCATGACCGACCGTCGTAGTTTTCTCAAGCAGGCCGGGATCCTCGCCGTGGGCCTGCCCATGGCGGCAGGCGCCGCCACCCAGCCTGCCCTGTCGACCGCAACCAGAACCGCTTCCTCGCAGCCCATCGCCTCCTGGCCCGAGCTGCGCCAACTGTTCACCCAGGACCCGGACTACATCCACTTCGCCAACTTCCTGGTAACCACCCACCCCAGGCCGGTGCAAGAGGCCATCGAGCGCTATCGCGCGCAAATCGACCGCAATCCGGGCCTGGCCATGGACTGGGACCTGCAGGAAACCTGGAAACGCGAAGCCCAGGTACGCCTGTGGGCCGGCCGCTACCTGCAAGCCAAGCCCGAACAGATCGCCCTCACCGGCAGCACCAGCGAAGGCCTGGCAATGATCTACGGTGGCCTGCACGTCCGCCCGGACCAGGAAATCCTGACCACGGTGCATGAACACTACGCCACCGAGTTCAGCCTGGACTTCCGGATGCGCAAGCAAGGCACCCAGGTCCGCAAGATCAAGCTGTTCGAAAACTCCAGCCAGGTTTCCAGCGCCGAAGTGCTGGACTCCATCAAACGCGCCATCCGCCCCAATACCCGAGTGCTGGGCATGACCTGGGTGCAGTCGGGCAGCGGCGTGAAACTGCCGATCGGAGCCATCGGTCAACTGGTGGACGAGCTCAACCGAGACCGCGACGAGAAGGACCGGATCATCTACGTGGTCGACGGCGTGCACGGTTTCGGCGTGGACAATCTGGACTTCCCGCAGATGCATTGCGACTACTTCATCGCCGGCACCCACAAATGGATGTTCGGCCCTCGCGGCACCGGGATCATCTGCGCCCGCTCGGAAAAGCTCCAGGACCTGACCCCGACCATCCCGACCTTCTCCGAGGACCGCAACTTCGCTACCTCGATGACCCCGGGCGGCTACCACGCCTTCGAGCATCGCTGGGCTGCGGACGAAGCCTTCAAACTGCACCTGCAACTGAGCAAGGCCAAGGTCGAGACACGCATCCACCAGCTCAACAGCGAGCTCAAGCAGCGCCTGCAGGCCCATTCCGGGATCGAGCTGGTCACCCCGCTGGACCCGAGCCTGTCGGCAGGCTTCACCTTCTTCCGGGTCAAGGGCCAGGACTGCGACCAAGTGGCGGCCTACCTGATGCAGAACCGGGTCGTGGTCGACGCCGTGGACCGCGATGTCGGCCCAGTGGTGCGCACTGCTCCCGGCCTGCTCAACAACGAAGGTGAAATCGAGCGCTTCATGAAACTGCTGGCCAAGCGGCTCTGAGCCGCTGCACCTCCTCCAACCCTGATCGAGAACACTCATGAATTCAGACCAGAGTTCCTCCCGACCGCCGTTCAAGGCACTCGCTACCCTGGCCTTGGGCGCCCTGCTGGCCGGCCTCCTGCCGGGCACCGCCCAAGCCGGCGAACCGCAACCGGGCAAAGTCTTCAAGGACTGCAAGGACTGCCCGGAAATGGTGGTGCTGCCAGCCGGCAAATTCATCATGGGCACCCCGGACGACGAGGTCGGCCGCGAGCCCGATGAAGGCCCAATGCACGAAGTGACCTTCGCCAAGCCCTTTGCCATGAGCCGCTTCCAGATCACCGCTGCGGAGTGGGACAGCTACATCCGCCAGACCGGGGTCAAGATCCCCGATGGCGACACCCGCCCCGGGCGTGAATGCATCGCCAGCAAGCCGCGCTACCCCCAGGGGCCGCGCCAGCCGGCGGTGTGCATGAACTTTGCCGAGGTGCAGGCCTACGTGGCCTGGCTGTCGAAGAAGACCGGCCACCAATACCAGATGGTCAGCGAAGCCCAGCGCGAATATGCGGCGCGCGCCGGCTCCACCGGCCCCTTTCCCTTCCCCTTCGATGAAGGCAAGGAATACAGCATCGCCAAGCATGCCAATACCTACGGTCCGGCAGACGGCTACAGCTATACCTCGCCGGCAGGCAGCTACCCGGCCAACGCCTTCGGCATGTACGACATGCACGGCAACGTCTATGAATGGATCGCCGATTGTGAACACCCCAACTATGTAGGCGCCCCCACCGACGGCAGCGCCTGGGTCGATCCGGGTTGTGAATCGCTGCAACTGCGCGGCAACGATTGGGGCGAGGCCCCGGTGTTCTCCCGCTCGGGCAACCGCAACAATATCTACCCGCAAACCCGCGGCGACTGGATCGGTTTTCGCGTGGTACGCGTCCTCTAATCCTCTCCTGTCGGCTACACCGCAACCGGTGTAGCCGCTACCGCAGGCTACGAGGCCCACCACAAAGGCCGTCAACCCTGACGGCACCAATAGCCTGGCCCCACACCCTCTGCCTACGGCTGCTGTGCAGCTGGTCGCAGCCTGCGACAGCGGCTACAGGACAAGCCTGCCATGCCGCGCCGCAAGCCAACTCAGGGCTGTTTGGCCAACAACGCCAGCCCCTCGTGCAAGGCCGGGAACAGGCTGTTGTTGAAGTTGTTCCAGCGCAATTCGAGGATGGTGTCTTCGGGGGAAATCTCGGTATTGAGCACGTCGTGGAATACCTCGCCGGAGTCGATACCGTTGTCCACGTAGTGGAAGGAAGCCCCTGTCAGATACAGCGGTTCGGTTGGCACGGTCTCCCGGGTCGCCCAATCCACCACCTTCTCGCCCCGGGCGCCATACAAGGCATTCCAGGTGGCGTAGGCACCGCGGCGCTCATAGGGCGACTCGATACGAGTGATACCCGGATGGATGTTCATGATCCGCCGGGCGAACGGCGCACCCGGGCGCACCAGCTCGTCGAGGATCACCAGCAAGCCGTCCAGCACCACAATATCGGCCTTGAGCTCCACCAGGGTGTCGTACAGGCGACGTTCGAAATCCTGCTTGCCAGCGATGTGCTCGGCGCTGCCGCGTGGATGGCGACGGTAGGTGGATGGCACGCTCAGCAGCAGGTCGTTGACCAAGCGCCCCTGCACGGCGAGGTCCGCCGGATATAGCCACTGGCGCCCCGGCTGGTAGGCGAAACCGTAGTCGCTCACCAGCTTCTGGTCCCGTGGCGATTGCTCGTCATCGTCGTAGACCACGCCCACCAGGTTGTAGGCCTCGCCCAGAGGAGTCTGGTTCAACGCCTCCACCAGGGACTCCAGCACCGACTTCATGTAGCGCTCGTGGTCCTTGTAGGCCACCGGCTGCCCCGCCTTGTCGGCCGCGGCGTTTCGCAGGGACCAGACATACACCAGATTCTTCTTCGTCATTCGTTCGCTCTCGCTCAATGGATCAGGCACTGCGTCGATACACGTGCGCCCACAGAACAAGAACGAACCAGGCTCCGGGCAATTTATCCGGGACGCCTGCGCCCGGTGGTGGCCGGCAAAGCTAAATAGTCGCCGCGACGCTTCGTTTGTTCAGGGGTAAGGGTCCGTGTGCCCCGACCCTCTATCCACTCTCTGGGAAGTACTTATGACCGACCCCAAGCGCGGCGCCTTCAAAGGCCTGCTCGCATTGCTCAGGCCCTTTCGCAGCATAGTGCTGGTTTCCGTTGCCCTGGGCATGGCCGGCGGCCTGGCCATCACCCTGCTATTGGCCACCATCAACAACGCCCTGCACTCGGACGGCGGCATGACCCAGGGCGTGGTCCTGACCTTCGCCGCACTCTGCGCATTGGCCCTGGTCAGTTCGATCGTCTCGGACGTCGGTACCAACTACGTGGGCCAGAGGATCATCGCCGCCCTGCGCAAGGACCTGGGCGAGAAGGTGCTCTCAGCGCCCATCGAGCAAATCGAGCGATATCGCACCCATCGCCTGATCCCGGTACTGACCCATGATGTCGATACCATCAGCGACTTTTCCTTTTCCTTCACTCCACTAGCCATCGCTAGCACTGTCACCCTCGGCTGCCTGTGTTACCTGGCGTACCTTTCAATCCCCATGTTCCTGATGATGGTGCTGGCGATTGTGATCGGTACTGCCGTGCAGTACGTAGCGCGCTCAGCAGGTATCAAGGGGTTCGATGCCGCTCGCGACCAGGAAGACGAACTACAACGCTACTACACCGCAATTGCTTCCGGCGCCAAGGAGCTGCGTATACACCGCCCTCGGCGCTTCCGGATGAACGCGCATCGAATTCAGGCTACCGCCGACCGCATCAGCGATATTCAAGTGCGTTCGGTCAACATCTTCATCGTTGCCAAAACATTCGGCTCAATGCTGTTCTTCGTGGTCATCGGCTTGGCACTGGCCATCCAGGCCTTTAATCCGGATCCAGACCCCTCAGTTATCACCGGCTTCGTGCTGGTACTGCTTTACATGAAGGGACCACTCGAGCACGTAGTTACCGCCCTTCCCATCGTCAGCCGCGCACAGATCGCGTTCAGGCGTATTGCCGAGTTGTCCGAGCGCTTCTCCTCACCTGAACCGCATTTACTACTGGTCGATAGCGAAGCCCCGCAGTCGGTAGTCCATAGCCTGGAGCTGCGCGGGGTGAGCTACAGCCCTCCACCGGTAGAGGGCAGCGAACCGTTCCACCTGGGGCCGATCAACCTGAGCATCAAGCAGGGCGACATCGTCTTCATCGTCGGTGAGAACGGCTGCGGCAAGACCACCCTGATCAAGCTGCTGCTGGGCCTGTACCAGCCCCAGTCCGGGGAGATCCGCCTCAACGGCGAAACCGTGACCGACCAGGCCCGGGACGACTACCGGCAACTGTTCACCACGGTTTTTGCCGACTACTACCTGTTCGACGACCTGGTCCAGGGCAATGCCGGCAAATCGCTGGACGTCGCCACCCAGTACCTGGATCGCCTGGAGATCGCCCACAAGGTCAGCGTCAAGAATGGCGCGTTCACCACCACCGACCTGTCCACCGGCCAACGCAAGCGCCTGGCCCTGGTCAACGCCTGGCTGGAAGAACGACCGGTGCTGGTGTTCGACGAATGGGCCGCCGACCAGGACCCGGCCTTCCGGCGGATTTTCTATACCGAGCTGCTGCCCGACCTCAAGCGCCTGGGCAAGACCATCATCGTGATCAGCCACGACGACCGTTATTTCGACATCGCCGACCAACTGGTGCGCCTGCGCGCCGGCAAGGTCGTACACGAAATGGAACCGGCTTGAGTTTTTTTTCCGGTTTGTTCAAGGAGGAACGTCTTACCAGTGGTAATGAGAATTAACCGCAATAAATATCTATAACTGCCCACTACACAGAAGAGAAATCATCCATGTCTGCACTACTCGGTCTCAGTTCCCTGAGTAAAGCGCGATCCATGCGACGAGCCTTGAACGTTAACCTGCTACCCAGCGCCCTGGCGCTGGCAGTTTCGATGCCGATCGCCGGTTACGTTCAAGCTCAGGAAATCGAAATCGATGTACCGGCGCAATCTCTGGGCAGTGCCCTCCAGGAATTCGGTCGGCAGACTAACCTGCAGGTGCTGTATAACCCGGCGGATGTACAGGGTCAGCAAAGCACTGCAGTCAAAGGCAAGATGGAACCCCAGCTAGCCATTCGCAAGCTGCTGATAGGGACCCGTACGAACTACAGCCTCAATGGTAGCTCGCTGACCATCAATGCTCTCGGCGCCAGCTCCGCCGGACTTGAACTGGCCCCGACCCAAGTAACTGCCAACCAGTTAGGCAACGTTACCGAAGGCACAGGCTCCTACACGCCCGGTACCATTGCCACCGCGACTCGATTGGCCTTGACTCCCCGGCAAACTCCACAATCGATCACTGTCATCACGCGCCAGCACATGGATGACTTCGCACTCAAGTCCATCGACGATGTGATGCGGCACACGCCGGGTATTACCGTGTCGACTTATGACAGCGAACGAACCAACTACTATGCACGGGGCTTCTCCGTCGAGAACTTCCAGTATGACGGCATCCCTACCCTGCGCAACTCGGCTTACTCCTCTGGTCAAACCCTGAGCGACATGGCCATCTATGATCGGGTGGAAATCCTCAAGGGGGCCACGGGCTTGCTCACCGGAGCTGGTGCTCCCGGCGCCACCATCAACCTGATACGCAAGAAACCGACTCGCGACTTCAAGAGCAGCCTCGAACTGGGTGCCGGCAGCTGGGACAATTATCGTTCGCAAATCGACGTCAGCGGCCCACTGACGGACAGTGGCAATCTGCGCGGACGTGCAGTAGCGGCATATCAGGACAAGCGCTCGTTCATGGACCGCTACTCACGCAAGACCAGCGTGTACTTCGGCACTCTGGAGGCAGACCTGACCGATGACACATTGCTGACTGTAGGATTCGACTATCAGAACAGCGATCCTCGCAACGCAGGATGGTCGGGTAGCCGTCCTCTGTTCGATCGCAACGGCGACCGGATCGACGCCAAACGCTCTTTCAACAACGGAGCCAAATGGAGCAGTTGGGAACAGTACACTCAAAGCGTGTTCTCGACCCTGGAACACAGCTTCGCAAATGGCTGGGTAGCCAAGGGTCAATTGACTCACCAGATCAATGGCTATGACGCCCCGCTGGGAGCGATCCAGCTCGGCCCGTACCCTGCTACCGGCAAATCGACTCTCTATGCAAACAAGTACACTGGGAAGACCCGTACCGATGCGGTCGATGTGTACGCCAGCGGCCCGTTTAGCCTGCTGGGCCGTGAACATGAACTGGTCATAGGTGCCGCAGCTTCAACGGCCCACTGGAAAGGCAAGGGCTATGGTGCTCCGATCCATGCCAATGGCAACGTCATCGATTTCTGGAACTTCAACGGTAACTTCCCGGAGCCAGACTGGGGAGAACCATCCCAGATTAATGATCAGACTACCCGGCAAACCGCCACCTACATCACTGGTCGCTTCAACCTCACGGACGATCTGAATCTTATTCTTGGAACCCGGGTCGCCAACTACAGATTGACAGGAACCGATGACTCCAAGGAAACCGGAAGGCTGGTGCCTTATGTCGGCGCCACCTACGACCTGAACGACAACTTCACCGCGTATGCCAGCTATACCGATATTTTCATGCCTCAGGTCGATCGCGACCGCAACAACAAGTTGCTGGAACCGGATGAGGGCAAGAACTACGAAGTGGGTCTGAAGGGCGAATTCTTCGACGGCCGACTCAATACCAGCCTGGCGTACTTCGAAGTACATGAAGACAACCGTCGGGAACCGGACGCTGAATACAATGGCAATCCTACCAATCCGGCAGTCGGTTACGCATACAAAGGCATTACCGCCAAGACCAAAGGGTTCGAGGCAGAAATGTCCGGTGAGCTGGCTCCCGGATGGCAAGCCCAAGCGGGTTATACCCATAAGGTGGTGCGTGACCAGGGTGGTACCAAAGTCTCGACCTGGGAACCCCAGGACCAACTCAGCTTCTATACCTCATACAAACTCAAGGGCCCTCTGGACCGCTGGACAATCGGTGGCGGCGCTCGCTGGCAGAACAAGAGTTGGCAGAACCTGTACAACCGCCCCAAGAAAAGCTACGAAGACTTCTCGCAAGAGGCCTATTGGCTGGTGGATGTAATGGCGCGGTACCAGGTCACGGAAAACCTGTCTGCTTCCCTGAACATTAACAACCTGTTCGACAAGTTCTACTACACCAACATTGGCTTCTATAACACTGCTTACTATGGAGACCCACGCAACGTGATGGTAAGCACTCGCTGGGACTTCTAAAGCAAGTACCTATGAGCACCATGAATAACCCCGCCTAGGCGGGGTTTTTCATGGTTGCGACACAACGAACCTGAATAAAGCCAGGTTAGTGCCTGGCCTCTTTCAAAAGCCTTGCAAAGGACTCGACAAATTCGGGGTTATCAACAATTCGATCATGGGTAGAGTCGATCACCAGCGAAGCATTCAGGCGCTGCCCGGTTCCCTTCTCCAACGCTGACTGAATAACCTGGCGATCCATTTCAGACTTGCTCCTAGCAGCCCACCAACAACTGATGGGCGCTAGAAGAGGCTTGTAGTCAGCGTCCTGCAAACGCTCGTCAAGCACGCGCTTCAGAGCCCATGAAACCTCCAGCTCACCGCCCTGCGCCAGCTCGTCACACAAGCTGATGAATGCCTGCCCCAGATGCAACTCAGCCCATTCGGCGAATTTCTTCCAACGCTGCTCTGCTGGCCTATCCGAGTGTTTGATGTCCTGCCAGGCCTGTTCAATGGCCTCAGCGGACTCCCCAAACATGACTGTCAGCAACTCGATGCGCTTGTCATCATCCGAGCCGGCTGCGACAACTTCCTCAACCATGGTCCTATCTCGATCCCAGAACGCGCTGACATGCATCGGCGGTGGAGCATCAATCGCACCGACGAACGCTACTGTTCTTCCGCGAGCCTCCAGGTACTCGGCAACCTCCAACGCGAGGTTGCCACCCAAGGACCAGCCACCGAGGAAGCAAGGCCCTTCAGGTTGGGTATCCAGGATCTGCTCTGCATACTCCCGGACCATTTCACTCCAGCTTGGCACCTGGCTTTGCGGCTCTATCAGTGCCCGACAAATAATCCCGTACACCGGCATCTCACCGCGCAAAGCCATTGCAACGGCCTTGTAGCAGTGCACCGAACCAAAGCTTGGATGGAGCAGGAAAAGTCCCGTGGCGCCCTTATAACCATTCAGATTGACGATCAAAGATCGCTGCGGCTCTTCACTGGCATCATCGGCCAATGCCTTTACCGTCGAACGGGTCATTAACTGGTTGACTGTCAGGGACAGTCCGCATTGGCTGGCCAAGCGCTCCTTCACAATCAGCAGCAACAGCGAATGACCACCCAACTCGAAGAAATTGTCTTCGCGCCCCACCTTCTCAACACCCAGGATATCCTGCCAGATGTCCGCGATTTTCTGCTCCAACACAGTCTGAGGCGGAACATATTCATGTAATCGGCTCTGTGTATCTGGTCGTGGTAAAGCCTTGCGTTCCAACTTGCCATTAGGACTCAACGGCATACGATCCAACTTCATCCACTGAGCAGGAACCATGAACCCTGGCAGGCTCTGCGCGAGATGCGAAACAAGGAGTTCTTTCCACCGCGGCACATCGCCCTCCAACACGACATAACCAACCAACTGGACACTATCCAGGGCCAGCACTGCAGCCTCCAGTACCTGCTCGTGCTCCAGCAAGCGGGCCTCGATCTCACCCAATTCAATACGTAAACCACGCAACTTGACCTGATGATCAATACGACCGGCGTACTCGATCACTCCGTCGGCACGGTAACGTGCGAGGTCACCCGTGCGGTACATCCTCTCTCCTGGCACAAACGAACTGGCAACGAAGCGCTCGGACGTCAGGGCAGGCCGACGGTGATATCCACGGGCCAATCCTTTGCCGGCCAAATACAGCTCACCGAGCACTCCAGCAGGAACCGGCTCCAGATTACTGTCGAGGATATAGCAGCCAAGATTGGCGATCGGGATGCCAATCGGCACCGAATCCTTGCCCTCATCGATACAGGACCAATGAGTTACGTCGATCGCTGCCTCGGTAGGACCATATAGGTTATACAACCTTGCCTGTGGCAATTTCCCGAACACTTGCTGCTGGGCATCGACCGGCAACGCTTCGCCACTACAGATGATACGTTGCAACTCCTTACAGCTCTGCACCTCGTCATTCTGGAGAAACGCTTGCAGCATCGATGGCACGAAGTGCAACGTAGTAACCCCTTCACGATTGATGAGCTCGACCAACCTCGCTGGATCACGGTGATCACCCGGAGCGGCCATCACCAGGCGCGCTCCTGTCATCAGAGGCCAGAAGAACTCCCATACCGATACATCGAAACTGAACGGTGTTTTTTGCAACACCGTATCATTGCCGCTAATCGCATAGGCCTGCTGCATCCAACACAGTCGATTGGTCAATGCGCGATGGCTATTACCTGCCCCCTTGGGATTCCCAGTAGAACCAGAGGTGTAGATCACATAGGCAAGGTTCTCACCAGCCAGCTCAATGGCCGGATTACACTCGCTGAACCTCTCGAGCCAGGCATCATCTTGGCCGAGATCAATACGCTTTACGCCCTCTGCCTCCGGCAAATGCAAGTGCGCTTGGCTCAAAAGCAGCTTCACTGAACTGTCTTCAAGCATGTACTGCAGCCGCTCCGGCGGATAGTCCGGGTCGAGGGGCACATAGGCGCCTCCCGCCTTTAGAATGGCCAGCAGCCCTACCACCATCTCCAGGGAGCGCTCCAATGCGATCCCCACCAGGCTATCAGGACCTACTCCCAATTCCATCAGTGCGTGGGCCAGACGGTTAGCCCGGCGATTCAACTGTGCATAACTCAAAGATTGCGCAGCGAAGACAAGTGCTGGAGCATCGGGTACCCGCAGGACTTGCTCCTCGAAGAACTGATGAACGCGTCGCTCGAATGGATACACGACCTGAGTGGAGTTCCAACCGTCGACGATCTGGGTGCGCTCCTGGGCATCGAGCATTTCAAGGGTATCGACCCTGGCGTCAGGCGTATCGATCATGGCACGCAACAGGCTCTGCCAATGTCGAGCCATACGCTCGACGGTCGCCCCACTAAAGAGATCGGTGGCATAGCTGAATGAGGCCCAGATACGGTCCTCGCCCTCATTGATATCCAGGCTCAAGTCAAATTGCGCAGTGCGGCTGGTCCAGTCCAGCCTCTCCAGAACAAGTTCTGAGGCAGGCTGTTCCGAGGTACCGCCCCCTGAGTGGCTCTGATGGTTGAACAGCACCTGAAATAACGGGCTGTAACTGGTACTACGCTCAGGACGCAAGGCTTCTACCAACTGCTCGAAAGGCAGGTCCTGGTGGGCCTGCGCTTCCAACGCTCGCTGGCGAACCTGGCGCAACAGTGTGCTGACACTCGTCAGGTCATCGATGTCTGCCTTCATGACCTGGGTATTAACGAAGAAACCGATCAGTCGCTCGGTTTCTACCCGGTTGCGGTTGGCCGTAGGTACACCGACGCGAATGTCCTGCTGGCCACTATAGCGATGCAGCAACAACTGGAACGAGGCGAGCAGGACCATGAAACTGGTGGCGCCTTCACGCTGAGCTAATGCCCGGACACCTGACACCAGGGCTTTGTCCAGCATGAGATCCAGCGACGCCCCTCTATAGCTCTGTATTGCTGGACGTGGATGATCCAGCGGTAACTCCAGAACGGGTTGCTCTCCACCCAGCAAGCAACACCAATAATCCAGCTGGCGCTCTTTCTCGCCCGCTTCCATCCAACTGCGCTGCCACAACGCATAGTCCGCGTATTGAATCGGCAAGCGCGGCAGGTCGACCTGCAATCCACGGCTCTTGGCGCCATAAAGCTGCACCAGCTCTTCCACCATCACATGCATCGAACGGCCATCGGAAATGATGTGATGCTGAACCAGGACCAGCACATGCTCTCGCTCCCTCAGACGGATCAGGTTGATCCGTAGCAACGGCCCGCGCTCCAGATCAAATGGACGGGCTATCTCCTGCTCGACACGTGCCTGTAGCGCATCTTCCTCCATATCCTCGAAAACGATGTCTACCGTGGCGTCAGGCAGAATCTCCTGCAGCATCCGCTCACCTTCCTGGCGAAATCGCGTACGCAGGCTTTCATGCCGTGCGATCAACGCCTGGAAGCTGGCCTGTAGCGCAGCTACATCCAACTCGCCTTTCAAGCGCATCACGCTAGGAATGTGGTAAGCGCTGCTGTCAGGCTCCAGTTGCCAAAGAAACCACTGGCGCTCCTGCGCATAAGAAAGCGGAATACCATGGGTCTCAAGCCGCACCTCGGGGATGGGCAGGTTGGCAGGTGATACACCTTCCTGCTGCATTCGTTGCAAATAGACCTTACGTTGCTCCAATGGCAGTCCGATAAAACGTTTAACAATCTTGTTCGCTACCAGACTATCCATCACAGCTGCTCCATTTCATCGAGAAGAGAATCCAGCAACGACAGCTTCTCCATGCTGACGGCCGAATCCTGTGCTTGCAGCCGCTGCGCCAACTGCTGCAGTTCGGCATGCTGGAAGAGTTCCTGCACACTGATCTTCGCCCCTAGCTCGAGTTGGATACGGGACATGACATTGATGACAAGCAACGAATGCCCGCCCAGCTCGAAGAAGTTATCGGTAAGACCCACTTGCTCAACGCCCAAAACATCCCGCCATATAGCAGCAAGCTGCTTTTCCAAGTCACTTCGGGGAGCCACGTATTCGCCCTGCAACACACGAGTGTCTGGTTCGGGCAAGGCCTTGCGGTCCAACTTTCCGCTTGGAGTAAGGGGCATATGGGGCAAGCGCATGAGCAGCCTCGGCACCATGTACTCCGGAAGCTGGTCCTGCAGAGCGCTACGTAGCCGGTGGCTGTGCTCGGTCTCCTCAAGAGCTGTAGACTCAGCGATGTAATAACCCAGCAACTGGTTGCCTGCCTCTCCCTGGCGCAGAATCACTTCGGCCTGAACCACACCGGTCTGGACCTGCAGCAAGGAGCGGATCTCATCCAGCTCAACCCGGAACCCCCGAACCTTGATCTGCTGGTCGAGACGCCCCAGGTACTCCAATGCCCCATCTTCAGCCCAACGCACACGGTCGCCGGTTCGATACAACCGCATACCTTCGCCCATGAAAGGATCGGCGATGAAACGTTCGGCTGATAATCCCGGACGTCCGAGGTAACCACGAGCCAGGCCAGCACCACCGACATACAGCTCTCCGGCCACACCTGTGGGAAGAGGATTCAGGTCACGATCCAACACTCGGCAAATTACGTTCCCCAAAGGACGGCCTATCGGCGAACGCGCACCATCTAACGGGGTGCAATGCCAGTAAGTGGCATTGATTGCGGTTTCCGTAGGTCCGTACCGGTTGTGCAGGATCGTTCCCGGAAGCAGCTTCA
Source organism: Pseudomonas sp. FW507-12TSA (assembly GCF_058781435.1). Classification (NCBI taxonomy): domain Bacteria; kingdom Pseudomonadati; phylum Pseudomonadota; class Gammaproteobacteria; order Pseudomonadales; family Pseudomonadaceae; genus Pseudomonas; species Pseudomonas sp. FW507-12TSA. Next base: position 92,556 of record NZ_JBYSWT010000029.1, read on the forward strand.
GCACCTGGTCACGCAAGTCGGTCGTCAGCGCCTCCCCCCCGGAAAACATCCGGCGCAAGCTTGTACAAGCAGAAATACCTGGTACGTCCATGAACATCCGCAGCAATGGCGGCACAAAGTGCAAAGTGGTTACGGCATAACGCTGTACTAGCTCCATCAGACGTACCGGATCACGGTGTTCGCCTGGCGCTGCCAAAGCCAGCCGAGAACCTGTGAACAACGGCCACAGGCACTCCCAGACCGATACGTCAAAGCTCATCGGAGCCTTCTGCAGCAGCACATCATCGACCTGAAGGGCGTAAGTTGCCTGCATCCAAAGCAAGCGTTGTGCCAGCGCCCCATGACTGACTCCCACCCCCTTGGGCTTGCCAGTAGATCCAGAGGTGTAAATCACGTACATGAGATTCTCGCCGCTCACTACCTGCGGCGGATTGGCCTCGCCGTAACCCGCCAACCAGGCATGATCACCGTCTAAATCCAAGCGTTGTACCCCATCGCTGGATGGCAACTGCAGATGGGATTGACTCAGCAGCAACTTCACGCCGCTGTCCTTGATCATGTAGGCCAGGCGCTCTTCCGGATACTCAGGATCCAGAGGCACATAAGCCCCCCCGGCCTTGAGAATCGCCAGCAGCGCGACAATCATTTCAAAGGAACGCTCCACCGCAATCCCGACCAGCGTCTCGGCTCCGACACCACGCTCGACCAACGCATGAGCCAATCGGTTGGCATGGCTGTTCAGTTCACGATAAGTCAGTTGTCGCTCACCAAAAATAAGTGCCGTGGCCTGAGGAGTGCGTTCGACTTGCTGCTCGATCAGATGCTGTATTGGGGCCCAAGAGTACTCTGCAGAGAGTCCATGCTCGTTAGCCGCCAAACATTGTTGCTGCATATCAGTCAGCAGCATCAGCGAGCCCAGGGGGGCTTGAGGCCTCTCAACCAATTCACTCAACAGATGCAGTAAATGTTGATTGAGACGTTCAATGGTTTCCGGGCAAACCTCAGCAAGGTCATAGCTGTAGTGCAGCGTCAGGGTCTCTCCGACACCTACCGCTATCGACAATGGGTAATGCGTCTGTTCCCGGCTGACTACGCTGCCAAAACGGACGCCTTGAGGCGCTCCTTGCTCCAATACCTGCGAAACAGGATAGTTTTCAAACACCAGAATGGTGTCGAACAACGTCTCGCCTCCCAAGCCAGCCAGGCGCTGCACTTCGAACAAGGGCGTGTGCTCTTGCTCACGCAGCGCAAGGTTCTGCCCCTGTATCTGCTGCATCCATTGCGCTGCAGGCACATCCGGTCTCAATGTCGCAACCACGGGCAGGGTATTGATGAACAAACCAACCTGCTGCTCTACCCCACGCAACTCTGCCGGACGACCTGATACTGTAGCGCCGAAAGCCACAGTGTCTTGTCCGGTATAGCGTTGCAGCAATAACAACCATGCCGATTGCACCAAGGTATTGAGTGTTATCTTCTGGCCCTGGGCGAAGCTCTTGAGCTTGATCATCTGCTGGCGATCCAACTCATGTGCAAGCTCTCCCAACCCCGAAGACCCGTGACGCAGGTTCTGCGACAGTGCTTGGAACAATCTCGTTGGCTCATCCAGATTGGCCAACTGGGTTTTCCAGAATGCCTCCTGGGACGATTTGTCCTGCACCTGCAGCCAGGCGATGAAATCCCTGTAGCGACCTAGCTGGGCCTCTGGAACATGCCCGGCATAACGCTCCAATACCTCACCAAACAGTTGTGAGCTGCTCCAGCCATCCATCAGGATGTGGTGACTGGTGTAGATCAAATGACAACGCTGCATACCGGTATGAACCACCGCCAGTCGAATCAAGGGCGGGCACTCGAGGTTGAAGCCCTGCACTCGCTCGGATTCGGCCAAGGTATCCAGCTCCCGTGGCGATTCGCTCCTGTCTTGTAGATCCGCCTCGATGAAAGATACCTCTGCATGGCGATGAACCACCTGGAGCGGCTGCTCCAGATCGCCACGCCAGATGAAACCGGTACGCAGGATGTCGTGATTTTCTACGGTGGCCTGCCAGGCAGCCTTGAACCGCGGCAGATCCAACCCCTCTACATCGACCCGCATCTGGTTGACGTAGTCGCCCGCCTGCGGCTCATACAGTGCGTGGAACAGCATCCCTTGCTGCATGGGTGATAACGGATAGAGATCATCTACCTCCATCAATGCCAAAGAATCCAATTGCCCCTGGCTGAGCTTCGCCAGGGGGAAGTCCGATGGAGTAAAACCGCGGCTTGCCGGTAGGCAGCAATGCTCGATCAAACCCTGCAGCTCCAGCGCGTAATCATCGGCCAGGTGCTGCACGGTTTGCTCGGAGAACATCTCACGACTGAAACTCCAGTTCAGGCTCAACTCACCACCATAAACCTGGCCGTTGATTTCCAACCAGTTGCCCAACATGGCCTCATCACTCTGATCCGGGCCGACTGCTTCACCGGTGGGAGTAAAGAATGGGCGGTCTGCAGAATCATCGAAACTGCCATCGAATTGGCCCAGATAGTTAAAGGTGATTCTGGGTTTTGCCAACTCATCGAGGGTCTTCCTCGCGTGCTCATCACCCAGGTAACGCAGAGCCCCAAAACCAACGCCCTTATCGGGAATCGCACGCAACTGCTCCTTGATCCGCTTGATCGAGTCAGCGAGTGTCTGCGCAGGGGTCAATGCCACGGGATACAGGCTGGTGAACCAGCCCACGGTACGGGTCAGGTCAATGTCATCGAACAGATCTTCACGACCATGTCCTTCAAGCTTGACCAGCAGCGAAGCATGGCCGGTCCAACGGGTGATAACCCGTGAAAGCGCCGTCAGAAGCAGGTCGTTGATCTGGGTGCGATAAGCTGCCGGAGCCTCTTGCAACAATCGACGGGTATAGGATTGATTCAGATGCGTGCTTACGGATAGCGCCAGCTTGTTCTGTAAGCCGCCTTGGGGGTTGTCACAAGGCAATCCAGACTCGACGCCTCGTAATTGCGCTTGCCAGAACCCCAATTCGTCCTGGAGCGCAGGCCCCTGTGCGTGAACTCGCAGACGCTCAGCCCAAGCCTTGGTAGAGCTGGTCTTGGCAGGTAATACCACCTGAGCCCCAGCGCGAACCTGGCAATAGGCCGTTTGCAGATCCTCTAGAAGAATCCGCCAAGACACACCATCGACAACCAGATGGTGGATTACCAACAGCAATCGCTGGGAACCATCGGGCAGCTCAGCCAAGACAGCGCGCAACAATACCCCTTGGGCCAGGTCCAGGCTACGCTGCGCCTTGTTACCCAAAGGCTCGAGCGCTTCGACAGAGTCAAGGGTCACTTGCCAGAGCAAGCCTTCAGCCGCTTGCAGTTCATCCAGGCCACGATAATGTCCCTGCCAACCCGTGGGCGCTTCAGTAAAGCTCAAACGCAAGGCATCGTGGTGTGCGATCAAAGCTCCAAGTGCCTGCTGCAATAGATATCCGTCGAGCAATTCTCCAGGGCGCAGAACCACAGATTGGTTCCAATGCTGGCGCTCGGCAATGTCCTCTTGGAAGAAGAACTGCTGGATCGGCAGCAGCAGTGCATCTCCTGCTACCGGCCCCTGGTCGATGACCAGGCCTTCGCCCCCCTCCCTGGCGACCGAGGCCAGGCTTTGCACGGTCTGGTGCTGGAACAGGTCCTTGGGCGTAAAGCGCACGCCGGCTTGCCGCGCACGGCTCACCACCTGGATCGAGATGATCGAATCACCGCCCAGCTCGAAGAAGTTGTCGTTGATTCCCACCCGTGGCAGGCGCAGGACCTCGGCCCAGATCGCTGCGATTTTCCCTTCCAGTTCACTCTGCGGAGCCACATAGGCTTGCTGCAACTGACTGGCGTCCGGCTGTGGCAGCCCTTTGCGATCCAGCTTGCCGTTAGGAGTCAGCGGCATGCGTTCGAGGAACATCAGGTGCGCCGGCACCATGTAGTCCGGCAGGCGCGCCTTGAGCGCCTGGCGCAGCGCGTCGCGGCATTGCGCTTGCGCCACGGCGTCGCTCACCAGCTCCGGGTCCACCGGTACCACATAGGCCACCAACTGCTTGCCGCTGAGGCCACTTTGCGCCACCACCACGGTTTCCCGCACAGCCTCCTGCTCACGCAGGCGCGCCTCGATCTCACCCAGTTCGATCCGGAAGCCGCGGATCTTCACCTGGTGGTCGACCCGGCCCAGGTAGTCCACCACCCCATCGGGGCGGCCACGGGTCAG